>CALWGM010000031.1 GCA_944380065.1 uncultured Lachnospiraceae bacterium
GAAAGCAGATAAAAGTTTTTAAAACAGGAACAGTTTACAGCTGATGTAAAAAACTGCTGCATCGTATGAAAAATACGGTGCAGCAGTTTTTTATAACAAAATTTTCTGATACGCAGATGAGAACGCCTGAATGTTTTTGTATACTGTACCTGTACTTAAGAAATACAGTACTGCCATGGACGGAAAGGTGTGCCTGAAAATCAGGCTGATAATTCCCGGAACGGGAAGATGACAGGGAAAGGAGAGGTTTTATGGAGATCATTGTAAGGAACAGCCGCGGTATGTCGCTGATCCCGGTCAAAAGCCAGCTGTTATCCGAAAGGAAGGTTTTCATTGAAGGTGAGATTACGGATGATATGGCGAATGAATTTATGCAGGTTCTCATGTACCTGATGCGGGAAGACGGTGAGGCTCCTATTTCTATTTATATTGATTCACCGGGAGGCGCCGTCCAGGCGGGGCTGAAGATGTATGACCTGATCAGGGCTCTGGAAGTGGAGGTAAACCTCTATTGTACCGGGATGGCGGCTTCCATGGCGGCCATTCTCCTGGCAGGGGGACAAAAGGGGCGCCGTTTTATCCTGCCGCATGCAAAGGTTATGATCCATGAACCCCTGATCGCGGGGGGAGTGGGCGGCAGCGCGACTTCCATCCAGAAGACGGCAGAATCCATTATGGAGACCAAGAGACTCACCGTGGATCTGATGTCTGCGGATACAGGGAAATCCCGGAAAGAAGTGGAAGAGGCGGTGGCGTTTGATAACTATATGAATGCGCAGGAGGCGGTGGCATTCGGGATTGTGGATGCAGTTGTAACGAGTGTATTTGAACGGAGGGATTTCGATTGAAGCTGGATCCGATTATACTGGGAAAAGACTATATGTTAGATGGCAGTGAAGTCGGCGTCCTGAGGCCGAATGACAATGTCCTGGCAGATGGGTGCAGCGGCTGCGGGAAATCAAAGAGCCTTCTGTTCCCTACTATGGCGAGGATGGAACATATGAATCCGGTGGCTCTGTATGCCAAAGAAGAAGACGCCTATCATATGGCGGCTTATATGCAGGCAAAGGGCTATCAGATCGAATTCCTGAATGTCAACTGTCCGGAAAAGAGTACCGTTTCGTTTGATCCGGTTGCTTATATTGACTGTTATGAGGATATTGAGTCGCTGTCGACTTCCGTGGTGTATTCGACTTTAGAGAAAACCGTAGACGCCTTTTGGAACGCAAATGCTGTCCAGCTGCAGAATGGACTGATCGCGGGAGCCATGATGATCCACAAAAACCCGGGAATGAAAGATGTGCTGGATCTGTTTGATAAAACCGCTTTCCCGGAACAGGAGTACAACGGCTCCTCGGCAGATGATATTTTTGGACAGATTGAGCAGATTTCTCCGGGAAGCTATGCGGCCAGAGAATATTATTCCTGGCGGGCCATGCCGGAAAAAACGGCGTCGTCTGTCCGGGCGACCCTGAAAGGGGCTGTGAATGCCGTTTTTCCGGAAGGAATCCGGAATATGATGAGGGATAAGCCGCAGGTGGATTTCCGGAAGCTGGGAAGCGAAAAAATGGCGTTATTTCTTATCACAGACGCAGCGGAACGGTGGCAGGGATATTACACCAACCTTTTCTGGCATACCTGTATCAAGCAGCTGCGGAAAATTGCCGATGCCAGCCCCGGAGGGCACCTGCTTCGTCCGGTTCGCCTGTATTTTGATGATTTTGCGTGTACCAGCGTGATCAACGATTTTGATAAAAATATCAGCCTGTTCAGGAGCTTTGGAATCAGCTGTATGATTCTGCTCCAGAGCCAGACACAGCTGGAAAGTATGTATGGGGCGGATAAGGCTGCCATCATACGCCAGAACTGCCCGGTGCAGCTCTATTTTCCGGGGGGATTTGACGAAAAATCCTGTGAACTGGTGAGTAAAAAAATGGATATTCCTTTTGAAGATGTGTTGTATGCGCCCATGGGAAAGGTTTTCGTCATGGCATCGGGAAGAAAACCGGCGGTCGTACCACGGTATGAAACGTTTCAGAGCAAAGAATATCAGGAATATCTGAAGGCAAACTACAGGCAGGATACGGCAGAGTCCGGGGGAATAGAGATCCGTTCGGGGACTGCAGAAGGGAGGAGGAGGTGAAGATGGAAAACCGTTTTTACAGGCCGGGGCTGGAAAAGAACATCGAAGGATCTGCAAAAGAAAAGAGGATCCGGGCTGCAGTCCATGGAAATCGTGGGGACAGCCCGCCGGGGAAACAGGAGATCCTGGAAGTGCTGGAATGGATGGAGAGAGAATGCAGCTGTATCGAAGGAGAAATCAGGAAACGGAATGCAGAGCGGCAGAACATGGAAGTTAGAAGGGAAGAGCTCGTCTGCATGCCGCAGATCCACCAGATCCTGCTCGCTGAGATGGAGGTCTGCGACCTGAACCTGCCTGTCAGGATATCCAGGATTCTTCACAGGGAGCAGGTGGATAAGGTCTCGCAGCTGTGCGCTATGACAGAGGAGGAGGTTGCAGGGATCCAGGATCTGGGGAAGCGGGCTGTGGGACAGATCAGGGACAGGCTGGATGGATTTGGCCTGTCGCTGAAAAATTCCAGGCGAAGACAAACATCTGTCCCGGATGAAGAGGACATTTTTTACAATGGGCTGGAGGAAGAATTAGAGAGAAGATTTATCGACCTGTTCGACCAGACAGATGGGGAATCGGAGGAATGGTGAAGGAGAGGTGTTTGTGATGTCAGAGAAACACAATGATGTGGATCCGAAAACCGGTACAGTCACTTATCGCGGATCATGTGAAATTACCAAAGGTGATCACAGTTCCATGCCGCGGCGGACGGATGCTTACCTGGAAACAGATGAGCGCGGCCACCTGCAGGCGTCCTCGCTGGGGGGAAGCAACCGGCCGGATAATGTTGTCCCGCAGTCGGCGGATCTGAACCACGGCGGTTATTATCAGATGGAGATGGGGGAGCGGTCGGTATTGAAGGAGGGCGGGAGCATTGAGTCCGAGAAGATCGCGTATGTGGGTGGACAGCCGGGAGACCGCCCCACGGCGTTTATGGTGAACGATACGGTCGCTTATGCAGACGGACAGACGCAGGAGGTGCATCTTTCCTTTGCCAATCTGACAAACGCGGAGCAGGAAGCCATGAATGCAGAGTCGTCTGCCGCGTTTTCCGGTCTGTCTGAGGAATATCTGAATCCGGGAGACGAACTGCGGAGCTCCATGACGTCGGAGGACTATACTGCGCTGATGGAGGAGACAGACGCGGGGCTGCCTGGAGTCCGGGATATGTATGACGAGGGTGTGGCCGCAGAGTCATCTGCCGCGCAGACGGAGGCGGTATGGGATTTTGACGCAGACGCATATCTGGATTCGGCTGACCCGGGAGGCGACAGCGGTATGGGCGTTTCCTGTGATGATGGAGGCGGAGTATCCGCAGACGGCGGTGATTCCGGAGCCGGGGCATCCGCAGATGGCGGTGATTCCGGAGCCGGAGCGTCCGCAGATGACTGAGGGAAGGAGGGGAAGCTGTGTTTTATGATATGCTGTTCCGGCAGAGCGCGCCGCTGAACTGGCCGGAAACAGAGTATGGCGTCCGGGCTGTCAGAAAAAGTGATGGTTCCATAGTGCGAGTCCCGGTAGGCCAGATGAATGTTCTGACGGTGGGCACGACCAGGTATGGGAAAACGGTTTTTACCAAAGCCTGCGTCCGGGAAGTGTTCCGGGAGGATCCGGAACGGTATGCGGTGTTTTTCCAGATTAAGCCGGACGATTTTACCGGGGAATTTATGCGGCCGGAGGATAAGATCATTACCTTCAGTGACAGGCTGTGCAGGAAGGAGAATCTGTTCCGCTGGAATCTGGTGAAGGAAATCCGGTCGCGCTGCAGAGATGAGTGGGAAAGCGTGCTGGAGGAGATGGCGTCTGTTTTGTTTGCGGATCTGCTGGCAGATTCCAGGAACCGGGTATGGGCCGAGGCTGCCAAAGAAACCTGGAAAGCGTTTGTCCGGGTGATTCTGTATCAGTATCAAAATAATCCTTCTAACAAAAAGCTGATTTCAGCGATGCAGCATATGACGCATAAGGATTTCCTGAAATTTCTGGCGGAGTACAGGCCGAACCGCAGCATGCTGAGAGATAATTTCGCGTTTGACCCGGAACAATGTGAGCGTTATGCGATGCCCAGGAAGGGCAGCGATATTATGTTTTTTCTGCAGAATGTGATTGGAAAATTCGGCGGATCTTTTTTGTCGGAAGACGGGGAGGATACGATCTGGGATTATCTGCATGGGGCATACGGGAAACGGCTGTTTCTGGTGCATGACCATAAAAAGAGGGATTCCGCAAAGCTTTTTGAACAGTATTTCCTGAAAACCATCGGAGATGAGATGCTTTCCCTTACGTCGGAATTCCACGGAAAAATGCTGTGGGTACTGGATGAAATTGACAAGGTGGAGCATGATTTCGGTCTTACGCAGGCGGTGACGCTGGGGCAGCAGTTTGGACTGCAGGTACTGGTTTCCACCCAGTCCCTGGAATCTCTGTACGCAGTAGCGCCCGAATTTCACGGGGAACATCTGACCCGCGCAGCTCTGGCGGGATTTCCGGTGACAGCGGCGTTCCATCCCGGCGATCCCCATACCATAGAAACGCTGCAGAAGCTGTATGGCAAATGCAGAAAACAGACGCTAACCATGCCTTTGTCCCGCTATGAACCGCCGGTTGTCACAACGGAGCAGGAGTATATGGTGGAGGATAGTGATTTTGCCAGCCTCGGAGTCGGGGAATGCTATATCAAAGTACGGTCGTCCCAGCCGGAGCGGCTGAAAATACTGGAAGGAGGGACAGAATAAATGGATTATCTTACCTTTATCAGAAGAACGATGCCGCAGCATTTCAGGACGCAGGAGCTTCAGTTCCTGGTATCCGGGAATGACCGGCTGATCCGGGAATCCATCTTACAGGATGTGGTCCGCAGCTGTCGGGAACGGGAAGAGCGGCTGATGATCGTGGACGATACAGGGGCGGCCGCTTCGGTTTATCCGGAGATCCTGCGCTCCTTTGGCTACCAGGCCGTCAACGGCATGTCCGGGGAGTTCTGTCTGTATCAGCCTTTTCAGCTTACCACGGTAAAAGGGATCAGTAAAATTCGCCAGATGCTCGCTACATTGGAATATAACGAAAAACAGAAAGGGAAGCTGCTTAGCTATCTCGGTTTTATCCGCCATGTGGAGACGCTGCGGCATGGAGGCCGGGATTTTGAACTGGATCCGGGGACACTTGCGGAGTACAGTACGGTAATCGCGGCAGAAGAAAAGCTGCAGGAGCTGGCGGAGGCCGGTATCTTAGATGCGCGGCAGCAGAGGCTGCTGCTGGCAAAATACGCAGAGTGCGCATCTGCGGCGGCAGATTTTGAGGACATGCTGTATATCCTCTATCCTTTTATCCATGGCAGGGATATCCGGACAGAAGTCCTGCGGAATCAGGCGCTGATCTTTCCGACCGGGGAATTGGGGGAGGATGAGACAATCCGGAGTCTGGTCATGCAGCTGCTGCAGTTTGGGCTGGAAGAAGACCGGAGCTGCAGAATTACTCTGCTGATCCTGGACAAAGGGTATGGCAGCCGCAGGTGTGTGCTGAACCTCCTGAAAGCAGTTCCGCCGCATGTACAGATGCATATTTTTTCCGAAGATATTTTTACGCTTTGCGACGCCGCTACGCTGGCCATGGTGCTGAACCGGTTTGCCGTCAGAGTTTACAGCCGCCACCTGGCGATGAGCAGTGCGGAGGCCATTGAAAAAGCGTGTGGGGAAATCGACGTGGTAAAAACTACATATGACGTCACTTACGACAGGAGATGGCGTTCCAACCGGCCATGGGATATTCTTCTGGGAAATAATAAAACGGAAACTTATGGCACCGCCCCGCCAGAACGGGAACCCAAATACAGAAGGGAAATGATCATGAGTTTCCCGCCCGGGAACGGGATTGTGGAGTTTATGGGAAATACTTCGGTGTTTTCCTTTTGATGTGCAGGGAGGAGGAAGCATATGAGTATGAGAGTATCAGGGATGATAAAAATCACAGCGGCACTTTTCGTGGATTTCCTGCTATGTTCTATCGGTCTGGGGGCAGTTCTGGCCGCTATTGTTACGGGAGGGATCCTTTTCTATGCCTGGATTGGGGAATACATAGCGGTTTCCCGTGACCGGGCAATCCCGCTGGAACAGTTGAGCAGCGGAGACCGGCAGCGCCTGGGCAGGGTGAAAGCGGGGCTTACGGAAGATGTGCGGCGTTTTTCCGGGGAGGATATTTCCCGGCTGAAGCTGTATGTGATCCCTTCCGACCAGGTCAACGCCTACGCGTACGGTTTTCGGAATGTGGCTGTGACGCGGGCGGTGCTTCATTCCTGTGATGAGACGACCATATGCGCGGTTCTGGGACATGAGGTGGCGCATATCCTGTGCATGGACGCGGTGTTTCACAGGATTATTTTCGCGAATGTGGCACTGATTCTGGGAGGACTGATCATCGCTTCTTTTATTAGTATGTCTGCCCTGTGGATCCTGTTTTTGGCGCTGTGTCTGTTCGGTGTCTGCACCAGTGTATTCAGTGTGCTGATTTTCCATGGTATCCGGAAAATGACGAAGGGTATCTTTACGGCTGTGCAGTATACCGTTGTGTTCCTGTACCAGGTGGTTATGGGGCTGATCAGCCGCAGGTGTGAGTTCCGGGCGGACCGGTACAGCTGTCAGTTGGGGTATCGTTCACAGCTCCGTTATTTCCTGACACGTTTTGTGGAGGGGCAGGAGTCGGAGAGGAGATCCCTGCATGAAATTCTGTACGCCACTCATCCGCCGGTGCGAAAGAGACTGCAGAGAATCGGAGAGTACTGTCCCCTGCCGGCCCGCGTCTGACGGCGGCGGTTTGGGCTTTGGGGGAGACTGCAGGGAGTGAGGATTCGATTGTTACGATTCAAAAAATAAATCGCCGATGCTTTGAATTTGATTGCGGTATTGCTGTTTGGCGTGTAAAATAGAAAATAAGACAGGGCTGATAGCATACATTAACAAAGTGTTGAATACAAAGCAGGCTTTTATCTGCAATAGCCGTCCGCGGCGGTTTGGCAAGTCGGTGACGGCAGATATGCTTGCCGCCTATTACAGCCGGGGATGTGATTCATTTTGATGTACAGTGGTGTATGGATCCGGCCGGAAGCCCGGAACATGTTGTCGCATATATGAAAAAAAGTGTGATCGGCGAATTGAAAGAGATCTATCCGGATTTGCTGGATGATACGGTAATATCGCTGGCAGATGCCATGTCACGGATCCATGCGGCTTCAGGAAAAAAGTTTATTGTAATAATTGATGAATGGGATGTTCTGATCAGAGATCAGGCTGCAAATCTGCGTGTGCAGGAAGAATACATTGATTTTCTGCGGGGGATTTTTAAAGGAACAGAACCGACGAAGTATATCAGTCTGGCCTATCTGACCGGGATTCTTCCAATCAAAAAGGTAAAAACCCAGTCTGCGTTAAATAATTTTGATGAATTTACCATGCTGGACGCCAGTAACCTGGCGCCTTATGTTGGCTTTACAGAAGAAGAAGTCAGGGAATTATGCCAAAGATACCACAGAGACTTTGCGTCTGTGAAAATCTGGTATGATGGATACCGTCTGGCAGGCTGGAATGTGTACAATCCCAAGGCGGTTGTCAGCGTCATGCTCAGGGGAGAATTTCAAAGCTACTGGTCGGATACAGGAACCTACGAGTCGATTCGCCCGCTGATCAATATGGATTTTGACGACCTGAAAAAGGAGATTCTTGCTATGCTGTCAGGCGGCAGTGTAAAAGTCCGGGTGCGGTCGTTTCAGAATGATATGGTTACTTTTCGGAATAAGGATGATGTGCTGACCCTGCTGATCCATCTGGGTTATCTCGGATATGACCAGAAGAACCAGACTGCATTTATTCCAAATGAGGAGATTCGCAGTGAGTTTGCTGAGACGGTAGAAGAGGACAGATGGGATGAGTGGATCGCCCTTGGGCAGAAATCGGCAGAACTTTTAGACTTTTGTATTTCTTCCGAAGCCTGAATATGCAGGAGAATACCCGGCGCTGGTGGCAGAATTGAAATGGAATCAGGAGGCGGATACTGCGATCTGTCAGATTCGGGAGAAGCAATATCCTATTTCCCTTGAGCAGTATACAGGGAATATATTGCTGGTGGGAATCAGTTATGAGAAGAAGACGAAAATACATCGGTGTGTGATTGAGAGAATATGAACAAATTGTAAATAAACATACAGACAATGCGGGCGGAAGTCCGGGAGGCCGGCTTCTGCCCGCATTGGTTGCTGATGTTGGTATGTACTGAGTTACGCGGCCTTACAAAGACCAAAATCATTCTGATGTTTTACGATGCCCCGCAGGGAATCTCTGAGGTTCATTCCGATATCTGTCTGATTGCTGTTATTCCACATGATTTGTTCCTCCTTCAGATTTGATATATTTATTAGACCATAATTCCTTCTTGACGGCATCTTCGGACAGGAAAAAATAGTTATGTAAAAACTTTTCTTTTATATATGGAAGCCGTTTGATATTACGGCTGCTGTCTTAAAATTTCCTGTGCTTGTTTGGAGGCCAGATCCATCACTACCACTTTCCGGTTGGCGGCGGCCAAACTGCCCTCCACGCCGGCGTTCGGTATATGCCAGGGATCGCTGCTGCCCAGGCCGACGGTCTGGATCCGGTTAGCTGCGACGCCGTATTCGATCAGCGTTTGTCTGACAGCCTCTGCCCTCTGGGCGGAAAGTTCTTTTGTGGCTGCATTGGTTGCGTCCCCCGCCGTTGTGCCTGCCAGAAGCAGGTGGATGGATTCCTGTTGGAGCAGGCATTCTGCAATGGGACGGATGGTTTCCATAGCTGTTTCCGGCTGCAGGTATTCTGCGCTGTCCCCCCTGAAAGCAACCATTTCTTCTGTAAGGATGAAGGGTTCCTGAAAAGCCTGGCTTTTGAACTGTGCGGTATTGAAGACCACCGGCGTTTCCGCAGGCAGTTCGACCACCGACATTTCCGGATAATCCATCTCGCTGTTTACAGGCACGGAAGTATATTCCTGAAATACGGCGTTCCCGCCTCCCCGGACAATGATTTCATTCCAGATTGCTTCCAGTCTGTTTCGCTGCGCCGGCGTAAGGTCTTCCTGCGGCGCGGCTACGTCGCCCAGTCCCTGCCAGTATACCGTCATACCGGAAAAATCCGGGATTGCTTCTTTCTCTTCTAAGAGGTCTGCCACGGCGGCAGGGTCGGCGGAAATCAGGTTATTGTGGAAGTTGACATAATTACCGGCGGTAGAAAGACCTGTGCTCAGTACAATGATGGTTTTGGAACTGTAGCCTTCGAGGGACGCCATGGTCCGGGAGGCAAGAGACAGGGCGTCATACAGATCCAGTTCACTGTCATCGGCGACTACTGTCTGCATATAGGCGACCAGGCTGTTTGCTTTGGCTGCGGCATCTGACGCCAGCTTTTCTTTGCTGGCATGTTTATATTTTTCGTCGATATTCATGTCCTCTGTACCCAGGAACTGGCTGCTGCCGTCGGCACTGATCACGCTGACCGATCCATAGTTCTCCGCACAGTCTTTTACGGTATCCTGGATCAGCGGAGAGTTGAAATTGATTCCCTGTGAGTTTGCGGTATTGGCGATGACGAAGCAGACAGCCGGTTTCTTTTCTGTTCCGGCGGCGCTGGCGGTCTGGGAACTGCAGCCGCCCAGGCCGAACGTCAGGGTGAATAAACCAATGATGGCTGCGGTCAGGGCGGTGATGTTTCTGATATGTTTCATGATGTTTTCCTCCTTAAATTAACGGTCTTTGTGCTGGCTGACGCGGCAGTGTCATATTTCGGATATTCCCGCAGCCAGTCTCTGCTGAACTGATTTTCAAGCACCGTGATTGTTTCGTTCAGACGCTGGAAGATCTGTGAGCAGTCTTCCCTGGTGAGGGCGGACGTGGCGGCAGGATCCTTAAAATATTCCTCCAGGCGGAGCATGACATATGCACAATACTGTGCTGCCTGTATCAGGATTTCCTGCAGTGCGATTTGATATTTTTCTTCTTCATAAGAAGCCAGCCGTTCTTTCAAATCAGTATCTGCTTCCAGTTCTTGTATCACAGCCTGATACCGGCGGATTCGGTCTCCTGACTCCTCTAACAGAGCGCAGAGACGTTTTTTGCGGATCAGCAACGGATTATAGGTCAGGTATGAGATAAAAAAGCTTCCCACAGAAGTGACCACGGGCAGGCAGATGCCGTAGATGGTCATGGAGACTGCCGTCGGGTCTGCGGCAGCTGCGTCTGTGTCTGCGGCAACCGGATTCCCAAGTCCTGACAGAGCCGCAGCAGATAAATCCGGGCTCAGAAGATCCATGGTAGTCAGGCGCAGGGCGACATTCATCGTAAAGGCCATGGCAAAAGCCAATAAGGCGATGATCAGGAGAAACCTGTCCCGGCTGATCCCCTGGCGGATTCTTCTGAGCTGGATGCCCAGATAAATCGGAACGATGTCAAATCCGAAAAGCAGTCCCAGAATCTGCACCATCATCATAACCGGGCTGTCGTAAGAGATCATGGACATCAGGGAACGGAATACGAAGAAATCGACGGCGCCGCAGAATATCATGATAAAAAAAGCGATTGCGGCGTGGTCAAAGCAGGTGTCCGGTTTAAATTTCTTCTTTACCGTATCTGAGAGGCCGCTGCTGCGGATTTCCCCTCCCCGGTTTAATTTCCAGAGTATGTCATTCTTCATGATGCTTTCCTCCCTTCTGATCTCTGTCGATCAGCTGATCGATCTGTCTGAGCTCCTCCATCAATTTCTGTTCTTCCTGCAGTTCGTGTTCCAGGATTGTTTTGAAATCGGCAAGATCCGTCTCACGGCGGATGGTCAGCAGCCGGTTCATATCCAGGTGATTTTCGTGTCTGGTCTGCTGATACTTGAAGGCGTGCATTGCTTTATCGAAGATCAGCTGCTCCAGGACGTTGCCGTTTCCGGGGTCAAGCGCTCCGGAACAAAGCAGGCTGATATGCTCGTCCAGGATGGGGAGCATAGTTTCCTCCTCAAAGGATGGATCCGGAGTGTATTCACAGTTCCGGTATCCCCAGTACGGCCCGCGCAGGGTAAAGTCGTTGACAATATGGCGGGTTTCGTCTACTTCACTGATCAGTGCTTTTTGCTTTTTTTTAAACAATCAGGCCACCTCCCTGTCTGCATGATCTGCGTACCGTTCCAGTATTTTTTCTGCACGCAGCATGTTATATTTGTGCATTTCCATATACTTTTCTTCGTGTTCCAGTACAACGGTTACTTCCGGGATGACCGGCATCCTGTCTTTGTCCGGGTGGCTTTTCAGGGCGGCGTCCCAGTAAATATCCAGCCGCTGTATCATGCTGTCCTTACACCCGTGGCAAACCATCCGGATGGTGTTGCATTCCTCGTGGATGGAACTGCACAGAAGCGCCAGATCTCTGATATCATCCCGGATCTGGTATGTCAGGCTGAGAATTTCCTGTCTGGCCGGCTCCATATCCTTTGCAAATTCTGCGGCGCGCCTGGACTTGATTACCGTGTCTGAAAGCTGGTCTTCGCCTTCTTTGCGGAGAAGAAGCTGTCTGCTTTTCTCTTCTTTCCGCTGCTCCAGCGCCTGGCATTTCTCGTCCAGGAGACTCTGTTTCTGGGAAATCGCATAGTTCAGGTTTTCGATCTGGATGTATTTTTCCTCCTGTTCGCGCTGCAGAAGAGTCCACAGATTGTCACCGAACATGGCGAATGCCCGGACTTTTCTGTCCATAAACGGGCTGAACCAGGATCCGTTGTCCTTCTGGCGCGGAAGACTCTTTTTCCCATCCCTGCGTCCCAGGCTTTTGAGAACGATTTTTTCAAAAAGCCCGGCTTTTCTGGCACGCCGCCTGGCAGCGCGTCTGACTTTTTTGCTGCATAATTTTCGTTTCCGCATGTTTCATAACTCCTTTCTGCTCCCAGGGAAACTCCCATACTTTATATTTCCGTGTGACGAGCATATTGTACTACTGGGGCGGGAGAGATGGAATTTGGAATCAGAAAGGAAAGTTATAAATTTTAAAATGCATAAAACACAGTAGAAAGATGTGGTATAGGGGGAATGAAAGGCGAAACAGTGACATTGTAACAGATGCAGGAGGATATTTTTTAAAATCATGCTTTTATTGAATACAGAATTCGGTTATAATAATTATAAAAATGCGGTATGGGAAGTATGTTAAAATAGGAACAAATTGTAAACAAGCCAAAAAAGAAGAGAAAAATACATGTTTTCAGAATATTCAGACAAATCCCTGCAAAAACGAGGCTGGGAAGCCGCTGTTTCTGCGGGTTCCCGGAGGGTACTGTGTAAATGAAGAAAGCCCGCTGAGGGCGTTGAGACACTTATGCGTGATCTGCTTCCTTGTATCCTTTCATCTTAGTGTAAATGAAGAAAGCCCGTTGAGGGCGTTGAGACAAATAAAGTGTTGTGTGCAGTTTTGTGATCATACTGTTTCGAGAAACTGTAGGGTCTCCGTCCAGGGCGGACCCATCCAATTTCTCATTGACAACCCAGCCGGAGCTATTTTATAATACCCACGAAAACATTTTGAGTGGATTTTTCCGGACGACGTCATCTTTTCGCCACACAGTTATCAAACGGTAATTGTGTGGCGTTTTGCTGTGTAAAAGGGAAGCGGACAAAGAGCCCATAAAGAGATTTCTGAGAGTGACAGGGGCACGGAATGCTTCCTGACGGGGCAGGACAGACCGTTGGACGGAGATGGGGAAAGGATCCACGGAAGGGAGCTTTATGAACGAAAGTTTTATGAAAGAAAAGCCGGTGCTGCCGCTACTGGCGTCCATGGCGTTTCCTATGGTGCTGTCCATGCTGGTGAATTCCCTGTATAATATTGTAGACAGCTTTTTTGTGGCGCAGATCAGTGAGGATGCAATGACAGCCCTGTCTTTGGTGTTTCCGATCCAGAATCTGATCAATGCGGTCAGTATTGGTTTTGGAATCGGCATCAATGCGGTGGTGGCGTTCCAGCTGGGCGCGGAGAACCGTCAGGCGGCGGATCAGGCGGCGACCCAGGGAGTACTCCTGTCTCTGATCCATGGGATCATCATGACGGTGGGCTGTATTGCCGTGATGCCTGCATTCCTGCGGATGTTCACCTCATCGGAAGAGATCATTCATCTGGGAATGCAGTATTCTGTGATTGCGTTTTCATTTTCTATTATTATTTCTCTGGGAATTACGTTTGAAAAAATTTTCCAGTCCGTAGGCAGGATGAAGGCGACCATGGCCAGTATGCTGTGCGGCTGCGTGGCCAATATTGTTTTGGATCCGGTATTGATCTTCGGGCTGGGGCCGTTCCCGGAGATGGGAATCCGCGGGGCTGCGCTGGCCACCGAAATTGGCCAGGTGCTGACACTGGTCATCTATCTGGTATTTTATTTTGTGCGGCCTTTCAGTGTCAGGATCCGCAGATCCTGCCTGCATCTGCAAAAGGATATGGTTTTGCGGTTATATTCGATTGGAATCCCGGCGACCCTGAACCTGGCGCTGCCTTCGATCCTGATCTCCGCGTTGAACGCCATTTTAGCGGCGTATTCGGAGGTCTACATTCTGGTTCTGGGAATTTATTATAAATTGCAGACGTTTCTGTATCTGCCGGCCAACGGTCTGGTACAGGGAATGCGTCCTATCATCGGCTATAATTACGGAGCCAGGGAATATCGGCGGGTGAATCAGATTTATAATCTGGTGCTCGGGATGAGCGCGGTGATCATGGCGGCCGGAACAGTGATCTGTCTGACGGTTCCCGGCCAGCTGATGGGGCTGTTTACCCAGACTCCGGAGACCATTCGTGCCGGGGAGACCGCCCTGCGTGTGATCAGCGCGGGATTTTTAGTGTCTGCGGTCTCTGTGGCATCTTCGGGGGCGCTGGAAGGTCTGGGAAAAGGCTTGCCCTCGCTGCTGATCTCGCTCTGCCGCTATCTTGTGATCATCATTCCGGCGGCGTTCCTGCTCAGCAGACTGGCCGGCCCGGTGGGGGTCTGGAACGCGTTCTGGGTGGCGGAAGCGGCCACCGCTGTGATTGCGTTTTTCATTTACCGGAAGGCAGTGGCGGGAGCAGAGTGAGGTTCACATCAGGCTTGCCAGGCCGATACAGACTGTGCTGCCCGGCAGAGGGATACGGTTGCAAAGTTTTTGGGCGGATGTTATTCTGAATCTGTATATGGAACGGTGGTTTGAGGAGGAGTGTGCCATGAGATTTTTTCACCTGTCAGACCTGCATATCGGTCTGAAACTGATCAACCGTGATCTCCGGGAGGATCAGGAGTATATTTTGCATCAGATTACAGAGCTGGCGCTTCGGGAGCGTCCGGACGCTGTTGTGATTGCCGGGGATCTTTATGACCGGGCGGTGCCCTCCGGGGAGGCGGTGGAACTGTTCGATCACTTTATGACGGAACTGACAGGAGCTCTGCCGGAGACGGTGATCATGATGATTGCGGGCAATCATGACAGCAGCGCGAGAGTGAACTGTTTTCGCAGTGTTCTCTCCAGGCAGAACGTCTATATGATCGGCATACCGCCTCAGAAGGAAGACGAGCATATGGAAAAGGTAGTCCTGACCGACGTACATGGAAAAGTAAATTTCTATCTGCTTCCTTTTGTGAAACCTTCCATGGTGAAACAGATTGTGGGAACCGATGAAAACGGAAACAATCTTTCCTATCATGAGACCCTTCGCCGGATGATTGCCCGGGAGCAGATTGACCAGACAGAGCGAAATGTATTTGTGAGCCATCAGTTCTATCTTCCCGCGGGAAAGACTGCGGACGAGGTGGAGCGGATGGATTCAGAGATCCGCACGGTGGGAAATATCGACGAAGTTTCCGCAGACGTCCTGGAACCATTCGATTATGCGGCTCTGGGACATATTCACAAGCCCATGAAGGTGGGAAATGAATACTATCGCTACTGCGGGACGCCTCTGGCCTGCTCGGTCAGTGAGGCGGGACAGCAGAAGGGAGTGATCCTGGTGGAATTAGGGGAAAAAGGCGACGTAAGGACACAGGTGCTTCCCCTGCGGCCCCTCCGCCAGGTGCGGGTGATCCGGGGAGAACTGCAGGAGGTGCTGGAACAGGCCTGCGGGGATTATGTATCCGTCGTTCTGACTGACCGGGTGGATCTGGATATTTCGGAGATGCAGGACCGGATCCGCAATGCGTTCCCCCGGCTGCTGGAAATCCACCGGGAGGTACTGCGCCAGGCAGATTACAGCGGCGGGACTGCAGCCACGCAGGCGGAGCTGGATCCCTTTGAACTGTGCTGCTCTTTTCTGAAGGACGCGGATGAGGGAGAGAAGGAAGTACTGCGGGATGTGATCAATACGGTACTTCAGGAGGTGAATCAGGGATGAGACCGGTAAAGCTGACCATGCAGGCCTTCGGCTCCTACGGGAAACGGACGGTCATTGATTTTGAAAAGACGAATCAGAATCTGTTTCTGATTACCGGAGATACAGGCGCCGGAAAGAGTACGGTTTTTGACGCGCTCGTGTTTGCCCTGTACGGGGAAGCCAGCTCTCTTCAGAATAAGAAGGACGGGATTGAGCTTCAGAGCCAGTTTGTGGATTATGATGTGGAGCCTTTTGTGGAACTTAATTTTACAGAGGATTCCGGGGAAAACCGAAAGGAGTATACGGTCCGCCGTGTGCCCCGCCATATTCGCCGGATGAAACGGGGAAGCGGAACCATCGGAGAGAGCGAGTCTGTCTCCCTGCTTATGCCTGACGGGACGGAATATCCCCAGAGGGACGCGGACCGGAAGATAGAGGAAATCGTGGGGTTGACGAAACATCAGTTTATGCAGGTGGCCATGATCGCCCAGGGCGAGTTTATGGAACTGCTCCGCGCAAGAACCGAGGAAAAAAAGGTGATTTTCCGGAAACTTTTCCATACTGAGCTTTACGAAAAAATTGTGGAGGAACTGTTCCGGAGACGGAAATGCAAAAAACAGGAAATTGACGGGATCCGTACCAGGTGTCAGACGGAAATTTCCCATGTCCGGATTCCGGGGCGGGAACTGCCCGGATGTATGCCGGAACCGGAAGGGGTGGAAATGTGGCAGGAAGACCGGAGACTGATAGAAGAACTGAAGGCAGGAAAGGAGCTGCTTCTCCGGGAAGAGAAATTTTCCGTGGCAGAGCTGGAACGTTTTTCAGAGAATCTTCAGATTCTCTGTGAGAAATTGGAGGCGGGAAAAGCTCTGGCGGAAGAGGAATACAGGAAAGCGAACCGGGAGTTTTTGAAAATCAGAGATGCATATCAGCGGGCAATGGATCTGGAGCGCCGCTTTGAAGAGCTGGATCAGGCAGAGCGTGATCTGGCGGAATGCGCCGACCGGGAGCAGGAGGTGGATGAAAATCTCCGTCTGATTACCCGGATTACCGGAGCTTATGAGGTTATGGGCGTCTGGGAGCGGTACCAGGACGCGGTGCAGACTGTTTCCGATACAGAGAGGAAACTTACCGGACAGCAGGGAGCCCTTCCGGAGCTGGAGCATAGCTTTGAGGATGCGGCCGGACGGGAGAAGGAGGCCGCTGCAAAGCTGGATACAGAAAAGCAGGCTTTTTCAGAGCTCTCCGCGCGGGTAAAGAAAGCGCTGGAAATTCTGGACCGGATGGAGGAAGTGCAGCGGGAGATAGAAGAAAAGAAACGATCCGCGTCAGATTTTGAGAAAAGAGCCGGTAAGGCCCGGCAGGATCTGGATGCGTTTGAAAAGAAGGAAAGGGATCAGAGAGCCCGGGCGGAACAGCTGGGCCAGGCGGAGATCCTTTTTGAACAGTGGAAAGTAAAATGTGGGCGGGCCAACGAAGCCGGAGAGGAGATTGCGGCGGCGGGAAAGCTTCAGAAGGAGACGGCCGGTCAGAAAAAGAAGATGGAAAAAGCCCGCAGGGAGTATGAAAAAGTCAGCGGCGATTATGAGGAGAAAAACAGCGAGTATGAAAATTACAGAAGGATTTTTCTCAACACCCAGGCCGGGCTGATTGCCCGGGAACAGCTCCGTGAGGGCAAACCCTGTCCGGTCTGCGGCTCTCTGGAGCATCCGCACCCCTGCCAGTTAGAGGAAGAACACAGACATCTCACCAGGGAAATGCTGGATGATATGGAGGAAAATGTAAACCGCCTGCGCCTGATCCAGGAACAGGCAGCCGCGAAAGCCCAGGCGGCTTCTGTCCGGCTGGAGGAAAAAGAGGGACAGCTGGCGGCGGAATGTGAAAAGCTGAGGCAGAAGTTTTCAGAACTGATTCCGGGATCTGGGGAGGAAGAGCGGTTCTCTCTGAAAGTGGCAGAGGAGCAGCTGTATATCTGGAAATCCTCTCTGCGGAAAGAAGGACAGGAACTGGAACAGAAGGTCCGGAAACTGGAAGCGATCCGGGCTTTTCTGCAGACGGCAGAAAGTGAAAAACAGAAGCTGAGCCAGGCGTGTTCCCGGGCGGAACAGTCTGCGTCGGAAGCAAAGGAAGCGCTTGCGGCTTCCCGGGCTGTGTGGAGCCAGCTGGGAACTTCCCGGGATTATCAGACCAGGGAAGAGGCAGAGCAGGCGCTGCGGGAAGCAGAAACGAAGAAAGAACAGTATGAACAGGCTTATCAGAGCGCCAGGACAGCAGAGCAGAAGGCGAAATCAGCAAAGGAGAAGGCAGAAACTCTGATCCGGCGTTATCAGACCGAACTTCCCGGACAGAGGGAGGAGCGGGATCACAGAAAGATCGATTATGAAGCGTTTATGGCTGAGAAGGATCTGGCAGAATCCGAGTGGAAGCTTCTGGCAGGAAAATATGACAGGAAGACGCCCCAGAAACTTCAGAATACAGTTGATCATTATAACCGGAAAAAAGCTGCGGCGGAACGTCTGCGTGATACCGCCCGGACGGCCATCGGGAATCAGCCGCGGCCTGTGCTGCAGAAGCTGAAAGCGGAGGGGAAAACAGCGGAACAGACCATGGACAGAGCCAGGAAGGTTCTGGAGGAGGTAAAGGAATATGAGACTGCGGACCGGAGTGTCCGCGACGCTCTGGTTCCGGCCATGGAGGAGCGAAGGCAGCGGATGGAGGAGTATCGCCGTCTGAATGATCTGTACAGCCTTCTGGCGGGACGGGTGACAGGCTCCCGCATGGATATTGAGACCTATGTCCAGCGGTACTATCTGGAGCGGATTCTCCATGCGGCAAACCGCCGGTTCCAGGAAATGTCCGCGGGACAGTTCATTCTCCGCATGTGTGATATCGGAAAAGCCGGCGAAGGAAAGAACCGGGGGCTGGATCTGATGGTTTACTCCACTGTGACCGGGAAAGAACGGGAAATCCGTACCCTGTCCGGCGGCGAATCCTTTATGGCGGCCCTTTCCCTGGCGCTGGGGATGGCGGATCAGATCCAGGAAAGCGCGGCGTCTGTGCATCTGGATATGATGTTTATAGACGAGGGCTTCGGTTCCCTGGATGATCATTCCAGGGAAAAAGCGGTCCGTGTGCTTCAGGATATGGCGGAGGGCTCAAAGATGATCGGTATCATTTCCCATGTGACGGAGCTGAAGCAGGAAATTGAAGATCAGCTGATCGTAAGCAAGGATGAGGAGGGCAGTCATGTCCGCTGGCAGATCAGTTAAGCAGAGTCTGTGTTACTGTTCACTCCGTCCACAGTAACAGGCTGTTGCATTTTTATTCAGATTTTACAAACGAATGATGGAAACAGGGAATGCTATCTGGTATACTGAAAAAAACGCAGATTTTCAGAAAAATCTGACGACAGCATAAAGGAGAAGCAGTTTACAATGGAATTTCAGAATGCGATTAATTTTAATGACAAGACGGGATTTATCTGTGATATGGACGGCGTGATTTATCACGGAAATCAGGTGCTGCCCGGGGTGGCTGAGTTTATCCAGTGGCTTCATGATGAGAACAAGGAATACTTATTCCTGACAAATAACAGCGGCTATACGCCCAAAGAGCTGAATCAGAAGCTGGCCCGGATGGGGCTGGATGTCCCGGAGGAGCATTTTTATACCAGCGCGCTGGCGACCGCCGCGTTTTTGAAGGAGCAGGCGCCCGGCTGTTCCGTGTTTGCCATCGGCGAGGCCGGTCTGCTGAATGCTCTGTATGACGCGGGGATTACCATGAATGATGTGAATCCGGATTATGTGGTTGTGGGGGAGGGAAGAGCGTATTCCCTGGATTCCCTGACAAAAGCAACGAACCTGGTTCTGGGAGGGGCGAAACTGATCGGCGCTAATTCGGATGTGTCCGGTCCTATTGAAAACGGAATCGCTCCCGCCTGCCGGGCGCTGGTTGCTCCTATTGAGATGGCGACGGGAACCCGGGCGTATTTCTGCGGGAAGCCCAATCCGTTGATGATGCGCACCGGGCTGCGCCTCTTGAACTGTCATTCCGCCGATGCGGTGATGGTTGGAGACCGGATGGATACGGATGTGATTTCCGGTATGGAGAGCGGTATGTCCACGGTGCTGGTACTTTCCGGCGTTTCTACCATGGATACGCTGAAGACATTTGCATACCGGCCGACGGTTGTGCTGAATGGCGTGGGAGATATTGTGACCATGGCCCAGGACATGAAATAGTGTGTTATGAAAAATTCAGCCTATGTGGGAGAAAAGGTAAATGAGTCTGCAGGTGTTTTCTGGAAAGACTGATTTAAAAAAGATATCTGGTGATACAGTTGTGGTTCTGCCTGTTCAGAAAGAAGGATTCGGTATAGTCACGGTTGGTTTTTCCGCAAATCCGGAAAGCGGGGAACAGGTTACAATACCGGAAAAGAACAGGGCATATACCGTCGATGATCTGAAACAGAGCTACGAAAAATGTTTCCGGGAATTTTCCAGGCTGTCTGGAGGCAGTCTGGACCGCTGCGATGGAAAGCTTTTTCTTCCCGTGCTGGGAACCGGAGAACCGGGATGGACAGAACAGGAATCCCTGGAAGCGGCCTGGACTATGGCTATGAAATTTTTTGACAGGGCTGACCGTTTTCAGAACTATGATGTTTCCGGAGCTGCAGTCCTTACTGACACAAAGTACAATAGAGATATCTCACTGGAAATGGCGGGGAAAGAGAGGATAAAGTCACCTTTCCAGTGAGGTGGATGACAGGAGCCGGAAGATCAGGCTGACTGATTCCGATTGGGAGGACGGGCAGCAGGAGGATCAGTTCTTTCCAACGGGCAGTGACTGATTCAGAAAAAGAATATCCTGATCCGGATGCAGAGAAAATGTTCTGAGATTTTCTGCATCCGGATTTTCTGCATCTATTCTGACTGCCCGGATCCGGCTGTTTTCGTAGGTTTTAAAATAGTAGATTCCTTCTGACGGACTGATACAGCAGGAATAGATGGTGAGATCGTGATGTCCTTCCCCGGTTACCACGCTGCCACGAACCATGGACACCGTGTCCAGCAGATGGAAAAACTGGGATACCTGCAGAGTTTCCTCTTCCAGCGCAGGGGAGTTCAGTTTGTGAAAGGCTGCCCGGATATATCGGGAGGTGGGTGAGAAATCTCCAGGCAGACCCAGAGCGCCCATTCCCTGTCCGAAGATTTCAAGAGAAAGATCCGGCGCGATGCGGTTTTCCACAGGATGGGAAGAAAGCCCCTGGTAGCAGTTGAGATTCATCTGGTGAAAGGGAAAGGGCGGATTGTTGGTCAGCACGCCCACGGGATCATCATAAAGAAAGACGCCGTCCTCTGTGGTTTCCAGAATTAGGGCGCCGGTGGGGTCAGCCAGATGCCAGTGCAGAGGAGCCAGCGGAAGCGTTCCAGAATCCTGTCCGGAAAAGGGAATGGCCAGCGGACGAAACCGGGACAGGCGTTCCCTGGCCTGGGTAAGCGTTTCACAGGTACCCAGAATCCAGGGAATCAGCTCCCAGGGAGTGACGGCATAAAAATCATCCGGAATATCTGTTTCATAATGGGCGTTGCCGGGGAAATTCAACCCTGCCATATAAAGACCTTTTTCATTGACGGCCTCCGCGTAAAGAGGATATCCTTCTGTTACGTTTGCCATTCCGATCATGGAAAAATGATGTTTTAGGGCAGGCAGTCTGTGAAAATGGAGCGGGAAGCGGCGGGGCGTCATCACGACCTGCTCCCCGAAAGAATATTCCAGATCCAGATTCCGGCCGAAGTAACAGCCGCCCTGGTGAAGAACCAGACTTGTACACATAAAAATACTCCTTTCACATGGATTTGCTGCTTTCCATCTGTGGGAAATGAGCGGGTCTTGAATTATTATAAGGATACCCGGATTATGAAAATATAACAGGAATATGGAGTTTCTGGCAGCTGCAACTGCTGGTTGACAGATTTTCAAGGGGACTTGGTGGAAGGTAACCGGCGTTTCTGGTATGTTCTGGGTAAAGAAAACACATAACAACTCAGGGGCAGAAACCTGCCCGGGAAAGGAGCTGGTGAAATGATTTTAGCGGATAAAATTATGAAACTGCGGAAACAGAACGGATGGTCCCAGGAGGAGCTGGCCATGCAGCTGGGCGTATCCAGGCAGTCTGTATCGAAATGGGAGAGCGGCACATCCATCCCCGATCTGGAAAGGATCATTAAACTCAGTCAGATTTTCGGCGTCAGCACAGATTATCTGATCAAGGATGAGATAGAAGAGATTCCTGCAGAAGGTCAGGCCGTGCCGGTAGACAGCGGTGTGGAACCGGACGAATCGGCAAGGCATCTGTCTCTGGAAGATGCAGGTACATTTCTGGAGCTTGCAAAAGTATCTGCTCCGCGGATGGCCCTGGGAGTTGCGGCCTGCATTTTATGTCCGGTGCCTCTGATTTTGCTGGCAGGACTGGCGGAGAACCGGACGCTCCCCATAACGGAGGATATAGGAGGCGGGATCGGGGTGGCGGTGCTTTTTGCCCTCATTGCCTTTGCAGTAGCCATTTTTATTTCCACTGGTCTGAAGCTGGAGAAATATGAGTATCTGGAAAAAGAGCTGATCGATCCCGAGTATGGAGTGGCCGGTCTGGCAGAGTCAAGAAAAGAGAATTTTGCCGCGGTGTTTAAAAACTGTATTATTGCAGGCGTGAGTCTCTGTATTCTGAGTATCGTGCCGATGATTGTCGCGGCAGCCTTCAGCGCTCCGGAGGTAGTCTTCGTGTTCCTGACAGCGCTGCTTCTGATTATGATTGCGGCAGGCGTATTCTGTTTTGTCTGGGCGGGAATGATCATGGACAGCTTCAACAAGCTTCTGGAAGAGGGAGACTATACCCGGGAGAAGAAGCTGGAAAATAAAAAGAATGACGCCTTGTCCGGGATCTACTGGTGCCTTGTGACCGCCATTTATCTGGCGATCAGCTTTCTGTCAGGCGCGTGGGGAAGAACCTGGATCATCTGGCCTGTGGCAGGCGTCCTGTTTGCGGCAGTGACCGGAATAGCAAATGTGAGAAGAGAGAGGAAAAGAACATATTGACAGGAAATTGTGCTGCCGGGAAGCTGCTGTCAGCCATAAAAAGTGAAAAATGCCCTGCATGGCTCCGGAAAGGAGGAATGCAGGGCATTTTAGCAGCAGAATTGCTTGTAAGCAGGCCGGTTTCATGATACCATGAGGGACATAGGAGGCGGCTTTCTATGGCGTTATATGCACTGGGAGATCTGCACCTCAGCTTCCAGACGGACAAATCCATGGACAGATTTGGAAGCGTCTGGAAACATCATGAGAAAAAGATCGAGAAATATGTAAACCGAATTGTAAAACCGGAAGATACCCTGGTGCTGACCGGGGATCATTCCTGGGGCAGGAAGCTGGAGGAATGCAGAGAAGATCTGGCATTTATCGAAAGTCTGCCTGGCCGCAAGATTCTGCTCCGGGGAAATCATGATATGTTCTGGAATGCGAACAGGACGGAGCGCCTGAATGAGGAATTTGCCGGACGGCTGTTTTTCCTGCAGAATAATTTTGCGGCTTATGAAGATTATGCGCTGGTAGGCACCAAGGGATTTACCTTTGAGGGGCCGTTCTATCTGGATCGCTGGGGGAATGTCACCGGATGGGATGAGGCGAAGGAAAAGCAGGCCGGAAAGCTGGTGAGACGGGAGATGACCCGGCTGCGGCAGTCTTTCCAGATGGCGGCAGACGCCGGATTCCGGAAGTTTATGATGTTTCTGCATTATCCGCCCACGAATATTTTAGAGGAGACTTCGCCGTTTACGGAAATTGCGGAGGAATACGGCGCGACCGCGGTGGTGTATTCCCACTGCCACGGGGTTCAGCGGTTCGGGGACAGTATCCGGGGAAGGTTTCATGGTATCGATTATATGCTGGTGTCGGGAGACTATCTGGATTTTCATCCGACGCTGGTGCTGCCATAAGAGGATGAGTGCCGGGACAGCGGGAACTGCTCTGAAGCGGCCGGCAGAAAGAGAAAAGCTATGACAGGCCGCATGGCAATCGTGTATAAAGATAAATTTTTTGTATTTTATTATCAGAAAGATGAGGAGAAGAAAAAATGAATCAATTATGGAAAAAATTTGACCGGTTAAGTGAAGAATGCTGTTCTAATATGATTTCCTTTGATCCCAATAAAGATGTGTGGAACCGGACGTTTGAGGTGCTGGTTTCTGTCATTGAAAAGGAGAGAGAGACCAATCCCCGGTTCGGGCGGGAAATCGATCTGGTGGACGACGACCTGGATTATGAAGTGGATGTGTCCGGCTGGCTGAAGGATTATACCGATGAGCTTGGCATGTATCATCTGTATGAGAAGCTGTACGATGTCTGTGAAACATTACTGGCGCTTTTTGAATGGAAAGAAACCAGTCCGGCGGACATCAAATTTCAGATGGCCGAGGCTCTGTCCGGTCAGGGAAAGGACAGGGAAGCCGTGGAGTTCTGCAGAAAGTGGATAGAGGAAGAAAAAGACGGGGATGAGGAATCTGCGGAAGTGTCTGAACTGGCGTTGATCTATGCGCTGATTCATGCAGGTGAATATCCGGAAGCACAGGAAATGACGGAGAAGCGCCTGGCCGGATCTGAAATGTGTACGGAGGAAAACGAAAGGTACTGGCATGCGGCTGTGAAGCTGTATGAGGCTATGGGAGATGAGAAAAAGGCTGCCTGGATGAAAAGAGAAGAGGAAAAGTATGAAGAGATGATTTTCCACCAGCTGGCAGATGACTTTTATGATGAGGACTTCCCTCTGGAGGATGATGAACTTCCTTTTTAAATCATTTGTCAATGAATAGAACAGACAAAATCTATAACGAAAGACGGCAGAGAGGAGAATGGAATCATGTCATACCATTGCTTAAAACGCTATAAGGACGGCGGTATCTGCCAGGCACTGACCGGAAAGATTTTCTGGTCATTTGTCTATGTGGACGATGCGGAATCCGGCTGGAGCTGGACAGAAAAGGAGGCGCAGGACAGGACGAATGTAAAAGTCATTCAATACCTGAAGGAAGAGGGACGAAAAGAAGGAGTCTATCTGCGGATGTTCAATAAAACCTGGACAGTCAGGGTGTCTTACGCCATGAGACAGGAGAACCGCAGTTCCTGGACAGAGGATTTTGCCAAAACGGCGGGTTTTCCTTCTTTCCGGGATCTGAACAGGAGCCTGCAGAAACAGTACCCGGGCGGCCAGATTTTTTTTGTTTTTTTAGTGAATAAATCCGGGCGGGCTTTCGCGTCTTCGTCTGTGAATGAGGGGGCGGCCGATGCGGAATATTGTGTGGTATACCGGGGGGAACCCGGTTCTATCCTCCATGAAGTCTTGCATGTTTTCGGCGCGGCAGATCTGTATTATCCGCCGCAGGTGGCGCAGGCGGCCGGCAGGATCTTAGGGGAGAGCGTGATGATGAATTCCGACTGCCAGGTGCTGGATGACCTTACCAAATATCTGATCGGCTGGCACAGGCAGCCAACCGCGAAAGCGCGGCAGCTGCTGATGGCAACAGCCGGCATCACGGAGCAAATGGTATCGGACGCGCTCCAGGCGGAAAATCAGGTCAGGAATGGTTACGGCCGCAAAACTTATTCCAACGGCACGGTTTATGAGGGAGAGTTTCAGGAGGGCGTGGCTGACGGAAGAGGAACATTCTATTATACGAATGGTTCGGTTTATCAGGGGGACGTAAAGAATGGATCTTTTGAAGGAAGAGGTACTCTGCGTTACGCGGGCGGTACGGTATATGAGGGGACATTTCAAAATCATCAGTTCCATGGGAGAGGCCGCATCTGTTATGCCGACGGATCTGTTTATGAGGGGACTTTCAGAAATGGTCTGCAGCAGGGGAGAGGAAGATATTCCTATGTCAGCGGAACCGTTTATGAGGGGGAGTTTCGGAATGGAGAGCCCTGCGGCTGCGGAATCTATCTGTTTTCCAATGGAGACCGGTATGAAGGAGAAGTACAAAACGGGAAGCTTCACGGCCGGGGATGTCTGACATACGCGGACGGAACTGTCCGGCGGGGACGTTTTGTGAATGACGAGTATAAGGGAAACTGGTGAATAAAAAGGAGCGAAAGAGGGACACATATGGCATCCGAACGGACAGACGAGTTATATCAGCTTTTGCTGCAGAAAGGTTATCCCCGAGAGCTTTGCGCGGAAATCGCATATCGGCACATGAATACCGATTATACAGCCACACGGATGCTGGGTTATCTGTACCGGGTCAGCGATCCGAAGGTGGAAGATCTGGTGGATGAGATGCTGGCGATTCTCAGCGATCGGGAAATGATGATCCGGAAAAAGGAAGCAGAGCAGGCGCAGGCAAGGCTGAATGAAATCTACAGGAACGGGCTGTGAGCGGTAATCAATCGTTACGAATCGAGAGGAACACACGCATGCGGATTTTAATGTTAGGAAACAGTTTTATA
>CALWGM010000032.1 GCA_944380065.1 uncultured Lachnospiraceae bacterium
GAATCTATCTGTTTTCCAATGGAGACCGGTATGAAGGAGAAGTACAAAACGGGAAGCCTCACGGCGGGGGATGTCTGACATACGCGGACGGAACTGCCCGGCGGGGACGTTTTGTGAATGACGAGCAGAAGGGAAACTGGTGAATAAAAAGGAGTGAAAGAGGAACACACGCATGCGGATTTTAATGTTAGGAAACAGTTTTATATTTGTCAACAATCTCCCGGCTGCCCTTGCCCGTCTTACCGGGGCAGAGGTGGTTCATCATACCCGGGGCGGCGCCCGTCTGGCGGAACACCTGAATCCCGGCACCAAAATGGGAAGTCTGACCCAGACGGCTCTTCAGAATGAGAAGTGGGATTATGTGGTACTGCAGGAGATGAGCAACGGGCCGATTACTTCAAAAAAGAGTTTTCTGAAGAATGTGGGCCTGCTCTGTGAGCAGATCCGGGAGAACGGGGCCACTCCGGTTTTGTATGCCACCTGGGCGTATCAGCGGGGCGGGAAGCAGCTGGAGTCTTTCGGAATGGATTATGATGAAATGTACCGGCAGATGTATGAGTCTTGTCACGAAGCAGCGGAAGCGAATCATGCGCTGATTGCGGATGTGGGAAAGCGGTTTTATGAGCTGGCGGATGAGCGGGAGCTTTTCGCCGCGGACGGCTGTCATCCCAATGAAGAGGGCTCTCGCATTGCAGCGGAAACGATTGCGTCTGTGATTCTGGAAGACGCCGGACGACCTGACCGGGAATGGATCTGAAAAACTGCTGTACAGACCATGCAATCTGCGAAGCTGCTGTGAACGGAGTGAACAGATAACGGGAAGTGGAAATAAAAGCTGAGATTTTCAGATAATCCTGTTCAAAGCACCAGGTATGTGCTAAAATTGCAGAGATGAAAATACCTGTATGGGCAGAAATCAGCCCAGAAGAAGGAGGAAATCCCGCAAGGGGATACCTGTATGGGCAGAAAACAGCCCAAAAGAAGGAGGAAATCAGACATGAAAATTGCGGTAACTTATGATAATGGAAATGTTTTTCAGCATTTTGGAAGAACAGAATTTTTCAAGGTATACGAAGTAGAAGATAACAAGGTAGTTTCCAGTGAGATCATCGGATCCAACGGCACCGGACACGGCGCCCTGGCAGGACTTCTGGCCGGGCAGGACGTGGATGTGCTGATCTGCGGCGGTATCGGAGGCGGCGCACAGAATGCCCTGGCGCAGGCAGGGGTGGAGCTCTGCGCGGGAGCCCAGGGAAATACGGATCAGGCGGTGGAAGATTATCTGGCAGGAAAACTGGTCAATACCGGATCCAACTGCGACCACCACCATGGAGAAGGCCATGACTGCGGTCATCACGGTGAGGGTCATGACTGCGGCCATCACGGGGAAGGCCACGACTGCGGCGATCACTGCGGCAGCGGCCAGGAGGCCGGATCGGCGCTGACCGGACGCAATGTGGGAAAGACCTGCCGCACCCACTACAGGGGAACCTTCAATGACGGAACACAGTTTGACTCTTCCTATGACCGGGGGGAGCCGCTGGAATTTATCTGTGGTGCAGGCCAGATGATCAAAGGCTTTGACGCGGCGGTGGCCGATATGGAGGTGGGGCAGATCGTTGACATCCATCTGTCTCCGGAAGAGGCCTATGGACAGCCGGATCCCAACGCGGTTTTCACGATTGAGACCGCGCAGCTTCCCGGTTCTGAGGAATTAGAGGTGGGGCAGCAGGTATTCCTGTCCAACCAGTATGGACAGCAGTTCCCGGTAAAGGTAACCGCCAAAGAGGGAACCACCATCACCTTCGACGCCAACCATGAGATGGCCGGGAAGGAACTGAATTTCCGCATTGAGTTAGTGGAAGTAAAATAAGATCTGTATTCCGGATCTGCCGGATGGTTTCCGCGCAGGATCCGGGTTGTGAAAAGCAGGAGGATCACAGCAATGTCTTTTTTTGATACCCTCAATGAAAGATTTTTTAATCCGTTCTGCTGCAGGAACCGGTCTCTTTATTTTGCATGCATCAGCCAGCTGATCGAAAAGTCAAAGGAGATACCGGTTCTTTATGAAACGGACGCCAGGGATACACTGATTTTGTATCTTCAGAACTGCCAGTATACGATAGAAACAGAAAATATCGGGGAGGAGATCACAAGCGCGCGTTCCCCCCAGGAGAACGCCTCCGCAATCCTCCGTTATTTTCGTACCTGCGGCTGGATCACGCCCCAGGAGATCGGGAGAAGCGGCGATAACCTGGCTTCTGTGACCGCTTACTGCAGAAAACTTGTGGACGCCATCCAGCGGATTTTTGGCGGCGACGCAAACGGCGCCATCACCAACCATATTTTTTCTATGTATGAGATTCTCAAATCGTCCTTTGGAAAGGACAGCGCCCGGGCCATCCGCCCCTACCAGAATATTCTCGTTCCCCTGATTGAAAATGAGTGCGACCTGAAAAATGAACTGTTGATCTTAAAGGACAGCATCCGGGAAATCATGCGGGCAGTGATGAAGATGGCGGACGTCAACAGCTTTGGACAGTTCCTGATCAAGGACGAGCTGCTGAACCGTTTTTTCAACGATTATTTTTTCATCAAAAAGAGCGGACTGATTCCTTCCTATATTTCCAATATTGACCGGATGCTGCAGAAGCTGCGGCGGTCGGAGCTTTATGACCGGATGATCCGCGAGTATATCAGGATCTCAAATGTGGAGGAGCTTCAGGCAAAAGAGAAGATCGACCGGCAGTTTGATGAGCTGGACAGCTTTATCAACCTGGAATATGAGCAGGAAATGGGATACATTGACCGGAAGATCAATACTTATTACAATCTGTATTCCACCCGCATGATGATGGTATTAAGCGATAATACCAATCTGGAACACGAGCTGAACCGTCTGCTGCTGTTTTTAAAAGAACTGGACGGGGAAGACCGGGAGGAGATCAT
>CALWGM010000033.1 GCA_944380065.1 uncultured Lachnospiraceae bacterium
CCATCCGCATTTCGGACATATAAATAACTTGATCATTCCCCGTCTTCCTCCGATGACGTATCGGATGGCGTATCTGTGGAGGATGCCTCCGCCCCGCTGCCGGTAAAGTCGTCTGCATCGGAGAACTTGTCTGTATATGCATCTTCTCCCGTCATCCCGGTTCTGTTGATAATATAGTCGCTGTACTCCTGAACAAGCTCAGACGGCTGGTAATCTGCGGCGCCGAACATCTGCCGGTGTAACTCAACCACATTACTCTCCAGTGTACAAGGGATTACCACACTTCCCACATCCCCCAGCGTCTCCGTTGTCCTGTCATATGGGAAGCCGCCGCTGTTCGCCATATCATAGTCCAGCATCACAGACGCCATCGTCAGGATATCTTTCTTGGCCAGGTCTGTCTGGATATCCGGGAAAACAGACTCAATCAATTGGTTCACCTGAGACAGGCTCGCTTCCTTCGCCTTGGACATCATCTCCGAGAACACGCGCCGCTGCCGCTCTGCCCGCTTGAAATCATCACCAGCCGTGTAACGGATCCTGGCATAGGCCACCGCCTGCACCCCATTCAGGGTATGCTCCCCCACAGAATCTATCGTATCCGCATTTTCACCAAGGATATCATTATTTGCCTGAATATAATCATTCAGCCAATGCAGCTCATCTTCACTCTCAATGGTAATATCAACCCCGCCAAGAATGTCTATCGCCTCTGCCACGGCCTGGAAATCCACCGACACATAATTGTCAATCTCCAGATCCAGGTTCCGGTTCAGCATGGTAATCGCCTGTTCCGGGCCTCCGCGGGCATAGGCGCTGTTGCATTTGCGGAACACCAGCTCATCGGATTCCGCACTGGCCACATTCAGATAGGTATCACGATACAGGGAAACAAGACTCATCTCTTTGGTATCGTTATTGATATTCATGACCATGATCATATCGCTGTTGCCGGCCGTGTACACGCCGGTCTCCCGGTTGTCCAGGCCGAAGATCGCGATAGTAGTATATCCGCTGAACACCGCCTCGGTCTCCTGGCTGATATCCCCGGCCGCAATCTTCGTCTGATCCAGCTCCTGGGTATTAATCAGGTTTAACTTGTTATAAAAACAAAATCCCGTCACTACTACCGCTAAGATTGCGATCTCCACCACAAATACGATCAGTTTTCTTTTTCTCCGCCTTCTTGCGTTTTTCTTACGTCCTGCCATATAAATTCTCCAAAAGATTATCTCATGTTTCTGTCAAATAGTCTTCCATATCGTACTACAATCCATCCGAGTTGACAACAAATATTTTATGAAGATTCCTTAAGAACTGTCAAATTACGGAAAAATCAGCCGCAGTCTGTTACTTCCCGGGAACATTCAGCGGAGAAGTATAGACGCCCTCCCGGATCAGCTCCGCAAAAGAATCCACCACGCTCTGTCGGTCTTCGGCATATGTAACGCCAAACCATTTATCCTGCGTCTCCAGAAGCGTCACCTGTACTTTCTTCTCCTGCAGAAGCCCTCCGATGATCGTGGGAAGCAAATACTCCGCCTTGATATCCTCCGGCGCCAGCCCTTTTAAGAAATCCCGGAATCCACTCTCTAAGATATCCAAAAACTCCGGCGTCAGGCCCCACATATTCATGGAAACATGGGCGTTTGCGTCCACCGCTTCTCCTGTTGACCCGATCCTTGCCCCCTCCGGGCATTTGACAATATCGGACGTCTCCACCACCTCTGTCAGATGACTCTCCCCGTCAGTTTTACAGATCCCGCGGGTCACGCCCCCGTTTTCACTCAGCGTATTTTTCAGGATAAACCCGGCCATGCAGTAGTGATACTGCTCCCCCGCGTGGGCGACCAGATAATCATGAACCTTTACAAACGCCTGTTTTCCATAATAATCGTCGGCATTGATCACCGCAAACGGCTCCTGAAGCAGATCCCTGCAGACCAAAACCGCCTGCCCGGTTCCCCAGGGTTTGGTCCTGCCCTCCGGAACCGAAAAGCCTTCCGGCAGGCAGGTCAGCTCCTGGAACGCATATTCTACTTCACAGAGCTTCTCGATCCGGTTGCCGATCACCTCACGGAAGTCCTTTTCCAGATCCTTCCGGATAATAAATACCACCTTATTAAACCCGGCTTCCAGCGCGTCATGGATCGAATAATCCATAATAATTTCCCCGTTGGGGCCTACCGGCGCCAGCTGTTTGATTCCCCCGCCAAACCGTGAGCCAATCCCGGCCGCCATAATCACCAGTGCTGTCTTCTGCATCTGTCTTCCTCCTTCTCTCAGCTGTTGTTCTCATGCTTTAACACCACCGAAGAGTACTTCGGCAGCGTAATCTTTAAACGTCCCCTGTTGATCACATATTCCACCGGAACCACAGAAAAGCTGTCCTGGGTGGAATACATCACCTGATTCACCGTACACTCCATGGGAATCCCCACGGAACGCACAGAAAGATCCATGGTATTCGGATAAGCCTCGTTATTGACGATGACCACAAACTGCTGCTGCCGGTTAAAACGCCCGTAACAGAGCATATTCCTGGTTCCATTTAAAAACTTTACCGATCCTGTCCGCAGAGCGGGATTTTCTTTATGGATACGGATCATTTCCCGGTGAAAGCGGATCAGCTCCCGATCCTCCCGTCCCCATGGATAAGTTCTCCGGTTGTCGGGATCTGTAAACCCGCAGACGCCGGCCTCATCGCCATAATAGATGGTCGGCGCCCCCGGCCATGTCATCTGGATCACAACCGCTTCCTTTAAGATCGCCTTGTTCACATCCTGGGAAGCCGCCTCGCTGCCCAGCTGGGCCACCCGCCCCACCTTGTGGTTGGTTCGGGTCAGGAAACGGGAATGGTCGTGATTCGACAGCTGGTTCATGGCGCACTGCAGGGACGGGGTAAGGAAATTTGCCATGTAATGCGTCATGGCATTACGGAAATTGTCAAAATCCCCCAGCATATAATCTTTATAATCATCGCTGTGTTTCTCCATCCCGGTTAAAAACCAGCTCAAAGGTTCCATAAACGCGTCATAGTTCATCACCGTGTCCCACTGATCGCCGCCCAGCCAGCTGCTGGCGTCGCCATAGTGCTCCGCCAGTATGATGGCATCGGGATTGGCCTCTTTTACCGCGTCGCGGAATTTCTTCCAGAAGGAGTGGTTATATTCCTCGCTGTGCCCCAGATCCGCGGCCACATCCAGCCGCCAGCCGTCTGCGTTATACGGGGCGGAAACCCATTTCCTGGCAATCTGCATCACGTACTCTTCCAGCTCCGGAGACTCTTCGTAGTTCAGTTTCGGCAGGGTGTCATGCCCCCACCAGCCCTCGTAACTGCCGTTATCCGGAAACGCGTCAGGATTCGTAAAACGGAAATAGCTGTGATATTTACTGTCTTCCGCCGCGAAAGCGCCTGGCTCAAACCCCGGACAGGCATCATAAATTTTTTCCCGGTCCAGCCACTTGTTAAACGAACCGCAGTGATTGAAAACGCCGTCCAGGATCACCTTGATCCCTCTTTTATGCGCCTCCTGCACCAGCCGGATGAAAAGACGGTTGCCGGCCTCTAAATTCTTCAGGCTGGTAACCCGCTTCCTGTAAATCTCCGCCTGGCGGTTGTCGGTACAGCCTTCCGGCAGCGGCTCGCCGCCGTCCTCTAAGATCACCCCGAAGTGAGGGTCAATATAATCATAGTCCTGAATATCATACTTGTGGCTGGAAGCCGATACAAACAGGGGATTAAAGTAAATTGCTTCTATCCCCAGCCGTTCCAGGTAATCCAGCTTCTGTATAACCCCCGCCAGGTCGCCGCCGTAAAAATTCGCCACATCAAAATTTTCCGGACATTTATCCCAGTTATCCACATGCCTGACCGGCCGGTTAATATAATAGTACTCTCCATTTTTCACATCGTTGGACGGGTCCCCGTTGCAGAAACGGTCTGTAAAAATCTGATACATCACCGCTCCCTTGGCCCAGTCCGGCGTGGAAAATCCCGGCACAATACAGAAATCGTACCGCGGACGGTGTTCCCGGCAGACGCCCACCCGGTCATAAAAGCAGCGGATCATCCCCGTGATCACCTCAAAATAGTAGCGGAACGGTTCCTCCCCCAGCTGAATCTCCACCTCATAGTAATCAAACTGGCCGTCTGTCTCCACCACTTTCATCTCAAACGACTCCTTCTCATGGTGGAGAACGATCAGATCTACATTATTCACATCCGTGCGGAACCGGATCCTTACCTTTTCATTTTTTCCAGGCTCCGGCGGAATACGGTAGTCCGCCGTCCCGTCACTGAAGAGGAACGACTTGTGAAGGATCGGCCTCATCTGCAGGATATAATTTTCCACACTGTAAAATTGCTGTACTGAATCATATTTCATTCTTATCTTCCGTCCTGTCGTCAAGCTTCTGAACCGGCTCCGCCTCAAACAGAGCCTCAAACTCCGCCCGGCTGATCTTTTCTTTTTCCAGCAGCAGACCGGCACAGCCATGCAGCACATCCTCATGGGCGCAGATAATCTCTTTTGCTTTTACGTAACACTCATCCACGATGCGCTTGATCTCCACATCGATCCTGCCGGCCACGTTCTCACTGTAGCCTCTGGTATGCGCCAGGTCACGGCCAATGAACACCTCATCGTCATCATTGGCATAGTTCAGAAGACCGATCTCCTCAGACATGCCATATTTCGTCACCATGGATTTGGCCAGGGAGGTCGCCTGTTTGATATCCTGGGAAGCCCCGGTGGTCACATCATCAAAAATCAGTTCCTCCGCAATCCGCCCGCCGAGATCCACCATGATCTCCTGCAGCATCTGCCCCCTGGTATGGAACATCTCATCCTTTTCCGGCAGCGGCATGGTATAACCGGCCGCCCCGATGCCGGTGGGGATGATGGATACGGTATAAACCGGTCCCACATCCGGCAGCACATGGAACAGGATGGCATGCCCGGCCTCATGATAGGCGGTGATCCGTTTTTCCTTCTCTGTGATCACGCGGCTCTTTTTCTCCGCGCCGATCCCCACCTTGATAAACGCCCGTTTGATATCCTCCTGGCAGACATACGCCCGCTGATCCTTTGCCGCCAGGATCGCCGCCTCGTTCAGAAGATTCTCCAGGTCGGCCCCGGTAAAGCCCGCCGTCGTCTGCGCGATCTGCTTCAGATCCACATCGTCGCCGAGCGGTTTATTTTTTGCGTGAACCTGCAGGATCTGCTCCCGGCCGGCCACATCCGGCCTGCCCACATATACCTTACGGTCAAACCGTCCCGGACGCAGCAGAGCCGGAGCCAGGATATCCACACGGTTGGTGGCGGAGATCACAATGATCCCCTCGTTGATGCCGAAGCCGTCCATCTCCACCAAAAGCTGGTTCAGGGTCTGCTCCCGCTCGTCATGGCCGCCGCCCATACCGGTTCCCCGGCGGCGTCCTACCGCGTCAATCTCATCAATAAACACAATACAGGGCGCATGGCGCTTCGCCTCCGCGAACATATCGCGGACACGGGAAGCTCCCACACCCACAAACATCTCCACAAAATCCGAACCGGAAATAGAGAAGAAAGGAACGCCCGCTTCTCCGGCCACCGCCTTGGCAATCAGTGTTTTTCCCGTACCGGGAGGCCCCACCAGCAGCACGCCTTTGGGGATCCGCGCTCCCAGCTGGGTATACTTGCCCGGGTCCTTCAGGAAATCCACAATTCCCTCTAACTCCTCTTTTTCTTCTCTCAGCCCCGCAACATCTTTAAATTTTACATTGACATTTTCCCCGTTGGTCATCCGGGCGCGGCTCTTCCCGAAATTCATCATTTTGGAATTCCCGCCGCCTCCTCCGGCCTGCCCGGCCATCAGCATGACCAGAAAAATCAGCACAATGATCATCACAATAGAAGGAAGCAGTGTAACCAGGATGTTCTGCCGGGGAACATCCCGCAGCGTATAGTTGGAAAACTCTTCCTGCTCCAGATAATTCTCCACTTCGCCCACATCAGACACAACGACCCGCTCCTGGCTGCCATCATTCAGATACATGGTCAGTGTCCCGGTGGGTACCTGCTGATTCTGTTTGATCTGGATATAGTCCACCTCGCCCTCCGCCACAGCGCTCTCGAACTCTGCATACGTATAGGTGGATGTGCTGACATTCCCGGAGCCGATCGCCTGCCACAGCAGCACAATGATCACCAGGATGAATATATAGATACCGAATCCTCTAAATCTTCCCTTCAATTACTGGATCCTCCTTCTTGCCGGTTTCCGGTCTTATTTTTATTTCTGACAGAACTCAATCTCACCGATATAAGGCAGATTGCGGTATTTCTGCGCATAATCCAATCCATAACCCACAACGAACTTATCCGGGATCACATATCCCACATAATCCACCGGCACTTCCACCACCCGG
>CALWGM010000034.1 GCA_944380065.1 uncultured Lachnospiraceae bacterium
AATTATGTCAGTTCAAATCAACGGTATCAACCATTTCGCCATCAGTGTCCCGGATCTGGAGGAAACCATCCGGTGGTATTCTGATATTTTCGGCTTTACTGTCATCGACCGCTCAGAAATCCCCGGCGCCGGGATCAGGGTATCTCATATGCAGGGCGCCGGCTTTATCCTGGAAATCTTTGAGGCTCCCGGCGCCGCGCCCCTGCCGGAAGACCGCCGGATCCCCAACCGGGATCTCATGACCCACGGCAACAAACACATGTCCTTTGGCGTACCGGACGGTCCCCGGGCGAAAAAAGAGCTGGAGGATCTGGGCGTGGAGATCGCCATGGTGGCAGAAGTAGACGGCACCTACGGCGTCTTCATCCGCGACAACACCGGAAACCTCATTGAAATCTTCGAGGAGAAAGGCGATTCCCCCTTTAACCAGCATAAGAGCTGATCTGCAGGGGAAGACTGCGACTGATTACTTATAAGCATGCTGATGCAGATATTTTTCCCGGGTAGCCAGACCGCCGCGGATATGGCGCTCAGACTTATTCACATCCAGCACCTTTCGCGCCTCGGCTGCCAGGGACGGGCTGATCTGCAGCAGACGGTCCGTTATGTCTTTATGTACCGTAGATTTGCTGATTCCGAACTGTTTCGCTGCCTGCCGCACAGTCGCGCTGCTCTCTATAATATACCGGGCGATCTCGATCGCCCGCTCTTCGATATAACTTTTCACAAAAATCCCCGCAAACATTCGTTTTTACAATGTATGCAGGGATTTCTTTTGATATGATATTGTCAGGCGGAACCTGTATTTTTCTGAAAATCTACCACTATTCCATAAAATACTTTGTAATCAACGAATGGAAATATCATTCCGGAAATGCTAAAATATAACATAGAAACAAGCGATAAAAAGGAGAACAAAGCCAATGCATGATTTCACAAAATCAGAAAAACAGCCCGGAAAGCAGGAAAATCCGTTCATATCTCTGCTGATGAACAACATGTATCCGGGAATCACCCTGTTTGCCCGGGATGTGAACCTGCTGCCCGGGTTTGCCGAAAAATACAGGGCGGGAATGATCATCCGGGAGAAAGGATTTACGGACGCTACGATCCGGTTCGGAGGCATGGCCACGAGCCATCGTTACGTGATCCTTTCCAACCACATGAAGAATTTTGCTATGCTGGAGAATGGAACCAACTGGGGGCTTTATGTGGCAAACAGGGATGCTCATTTTAAGGTGCTTGGACAGGTTACTTATAAGGGAAAAACCGGTATTTTTCTCCTCCATCTTCCCGATGATGAGACATGGAAGGCATACCAGACCATAGAGTTTTCCCTGGATAAAGAGCTATATGAGAAGGCTGTTTCGCGTTTTCAGGCAAAGGCATTGGATGCTCCTGTTCCGGAACTGGCTGCCAGGGAATGGCTGGATCGCTGTCAGTTTCCAGTAGGAATGAGCGACGGGGGACAGTTCTGGCCATTGGAGGAGCTGCCAGAACAGTGGCAGAATCCTGAGATACCTGTCTATCCGCCTGTCTTTGTGAAAAAAGGCGAGGAACAGAGGATTCATTATTATCAGGATTCTGTATATGGTACCCTGTATAAAAGTATCCGAAATGAGGCAGAGTATATGAGTCGGTGGTATCGTCTGGATCCTGATGCCAGGGTCTGGCTGGAAGATGGAAGTACCGGGGCAGAGTATGCGTGGGGAAGCCTTCCCCATGTACTGGAAGTTGTTGTGGATTCTGATTCTTACGAAACGGGAATCAAACTCTGGGACGGCGGGATTATCCATACGGAATTTTACGCGGGTCGGGGGACAGACTGCCAGATCCATCTGAAGGGATTACGGGTTTCCAGACGGCACGCCTGCTTTTATTACGATGGATTACACTGGCTGATCCAGGATCTGAAGAGCACGAACGGAGTAGAACTAAACGGGAAAAAGGTGAGCGTACGTGTCCTGAAAAAGGGTGATCAGCTGAAGCTGGGAGATGCTCAGATCCTGTTTCAGGACTCCTTTCTGCAGGTATCGGATACTGCCGGGAAAAGAACTCTCTGCTTTCCTGCGGAGACACTTTTAAAGGGCGCGCTGGAGCGGAAAAAGAAGTCCCGCTACCGTGGGTGCCTTTTAGGCGGCGCTGTGGGGGATGCCCTGGGATATCCAGTAGAATTTATGAAGGAGAATGAAATTTTCCGCAAATATGGCGAGAAAGGGATCCAGCTTCTTTCCCAGGCGGGAAATCCCGCTGTGATTTCCGACGATACCCAGATGACTTTGTTTGCCGCCAATGCCCTGATTGGCAGTGCTTCCACCCACTGCGACTGGAGGGAAACTCTGCTCAGGGCTTACCAGGAATGGCTGGGAACCCAGGGGGATGTGTGCTGTATCAGGGATGACCCCAGACCGAGGATGTGGCTGTATGAAGTAGAAGAGCTTCACGCCTGCCGGGCACCGGGGAATACCTGTCTGGCCTCCCTCCGCCGGACAGCTGGAAAATGGGAGCCGTTTCGGGCAGACAACAACAGCAAGGGCTGCGGGACTGTGATGCGGGCCGCTCCTTATGGATTGAGCGTAAACTATGATCCGGTGTATTCCAGAGGAGATGATACCTATGTGGTGGACAGAATGGCCCGTGCGGATGCAGAATTGACCCATGGACATCCGGCAGCCAGAGAAGCCTCTGTCTTGCTGGCAAGTCTGATCTGGGAGATTGTTCAGTACAGGCAGCAGCGCTGCGGTTCCCTGGAGGAAGCAGTGTATCACTGTTGCCAGGGCGGCAGCAAAGCCCTGCTAAAAAAGGCTGTAGATCTTGCCCTGAATCACAATGTGTCGGATTTGGATGGAATCCACCAGCTGGGCGAAGGCTGGGTAGGAGATGAAGCTCTGGCCATCGCAGTGTTCTGCGCCGTGCGCTATCAGAATGATTTTGCCGCCGGAATACAGGCTGCGGTCAATCATAAAGGAGACAGTGATTCCACAGGAGCAATCTGCGGAAATATTCTGGGAGCATGGCTGGGAGAGGAGGCCGTAGAAAAGGCCTTTGACTTAAAACAGCTGGAGCTTTCCGAGGTAACGAAAACCATCGCGGATGATCTGTTCCTGTCGGCACAGAAGCTGATTCCAGAGCCTGGAAAAGATCGGGAATGGGACCGGAAGTACCGGAGGAAATGAAGTATCGGGCGATCTTCTGATCGCCCGCTCTTCGATAATAATTTTTCAATTTTCCATTCAGATATAGTTTTCTCCTTTTCCTCCCTGTCTTTTTTTCTTCGATGCTGTCACCGCATAGCTCTCATCGATCCACCGGTTTCCATCTACCGCGTCAGCACCTTCTGCCAGCCCTCATCCTCTTCGCTTTCCCCGGTATCCTCAAGCATCTCTTCCAGCTCCGCCTGTCTGGTATCCACTTCCTTTAGCATGGCGTCCAGGTCGCTTTCCTCCGGCTCCGTGTTTTCCAGATTCTCGTAAAACTCCGCGTCCGGCTCAAACTCCGGCAGTTCCAGCGCCTCCGGCGTATCGGTGAGCATCTCCTTCAGCTCAGACAGCTCCCCGGCGTCCATATCCTCCATCACTTCATCCCATTCCGCCTCGCTGATGTCGGATTCCGAAATCTCCTCCACATCACTCAGCGGGAATTCATCAAATTCTTCACACATGGCAGTTTCCTCCTAATGATCTCCGGCCTCTTCTGTTTCTGTCTCCGCAAAAACATGCGGCAACAAAAACGCCTTTTCCTTCTCCGTCAGGGAAAATTCCTTTTCCAGCGCCATCTTACGCATCAGCTTGATGCGGGCGCAGGCAAAAAGCCTGCGGCTCTCCTCCCCGGTATATCTGCCCGGCTCCTGCGGCATCAGCTTCGGCAGCAGATACAGGCATTTTTTCATATCCTCCGCCGTCCGGAAAGATTTTTTATATTTCTGGAAGGCCGCCCCAGCCACATACTCCGCGTCGGCGCGGATCCTGAAATCACAGGTCTCTGCGCAGTCCCGGCAGAAACGGCAGTCCGGATACGGCTTCAGCAGCGCTCTGCGGGTATCCCAGTAAGTATTTTTGCGGGCGATCTCCGCATCCTCCACCCAGAGGCGGATCCCCTCTTTTTCCCGGATATCCTCTGTATATACCAGCTGCGGCGCGTCCAGCAGGCTGTGGAAAACAAAGGCTTCGCCGGTACGGAGCCTGGAAAGCTCCTCCTTCTGGCTTTCATCCATATTGGTACTGTCGGCGATCAGTTCCTTTTCCACGCCCTGCACCAGACGGAAAGCCACCTTGATATCCGTATTGGCCACCACCTCGCGGCTCACCTTCGTGGGAGACTGATCGGCGATGATCATGCTGGTTCCGTAGGAGCGGATCTCCGCGATCATATCCTGCAGCGCCCGCACTGTAGTTCCCCGGGAACCTGCCCCGTCCTCTTTCCCGGCTCCCTGACCGCCCAGCAGCACATGCGCCTCATCGATCAGGATGGCATTTTTCAGCTTCCCGTCCCCCGCCTGATTGTGCTTGGTATACACGCAGATGTTGATCAGCAGCAGCGCCATGATCAGGGATTTCTGCTCCGCGTTATCAATGGCGTTCAGTTCCAGCACGGTGGGCGCGCTCAGCAGATCCTCGATGGGGATCGTATGGATGTTGTCGTAAATATTACTGTTTTGCTGGATCAGGTTCATCAGCCGGTACAATCCGCCGCTCTGCAGGTTGGACTTCACCTCCCGGCTGTAGCTGCTGGACTCCAGCAGTTCCCGGAAGATCAGGATAAACTCATACAGGCCGAAGGGCCGCACATCCGGATCTCCCAGCATGCTGTAATCCTTCCACCCGTACCGGGTATAGCTGGCGCGGATGGCGTTCAGGAACAGGATATCCAGCGGCGACGGCATGGAAAACGCCGCCTCAAACGCGCTGACCAGGCTGGGGATATACTGCTCCACCCGGATTCCCCGCGGCGGGAGGAACGGATTGACAATAAACGGTGAAACGCTGTTATTTCCCGGCGTAAACACCTGCAGATTTTTCACACTGTCGATCATCGCCCGGTACTCTGTCTTGGTAGGCTCGATGGCCAGGAACGGAATCCCCCGCCTGGCAAACTGCAGCAGCAGATGGACGGAAAACGTCGTTTTTCCGGTTCCGGGCGTTCCCACGATCAGCATATGCCGCGTGAAGAGTTTATCCGGGCAGCCGATGGAAATTTTTTTCTGGCCGTTGGTCACTAATGTTCCCAGCAGAATATTCTTCTCATCCACCACAGCTTCCGCAAACTGTTCTCCGCCGCCGACGCCCCGGCTCTCCTGCAGCGCTGCCATCCCCGGCTCATACACCGGCAGCCGGAAAAACGCTGCCGCTTCCTCCGCGGAAATCAGGTTCGCGATCCGATACGCCCCTTTCACCAGCGGCACCTTCTGAATCAGCTCCTGGTTTCTGCAGGTACGGATCATCTGACTGTTCAGGTTCCAGGGATAACTGAAAAACTGCTTCTCCAGCCGGATTCCCGCCTGGCTTAAATCCCTGCAGGCCAGGTCTGCCGTCCCGCAGCGCGCCGTCCCGGACTGGAGATGGCTGCGCAGGCGCGCCGCCAGGGACTGCGCCTGCTCCCGACCGCCGAAAATCAGAAGATTGTACTGAAACAGCGGCGCGTTCCTGCGATCCACATAATACTGATACACCGTATGGGGATCCCTGGCGTAAGGGTCGCTGACCATCTGCCCGGCGTAAGGAACGCCCCGTTCCAGTCCTCCGTACTGCAGCGCCGCGTTCCGATACAGGGTTTCCTCCGCGGCGGTCAGCCTCACCGGGAAAATCTGCAGGGAAACCGCACAGTTTTGCAGCTGGCTCATTCCCGCGATCACATCCGTAAAGTTGGATGTATTTTCGTCGGGGATCAGGTCTGCATAATAGTAATACAGGTTTGCCAGCTGCGCGCTGCCGGAAAACTTTTCCTTTTTCAGCAGCCCCAGCAGACAGCTGTCATCTGTCTGCTCCAGCAATCCGGTCAGAATCCGGTCATTCTCCGGGGCGCGGGAGATCCCGTACCGGCATGCCAAAAGCGTGGCCGCAAAATCACCGGCCACGCGCTCTAATTTCGCCTTTACACGTTCTCTGTCAGCGCCGATCTGCCGCAGGATCAGGAACAGACGGATCCTGGATTTCACAGACTGGTTTTCCACCGCTTCCGCCAGCCACAGAATCTCCGCGCACGCCCCGTTTCCGCTCAGGCTGTGATAGGCAGAGATCAGGCTGACAAAGCGCTGATATACTTCCCGGCAGCAGTCCTTCTCCCCGGCCGGAAACGCCGAAGCAGACGGAACAGAAGTGATTTCCATCAGTTCGACTCCCAGATAGCTGCCATTTTTTAATTCATATACTCCTGTTTTCACCTTCCGTCCCCCACCTGATCAGATCAGACGCCGGAGCGCCTTTTTCTCTTCCTCGAATTCTTCTTCCGTCAGCAGGCCGGCTTCCCTCATGAAAGCTAACTTCTCCACTTTCTCTTTGAACTCTTCCATGGAAATCTTCTCTGCCGGTTCCGTCCGGGATACCTGACTCTTTCCGGCTTCCGGTTCGCCGGCCTGCCCGGAATCTGTCAGATCCAGTTCATCCGGGGCAAATGCAGCCCCGCCGGACGCATCCAAAGATCCTTCTCCAAAACCGGGATCCTCTTTCAGCTCCACCTCCCCCGGGAATGTGCTGTCCCAGGGATCCGGCTCCCGCGTTTTTGCGCCCTGCCCGGCAGAAGACTGGAAAAATTCATTGGCAGTTTCACTGAACATTCCGCCCACTGCGCCGCCGATCCCCAGACCGACGCTGGCTCCGAACAGGCCGTTGCGGATATCGCTTCCGCTGCCCTCGTTATCGGCCAGCCCCTGCATCACATTTGCCTGCTGCTTTTCCTTCCAGGTATACCCCAGGGTCTGCTGCGCATACTTTTCTGCATCCGTATCCAGCCGTTTTTCATACTGGTCTGCCTCTGCCTCCAATTTTCTCCGGTACTTCTCCGCTTCCGCGTCCATCTGCTTCACCCGGACTTCCCCGGTATACCGGGCAGCCTGAACATCGCTGTCAATCAGCGCCTGCCGCTTCCTCAGTTCCCCTTCCAGGTCGATGGTCACATTCGTCCCATGCAGACTCAGGAGATTGCGGTAGGTGGGATCCTCCTCCGGCATCTTCAGGCCGTTGATCCAGAACCGTTCCACGGAAACGCCGTAGTCCTCCAACTGCACACTCACTAATGTTTTCAGGACCTCCGAAGTCTCCGACAGATCCGTTTCCAGGTCAAAGATGGAATACTGTTTCTTCTGGAACACCTTCGGCAGGATGTTTTTGATCTCCTGGGTAATGGCCGTGCGGAAATAATTGCCGATGGTCTGATGATCCAGCGCCCGCTCGGTGCCCACCAGGCGCACCACTAACTTCCGCGGATCGGTAATCGTCAGGCTCATCTCCCCGTTGGCGCCGATCCGGAACGGATAGTTTTTATGGAACATATCCCGGAAAATAATATCCCCCACGCCCCACGGGACAGCCATATGCTCCGCCATGTTGATAAAATATACTTCGCAGTGGAACGGGGATTCCCCGCCAAAAGGCAGGTTGATCAGCCTGTTCAGCAGCGGGATATTGCCGGTATGCATGGTGTACGTGCCCGGCTCAAACAGATCCAGCGCCTGTCCCTGCAGCATCAGCAGCGCCTTCTGGGACTGGTGTACCACTAACTGCGACAGCGTGGTAAAATCCTCCTGGGGATGCTTGTAGACCAGGGTCTGGTTATCCCCCTCATATTTGATCACATGCAAAAGACTCATATACGTTCTCCTTTTTCATCCATAACTGTGTATGCAGCGGTCCGGTACTAAAAGAACAGCCCCTTCCCTTTCCAGCCCAGCGCCCGGATGGCCTGCACCGTCTCCTGTTTCAGATTCTGAAACGGAAAATGTCTGATATCATAGGTTCTTCCATTGCTGAGTACCGACGCCTTCATACTGGCTCCGGCCTGCACCAAAAGCTGCAGCACCCGCGGCGAACAGTTTTCCGCGATGGCCTTGAACAGCACCGGATATTTGCCGCTGTATTTCGACAGGGAATGCAGGGCGGAATAGACCACATCGCTGCTGACAACACAGTACGCCCAGTTGGGGTCTGCCCCTCTCTGCAGCAGCAGTTCCACAATCGGCTCCTGCCATGCCCGAATTTCTGCGTTTTTCTCTGCAACGACTGCATACAGCGGGCTGTAGCGATCCTTTTCCTTATATCCCTGTTTTCCGCCAAACAGGCTGCCTGTTTTTCTCTCATAATCAATCAGCTCTTCATTGACGTCTGCCCCGGCCTCGATCAGAATCTTCACGATTTCGCCGTTTCCGTACAGAATCGCGTGCAGCAGCAGAGGATAGTCTGAATATCCGGCCTGATGGAAATCCAGGACATGTACCCGGATATCAGCCCCATACTGAAGCAGCAGACGCACGGTATCTGTCTTTTTCACACTGACCGCCGAAACCAGCGCTGTAAAGTAAGAATGTTCTTTGATCCCATACTGCGGGTGAAAGGTCAGCGCCTGTGCATTGGGAGAAATCCCCGCCTTTAAAATCAGCTCTGTCACATCGGCGTCCGCCCACCAGATGGACCAGAACAGCGCGCTGTTTTCCCGATAGCAGCCTTTCTCATCTGTGTAGCAAACTGCCTGTCCCGGGTCGGCGCCGTTTTGCAGCAGCAGTTCCACCATGTCCCTCCGGTTCTCCGCCACGGCATAATAAAGCAGCGGCCACTGTTCCGTCTGATTCTCTGTAATCATTTCCTTCACGTCTGCGCCGCGCTCCAAAAGAAGCCGTGCAATCCCGATGCTCCCGGTGGAAGCGACCGTATAAAACAGCAGGGATTCCTCCCGGTTCTTTTCCCTTCTAATAAACCGCACCCGTGTATTCACCGGCAGCCCCCGATCCAGGAACAGCTTCATCACCGGCACATTGTTCTCCCGGCAGACCGCCAGCAGCAGATCATTGTCTGACAGAATCTGCGGGAACAGATCCAGAACCGTGTTCATCCGCGCCTCATCCTGCAGCGTGCCATAGATTTTCAGCAGCGACGGCGCAGTCTGATAAGAAATGATCTTTTTCTCGGACTCCGGCATCTCCCGGGGAATACAGGTTTTCAGTTTTTCCAGGTAGGTCTGCCATTCCATGCGCCAGTTCTGGGGATCCATCTTCTGCCGTTCCAGATCCAGGCATACCAAAAGACCCAGATACGCCCGCACACATCCGGTATCCTGCACCAGCGCTTCATTGAATTTCGCGGAAAGCCCCTCAAGCTTATTGGCGTTGATATTCATAAACGCCACTTCCAGCAGCGGCTCGATACTGGCCTGGGCGGCGGCGGAAGCTGCGGCGCTCTGAGCGGCGGCTCCTGCCTCCTGCCCGGCAGATATATTTTTCCCGATCACATGGTAGAGATCCTGCAGCGCCCCTAACCGGTTCAGATCCAACGCCTGCATCACCGCCAGCTCTGCCGGCAGTTCATAGGGATCCATATCCTTATAGCAGGGAATCAGCAGCTTCTGCGGATCGGTCCGCATCAGGCTGAGGAAACGGCTCCACTCGTTTTTCACCTATACCGCGGAGGCATAATCCCCCCGGGTAGTCACCACCAGCATGATCTTCACAGAGTGCAGGGCTGCAAAAATATACGGCTCGTATTCCGCTCCCACCCTGTCCTCTAAGGTCACCCGGGAGAAAAATACCGCGTAGCCCTGATCTGTCAGGTGCTGATAAATCTCCTGCGCCAGGACGCTGTCCTTCGTCCGTCCCCCGGCCTCGTCCTGTTCCTTATAACAGATAAAAATATCGTAGGGTTTTTCATTCCGGGAAATGGCCACCAGCCGCTTCAGCACATCAGAAATCTTTACCGCGTCCTTCATATACTGCCGCCGGACGATTCCATCCGAATATTCCAGCGCCATCTGATAATCCACATCCTGCATAAAATCATCATAGCTGACCCGGTGGCAGGTAGGCACCCACTCGTAGGTGGCCGGATCCTCCACATATTCGATTCCGAACCGGCACAGCGCGCAGCACCAGTGCGCCTCCGCGTCTGTGGGATCCTCTGTCACGATCTTCTCATAAGCGCTCAGCGCCTGGTCAAACTCACCTTTGCGCCGGAAAAAATTCCCTCTGTTGAACGCCGCCAGCCGAACTTCATCATCCAGCCGCGGAAGCGTCATCGTGCTGCCGCAGTACTGGCAGGTGGCGAGTCTGTTATCCCCCGCCAGCTGGATATCTGCCCCGCAGACTTTACATTTTAAGACTGACATGTGATTGTCCTCCCTCTGATTTTTACTGCCTTTTATTTTATCATATTTTGGTTCACAGGCACATCATTTATCTGTATTTTATGCTTCGGATTTTCAGCTGGCGGGCGGGGGAATCTCTGTAAAGTAAAAAGAAGCAGAGAAAATCTCTGCTTCCCGCTCACGCCAGGATTCCTATTCCACAGTCTCATCCAGCTTCTCCCGGATTCTTCTGAAATCCTCCTGCATCTGAGGCAGCTTCGTCTCGTCCCGCAGCACTGCGGACGGATGGTAGACCGCCGTCAGCCAGACATGCTTCCGCTCTAAAAACGTACCGTGCTCCCTGGTGATCCGGAAATCCGGACGGATGATCCGCTGGGCGGCGATCCGTCCCAGGCAGACGATCAGCTTCGGGCGCAGCAGCAGGGTCTCATATTTGAGATACGGGATACAGGTCTCCTGCTCCTCCGGCTTCGGGTCCCGGTTTCCCGGCGGATGACATTTCACAATATTGGTCAGATAAATTTCTTCCCGGTTCATTCCGATCTCCCCTAACAGCCGGTCAAACAGTTCGCCGGATCTGCCGGTGAACGGAATGCCGTCCCGGTCTTCGTTCCGCCCCGGCGCCTCCGCGATAAAGAGCACCGGGGAATGCAGGTTTCCTTTCCCCATGACCGCCCGGTTCCTGGTCTGGGACAGCGGGCATCTGCCGCAGTGATCCACAAAATCCTTCAGTTCCCCATAGCTGTACATAAGTCCCAAGATAGAATCCCCTCCCTACTGCTTCGCCGCCTTCTTTTTCAGGGACAGCAGCACGCCGAACAGGATCACAATGCACACCGGCAGCGCCAGCCATGCCATCTGCAAATGCCCGGCCGCATTGAAAATCCCTACGATCACATACCCCACACAGCAGATGGCGGCAACCGTCATCGCATACGGCAGCTGCGTGGTCACATGGTTCACATGATGGCAGTGTCCGCCTGCGGATGCCATAATCGTAGTGTCGGAAATCGGGGAACAGTGGTCGCCGCACACCGCCCCGGCCAGGCAGGCCGCAATGGAGATCACCATCATCTGTCCCTCCGGGAACACGCCGATCACAATGGGAATCA
>CALWGM010000035.1 GCA_944380065.1 uncultured Lachnospiraceae bacterium
ACCGGTCCTGCCCCGCCAGCGGATGGTTCCTCCTGGTTTCCTTATACCGTTTGACCAGCACGCTGTCGGAAGCATCCATAAATACCGTCGTAATATCTTTGCCTTCCTGTTTCAGATCCCGGATCAGTCTGGCCTCCTCTGCTAAGGAGCTTCCGTTGCGGATGTCCATGCCCAGGGCAATCTGCGGATGCTGCTGGTCTGCTTCTGTCAGTTCAAAAAACTTATCCAGGAGGAGCGAAGGCAGATTATCCACACAGAAATATCCCATATCCTCCAGATATTTCAGAGCTGTGGACTTTCCGGCGCCGGACATTCCGGTAATGATCACATATTTCATACTGTGTTTCCTCTCCATCTCCAAAGCTGCAGCCGCACTTCCATGCAGGTCTGCGTTTATTCCCCGGCGGCTGTTTTACGGTGTATCCCCACCATCTTCACTTCCGGCTCCAGCTGCACGCCGAACTGCCCGTACACCTTCTGCTGCACCTGTTCCATCAGGGAAAGGATATCCGCAGAGGTGGCGTGATCCCGGTTGATCACAAAACCGCAGTGCTTTTCCGATACCTGGGCTCCTCCTACACGGAACCCTTTCAGGCCGGCGTCTTCAATCAGTTTCCCTGCAAAATATCCCTCCGGCCGTTTGAACGTACTGCCGGCGCTGGGATACTCCAGCGGCTGTTTCGCCACCCGCTTTGTCTTCAGTTCATCCATGGCAGACAGAATCTGCTCCCGGCTGCCCGGCTGCAGGGAAAGCACGGCAGACAGGACAATGTATCCCTTTTCCGGGACGATGCTGTGGCGGTAGGAAAGCTCCAGCCCGGATGCGGGAACTGTCAAAATTTCCCCCTCCCGCGTCAGCACCTGCACCTCACACAGCACATCTTTCAGTTCCCCGCCGTAAGCCCCGGCATTCATCACCACGGCTCCGCCGATACTGCCCGGGATCCCGGCCGCAAACTCAACCCCCGTCAGACTCTCAGACGCAGCTCTAAACGCAATCGCCGAAAGCAGCGCCCCGGCCTGCGCCGTGATCCGCGTACCATCCACAGAAATCTCTGCCATCCGCTTCCCGATTTCGATCACAACTCCGTCCACGCCGCCGTCTCCGCACAGCAGATTGCTGCCGTTCCCAATCACCAGAAACGGAAGCTGCCCCTGCCGGCAGAAAGCGACCACTTCCGGAAGCGTCTCCATATCCGGAGTCACCAAAAGCTGCGCAGGCCCCCCGGTACGGAACGTGGTATGGCGGCTCATCGGCTCATTCCTGAAAACTGCGTCCTTCCCTGCGATCCGGCACAGTCCCTCATATATTTTCTGATCCATCATGATCCGTTCCTTTCTGTCATTCTCCCTGTCAAATCCTCCCGGTCAGGCATCCTTTAAAAACGCCACATATCCGCGCTTTGCCTCATACAGATCCGCCTTGCTGATGATTTCCCAGGGTGCATGCATATTCAAAACCGCCACGCCGCTGTCAATCACCTGCATATTATAATTTCCCAGAATATAGGCGATGGTACCGCCGCCGCCGGCGTCCACTTTCCCCAGCTCCGCGGTCTGGAAGCTGACCCTGTTGTCATCCATGATCCTGCGGATCTCCGCCATATACTCCGCGCTGGCGTCGTTGGAACCGCTTTTTCCGCGGGAGCCTGTATACTTGTTGAACACCAGTCCTTTCCCGAAATAGGCGCTGTTCTTCTTTTCCATCACAGCCGGATAGTTCGGGTCGTAGGCCGCGCTGACATCCGAGGACAGTACTTTGGAATTCTGCAGACCCCGGCGGAGTTTCAGCTCGTCATAAGCCCCGCAGGCATTCATCACCTCTGCCGTCGTGTTCTCGAAAAACCGGGACTGCATGCCGGTGGCGCCCACGCTGCCAATCTCCTCTTTGTCCACCAGCAGGCAGACAGAGGTCCGCTCCGGCACATCCATCTCCAGCATGGCCGCAAAGGAAGGATAGGCGCAGACACGGTCGTCATGCCCATAGCCCATCAGCATGCTGCGGTCAAATCCATAATCCCTGGCCGCTCCCGCCGGAACCACCTCGATCTCCGCGGAAAGAAAATCCTCCTCTTCGATCCCATACTGTTCCTTCAAAATCCTGAGGATGTTGCCGCAAACCTTCTTTTTTGCTTCCTTTTTCTTCTCATCATCCCCGTCTTCCGGAGCAGTAAACGGCATGCTGCCGATCAGCACATTCAGGTCCTCCCCGTCGATGACCGCAGCCGCATTCTTTTTTAACTGCTCCTGGGAGAGATGGATCAGCAGGTCGCTGACGCCGAATACCGGATCCTCCGGCTTCTCGCCGATATTGATCTCCACAACCGTCCCGTCCTTTTTGGCCACCACGCCATGCAGGGCAAGCGGAAGCGTCACCCACTGATATTTCTTAACTCCCCCATAATAATGGGTATCCAAAAGCGCAAGATCCGTGTCCTCATACAGCGGATTCTGCTTCAGATCCAGGCGCGGGGAATCTATATGGGCGCCCAGGATATTCATCCCCTTTTCCATCGGCTGCCTGCCAATCACATACAGCGCCATACCTTTTCCTTTATTGACCGCAAACACACGGTCGCCGGCCTTCAGGGAGATTTTTTTCTCCATCACGTCCTCTAAATCCCGGAATCCGGCCGCTTCGGCCAGGATCCGGATACCGTTTACACATTCCCTCTCCGTCTTATGATCCGAGATAAACTTCCGGTACTCCTCCGCAAACGCGAACACCGCATCTTTATCCTCTTCGCTGTATTTTTCCCATGCATTTTCTCTTTCCATGGCAATCACTCCTTTCCCGGCCGCCCCATACGCAGCGGCTTCCTTATCGATAAAAAACGAAAATTATCCTGTCTCACTCCTCGTTCCGGCTGCTGATCAGGCTCTCCTGCACACGCTTATATAACTCCTGCGCCGCATTGTAGCCCATTTTTTTCTGCCTGTGGTTGATGGCCGCCGCCTCGCAGATCACTGCCAGATTCCGTCCCGGCCGGATCGGGATAGAGTGGCAGACAATCTTGGTATCCAGGATCTCTGTATACTCTTCCTCCAGGCCGAGCCGGTCATAATTGCGCTCTGCCTCCCAGGTCTCCAGCTTGATCGCCAGATCGATGGTCTGCTTCTCCTTCACCGCCTCCACGCCGAACAGTGTTTTGACGTCAAGAATCCCGATGCCGCGCAGTTCAATAAAATACTGGGTGATCTTCGGGGATGTCCCCACCAGAGTATTATTATTCAGTTTGCGGATTTCCACCACATCGTCTGTTACCAGGCGGTGCCCCCGGCGGATCAGCTCCAGGGCCGCTTCGCTCTTTCCGATCCCGCTCTCTCCCATGATCAGGACGCCTTCTCCATAGATATCTACCAGTACGCCGTGAATGGAAATACTGGGAGCCAGCTGGCCGCTGAGATAAAAAATCGCCTCGGAAAGGAAATCAGAGGTGGCCGCGTCTGTCCCCAGGATCGGGATCCCCCGCTCCCCGGCAATCCGCAGCACTTCCGCATTGGGCTCAAAATTCCGGCACATCACCACGCAGGGGATATCGTGATCCAGCAGCTGGGCGTAGCGCTGATAGCGCAGCTCCCGGGGAAGGTTTTCCAGATAAGAATGTTCCACCATCCCGATGACCTGCACCCGCTCTTTTGCAAAATGTTCAAAAAAACCTGTCAGTTCCAGAGCCGGCCGGTTTACATCCGATTTGGTGATATAACGTTTCGTCATGTCCACACACGGCGTAAAACACACCAGCCTCATTTTATCAGCAAACTGCTGTACACTCACTCCATGCATATACGTTCTCCTTTATTTTATGATTTTACCGGAGTCTTATCCTCCATATTTTCCGTTTGTTCCGAATGGAAAAACCGATAGACGGAAACCGCCGCCTTTTCGTTCATAGACGGTACTGCCTTCAGGGACTCCACATCAGCCTCCCGGATCGCCTTTAGTGATTCATAGGCCCGCATCAGCGCCTTGCGCCGTTCCGGCCCGATCCCCGGAATGTCATCCAGCACAGAGTGCACCTGCTCTTTGCTCCGCAGAGAACGGTGGTATTC
>CALWGM010000036.1 GCA_944380065.1 uncultured Lachnospiraceae bacterium
TGATTTTCACGGCTATGGGAAAAAAGAGACATAAAAAATAATTGACAGAGAGGACAACATCTGTGATATGGTCTCCCCCGCGATGTGGGGAGGCCATTTTGCTTTTCCCGGAATTTTTTGCCCGGAAAAACAGGCAGAAATATACTGGTATTTTCTCTGCGGTTGTGGTACCATACACTCACTGGATCCGGGAGTGCATCCATGAGGATATTCTGCGGGAATTTCTTGAAAACCACAGGATGGAGGCGAGAGCGATGAGTATTTTTGAATACGATCAGGAGAAGCATATAATGATGGACAGAAAACAGATTTTTAAACAGATAAAGAAAGAAGCAAAGGCTACCGTGGTGGTGCTGGCTCTGGTGATCGGCGTGTGGTGTGCGCTGGGATTCGGTGTCAGTCGGCTGGATATCACATTTTTTCATACGCCGCTCTGGGCCATCACCGGATGTCTGGGGACGTGGATCTTTTCCATACTGGCTGTCTGGTGGCTGATCAAAAGGGTATTTCGTGATTTTGACCTGGATGAGGAGGAAGAATAAGTATGGACAGATTTCTTATGCTGATTCCGATTTTTCTTTTCATGTTCCTGATGCTGGGAATCAGCATTCTGATCCGGAACAGAAGAAAGAAACAGAGTAAATCCGGTTTCATTAAAGAATATTTTATCGGCTCCAGGAGTCTGGGCGGTTTTGTGCTGGCGATGACCACCGTGGCAACCTACAGCTCTGTCAGTTCCTTTGTCGGAGGGCCGGGACAGGCGTGGAGTATTGGATTCGGCTGGATCTATATGTCTGTGGTGCAGGTGACGGCGCTTTTTCTGGTTCTGGGAATCCTTGGGAAAAAGGTGGCGATCGTGTCCAGAAAGATCAACGGCGTAACTGTCATGGACATTATCCGGCACAGATATCAGTCAGATGCCCTGGCAAATATTTCCTCCGTCATAACGATTGTTTTTTTCAGCGCCACAATGATTGCCCAGTTTGTGGGGGGAGCCAAAATATTTGAGGCTGTAACCGGCTATTCCTATCTGAGCGGCCTGCTGCTTTTCGGCCTGATCGTGATCATCTACACAACGGTGGGCGGGTTTCGCGGCGTGGCGATCACAGACGCGCTGTGCGCGGTGGCCATGCTGGCCGGAATGGTGATCCTGCTGGTCGGGGTATTAAAGGCAGGCGGAGGGTATACGGCGATTATGGAGCATATCGAAACATTTAAGCCGGAGATGCTGGAACCGCTTTCCGGAGGGAATATGCCTTACAGCCTGTACATTTCCCAGTGGCTTTTGGTGGGGATCTTTACTGTGGGACTTCCCCAGTCCGTGGTGCGCTGTATGGGATATAAGGATACCAGGTCGCTGCACCGGGCGATTCTGATCGGCACAATTGTCATCGGAGCCATGAATATCGGCATGAATTTTATCGGGGTCTTATCACAGGGGATCCTGACGGAAGATATTTCCGCCTATGGGAACAGTGTAGACAATATTATGCCGCTGACGATTGTGAATTCCCTGAAACCGGTTTTGGCGGGTCTGACCATCATAGGACCGATCGCAGCATCGATCTCAACGGTGTCCTCTCTGCTTCTGACCGCCACCTCGTCCCTGGTCAAGGATATTTATATGAGGGAACTGGAAAAAAGAAAGCGAACATTACCGGAGAAGAAAACAGCGTTTTTGAGCCAGCTCTGTACTTTAGTGATCGGGCTGATTGTGTTTGCACTGTCCATTTCCCCGCCAAATGTAATCTGGAAGATCAATATGTTTGCGTTTGGAGGGCTGGAGAGCGCTTTTGTATGGGTGTTCCTTCTGGGAATGTTCTGGAAAAAGGCCAATAAAACAGGGGCGATTCTGTCCATGCTGGGAGGAACCGTAAGCTATTGCGTCACCATGGCGCTCGGAATCGAAGTCATGCATCTGCACCAGATTGTAATTGGTATGGCGGTATCGCTGGTTCTGATGGTGATTGGATCAAAAATCGGAAAACCCTCTTCGCCGGAGGTGCTGAAAGAATATTTTTAGTTCATTCAAAACAACGCCGGAAGCAGGTAAGGGCCTGTCTCCGGCGTTGTTTTAGATTAGTCAGGAAAAAAACGCATGAACATATGGCTTTTTTTCCTGGTTACATGTCGGTTATCTATTCTATACTAAGAGCAGTAGGAGGATATGTACAGATGATGCCATATAATATTTCGCTGCAGCAGATCCGGTATTTTCTGACCGCTTCAGAGTTCCAGAATATATCTCAGGCTGCGGAATATATGCATACTTCACAGTCCACAATCAGTAAAAGTATCGCCCTGCTGGAAAAGAATCTGGGGGTTTCCCTTTTCCGCCGGGAAAAGAAAAAGCTTTACCTGACAGAGGCAGGAGAGCGGGTTGCCAGAAAATGGAGGGAGGGACTCAACTTCATTTTTGAGGGCATTGACGAGGCCAGGCTCTTCTCCGGCGGAAGTGAAACGACGGTTTATGTGGGGGTTCTGGATACCCACAATCCCAATCTCATGGTGCTTCCTGCCACAACATTTTTCCAGAAGCGCTTTCCCAAATATGAGACGTTCGTGGAAAATGCCAGGGGCTGTGATATGGTCCGGCATCTGTTTCACCGGAAGCTGGACGTGATTTTCCGGATCCAGTACGATATTTCTGAATGGCAGAAGGATGTGGTCATGCAGGAAAATGTGGCACAGTCTCCGCTGGTGGCCTGTATGAACAGGAAGAATCCGCTGGCCCATAAACAGAATCTTTCCTGGTCTGACCTGAGAAAATGCCGGTTTATCGTGGGAACTGCTTCCCGTATGCCTCACTATCTGCCCATGATTGAGCGGTACTGCGGCAGGGAGGGATTCTCGCCGGTGATTTCCAAGGTTGTGGATTGTGCCAATTCCATGATTTATAACCTGAAGGGGGACACAGAAGTGTTTATCTGTGATAAGTTCTGGAGAGATTACGGTAACGACGGGTACGTGTGGAAAACAATCCAGAACAGCTGCGGATGGCTGATGATGGAGTACCGGAGAGACAATGACAAACCGGAAGTGGAAAAGTTTATTACATCTGTGCATGATATGATCCTGGACCGTACAGGCGGAGAACCTGTAATAAAACTATAGAAAAGAGGACATGATTATGACAGACAGAGAACGAGTACTTGCATTTTTCCATCATGAGATGACGGACGAGCTGCCGCCCGCAGAAGGGTTGTTTGTCGTCCGGGGAAACGCGTTCCATGAGCGGCCGCCTTTTGTGAAGGACGGCACAGACTGGTTTGGCGTTGCCTGGAAGGAAGAAGGGGGCTTGAATGCACTTGCCCCGGATCCGCTGCAGGAGCCGCTGATGGAGGACATCGCCGACTGGAGGGAACTGGTGAAATTTCCGGATCTGGATGCCTGGGACTGGGGCAAAGTGGAGGAGGCTGACCATGTCAGTGAATGGGACCGGGAACATAAGGTTGTGGACATGATGATCTACAATGGGCCGTTTGAGCGGATGCATACCCTGATGGGGTTTGAAAACGCGCTCTGTGCCCTGCTGACAGATCCGGATGAGGTAAAGGCATATCTGGATGCGTTTATGGAGTGGAAGTGTAAGCTCTTAGAGAAAATCCACACCTATTACCATCCGGATGTGATCATGTTCCATGATGATTATGGGACACAGAATAACATGTTCTTTTCCCCGGAGCTCTGGAGGGAACTGTTTAAGCCGCAGCTGAAAAAGGCCGTGGACAAAGCGCACGAGCTGGGGATGATTTTTGAACTGCACAGCTGCGGTTTTATGGAGCAGATCGTACCTGATTTTGCGGAAATTGGCGTAGATGCCTGGCAGGGACAGGAAATCAATGATATCCCGAAGCTGAAAGCTATCACCGGAGACCGGCTGGCTTACCACACAACGCCGAAATACCAGGATTTTGACGCGATGACCATCACCGGCGACCTGACAGAAGAAATGGTGCGGGAGCGGGTACGTGAAAGTGTCAGACAAAATGCAATCGGAGGCAATTATATGCCGATGCCGCTTCCCGGAAAGCAGTGGTGGCTGGAAATCATGAATGATGAGATTGCCAGAGTCGGGAAAGAAATCTACCGGTAACAGTATGGTTCCGGAAAACAAAAAAATTCCCTTGAAAATACGGCCCGGAAGAGTTATCCTATATAGCAGTAAATCATTCTTCGGGGCAGGGTGAGATTCCCTACCGACGGTGAGCCCGGCTGATGCCGGGGAGTCCGTGAGCTGCCTGCGGCGGCTGATCCGGTGTAAATCCGGAACCGACAGTACAGTCTGGAAGGGAGAAGAAGCAGACCAGGCAGATGTATTTCTGCCGTGGAGCAGAAAAGAAGCGCACCGGATGTGGATCCGGGGTGTTTTTATGCAGGAAGAGCTTTTCTGACCTCTGCCTTTGGAGGAGAAAACAGGAGGAAATAAGGGGCTGCCGTGGAAAACGGCAGGAACCGAAAGGATTATGAGTCAGAATCATACAGAAGAAAAACACAAGAGAAAAGTCAATGCAGCGTCCATGGGGATCGTGGCGGTATTATCCGCCATTGCCTACATACTGATGTTTATGGAATTCAGCGTACCCATCATGCCGGGATTCATTAAGATGGATCTGTCAGACCTGCCCGCCCTGATCGGCACATTCGCGGTGGGGCCGGCGGGCGGCGTCCTGATCGCTCTGATCAAAAATCTGCTGCATCTGACCGTCACTTCCACAGCCGGAGTGGGCGAGTTGTCCAACTTTATCCTGAACGCTGTGTTTATCCTTCCCGCCGGGATTTTATACCGGCGCAGAAAAACCAGAAAAAGCGCCTGCCTCGGAGCAGTGCTGGGGGCTGCCCTGATGGCGGTGGTCAGTGTGGCGTCCAACTATTTTATCGTTTACCCGGTTTACTACAATTTCATGCCGGAGGAGACGATCCTGGCAGCCTATCAGGCGATTTTCCCGGGGGTGAAAACCATCCTGCAGAGCCTGATCCTTTTTAACATGCCTTTTACGTTTGTCAAGGGGATGCTCAGCGTGATCATCACAATGCTGATCTACAAACGCCTGATTCCGGTTCTGAACCTGTTCTGGCAGAAGCGGAGGAAAAACTGAAGTCTCATTGATCGAACATAGCGGTAATGGTTTCTTTTGTCTCAATTTTACCCATCACATCTTTGGTAAGGCTCCTCTCCGGATATAGAATTCCTTCCCGGGAAAGTATTCTGACGCGGATCATAGGGTACAATATTTCTGAAAAAGAAATATGAAAGGGCAAGGAAAGAGAAGATGAATAAGAGAACCATGAACGGACAGATGATAGAAGAATTTGGCAGTTATCTGGAGAACGAGGAGAAAAGTCCGGCTACGCTGGAAAAGTATCTCCGCGACGTGCGGGCGTTCTGGCATTTTGCCGGGGAACAGCATGTGACCAGAGAACTGATGCGCAGATGGAAGGATTTCCTGGTGGAACGTAAGTACGCCGTCCGTTCTGTCAATTCCATGCTGGCCAGCGTCAACAGTTTCCTGCAGTTTCTGGGCTGGGAAGATTGTAAGGTGAAAAGCCTGAAGCTGCAGAGAAAAATTTACTGTCCGGAAGAAAAAGAGCTGACAAAATCAGAATATCTGCGTCTTTTGAAAGCGGCGCAGGACAGACCCCAGCTGAAATTAGTGATGGAGACCATCTGCGGGACGGGAATCCGGGTGTCCGAATTACAGTATTTTACGGTGGAGCATGTAAAAAGCGGGCAGGTGGAAATCTCCTGTAAAAACAAAATCCGCACGATCCTGATTCCCGGAAAGCTGAAAAAACTGCTGCTGCGGTATGCAAAAACCCATGGAATCCGCAGCGGGCAGATCTTTCTCACAAAACATGGGAAACCGCTGAACCGAAGCAATATCTGGGCGCAGATGAAACGTCTCTGCAAAACGGCCGGAGTGGCGGCCAGCAAAGTGTTTCCCCATAATCTGCGCAAGCTGTTTGCGCGCTCATTTTACAGGATAGAGCGGGATATCGCAAAATTAGCAGACGTGCTGGGACACAGCAATATCAATACCACCCGGATCTATATCATATCCACCGGAACCGAGCACCGACGTCACCTGGAACGTCTGGGACTTGTTATATAAAAGATAAAAAAATATCGCCACATAATATCCATTATGTCGCGAAAAATTTCAGTTTATAAGAAAACTTATAACTACATAACGAATTATACTACAGGCTATTACAAAAATGCAAGCGCATTATCCCAAAATGCAGGATCATTAAAGCATTATTTTTTTCGTCAGGATAACAAACGTGATACATAAACATGACAAAAAGCCCCTCAGGAACGTTTTCTGAAAAAGAACGCGGAGGGGTTATTTCTTATGCCTGGAATTTTCCCTGAAAACAGGGATCCCGGCCATTCACCAGCCAAAAGAAACATAATGGATATTATGTGGTGAAAGGAAAGGGTGGTGGATATATATGAAAAAACGGCTGCTGCAAAAAGCAGTCAGAAGTTCCGGGACGCGGAAAAAGAAAAGACCCCTGCGCGTAATCGCTGTGCTCACTGCGGTTCTTGTTTTTGCATCGGCGGCTTTTCCTGCTGTCGCCCTGGAACCGGGAAACGGGGAGATCCTGCAGGAGGATGTTTCGCATGAGCATGGCGCGGACTGCTACGATGAGAACGGCGTGCTGATCTGTGAAACCGAAACGAATGGGGAAAGCAGTTCATCGGAGGAACCGATTCCGGTTCCGGAGAATCCGAAAGGATCGGAAGATAACACAGAAGAAACGGAAGAGGAAACCGGGGAATCCGATGCTCCGTCAGGGGAACCTTCGGACGCCGGGGAGAATACGGCAGGCAGTCTGGAGCAGACACTTACTATTGATGATGGACAGGTTCAGTCAACGGATTCCATGTTGGCAGGACAAACTGCAGATATTCCAGCCATGGCTGTTTCTTTGGACAGTGAGAATCTGGAAATTCAGCTGACGGAAGGTGAGGCGGCAAACCCGACATATACCGTACAGTATTATGCGAATGTAGAGGTGGCAGACCGGGATGAGAACGGTTACCTGACCATCATTGATACGGACAACGGGGGAACAGATCCGGAGCGGGGAGGAAATCTGCCCAAAAATGGAGTGACTCCTGAAACTACCGCATTATATCTGGTGGCTGCCGGAAATGGGAAACAAAAAATCCGTACACGTATGCAGCTTACCGAACTTTACACGGAAAATGAATATCAGTATCTGGAAGCGCCAAGCCTGCCTTATGTGAATATTTTCCGTGAAAATGGCAATTACCGGGCGAATGAAGTCTGGGTTCTGCAAAAGAATGAAGATGGAAGCTGGAAAAATCCGAACAGTACGGATCGGAATGACTGGAAGATTTTTGAGAATATTGTGAATCCAACCGAACTGCATTTTACGAATAACCCGGAGACTGCCGAAAAGAGTCCTGAGGATACAATTTTGATCGAAGAAGGCGTCGTGATTCGGCTGGTGGCAAACAGCACTACGGATACGTATCAAAACGAGGCAATATTTTACGATTATGATATTACCTCAGATGGAAGCTATACGTATCAGGATAACGCTTCCCAGGGCATTAATTCTCCGGAAAATTATTCTGATTCCGGATCCAGGTTTGCATTTGGAAATGCGAATACGGGTATGGGGCTTGAAGGTGTATCGTGGGAGAATAATGGAAAAACAAACTGGATCAATCAATATAACCGGTCTGATCCCAATAATTCCAATAGTCCCGAAAATTCATTTAAGGGATGTACCTTTGGTCTGGTAACCGGTCTGGACAGCGCTGGGAGAATTCAATATGCGCAGGGAATTACCGCTCCGAATCTATTTAATGAGGGGAATGCTGTTGGTAAGACTGTCTATGAAGACTGGAAACTTGGTTTCAGGCGAACCGGAGATACCTACACCCTGAGTTCGGTTACCGGGGACAATACAAATCTGACTGGGCTGGAGTATTTTAATAATCCGGCTTATCCGACAGATCCGCCAACGATTCATACAAATATCTGGACGAATAATTTCTGGCCTATGGATAACCATCCCGGCACGGATGGCCGTACAGGAGCCTATTATAGTCGTGGAGATTATGTTGGAAATGACGGAAACAATGATTATCCTCCCAGTGACGACGGACTTGCCCACAACAACCTGTTCGGTATGCAGTATGAGGTTAAGTTTGAACTGACAGAAGACTATGTCGGCCCCCTGGAATATTATTTCTTCGGTGACGATGATATGTGGGTATTCTTAGACGGCCGTCTGGTCTGCGACATCGGCGGCGTGCACAGTTCGGTGGGCGCTTATGTCAATCTGTGGGATTATATCGAAAAAGGAGATGCGGGAGAGCATACGCTGTCATTCTTTTATACTGAGCGCGGGCTTTCCGGATCCACCTGCTATATGCAGTTTACACTTCCCTCTGTTTCATCTGCAGAGCCGGAATATTATAACAGCAGTCTCCGGATTGGAAAAGAGGTGGTTGGCTCCACAGATCTGAATCAGGAGTTTTCCTTTGATATGGAACTGACGTATGAAGATGACAGTACACCTACGGATGATTATACGATTGTGCGCTACAACGCACAGGATGAAAAAATCGGTACGGTACTGCTGCATGAGGGGAAAGGAAGCTTCAAACTGAAAGCCGGGGAATATGCAGTTATAGACTATCTGCCCCTGAAGTCCAGCTACACAATTACAGAAACCAATGTTCCGGGCGGCTGTACGGTAAGCAATACCACAGGAAATGGACAGGCAGTCTATGACGTGACGGCAGACGGTACCATCACAGAAGGAAAACAGACACAGGTAGTCTTTACCAACACCTTCCGGCCAAAGCTTCCGGATACCGGCGGGCCGGGAACCCGGGCGTTTACCTTCGGAGGCGCAGCGCTGGCGGCTGCGGCAGGTCTCTGCTATCTGCGGCAGAAAAACAGGAAATCATCGGATTTTTAAGGACAGGCAATCAAAAAGAAAGTGAGTGAAAAAATATGAAATCAGCAAAGAAACTCTTTAGTTTACTGTTGACTGTGGTCATGGTTCTGTCATTGACCGTAGCTGCGTCTGCAAAACAGGAAGGAAACCTGACTGGCGGATCCATAACCATTCAGGATGCGGTTCCCGGACAGACCTATGAGGCATATCAGATCATGTATCTGGAAAGCTATGACGCAAGTAAGGGGGCTTATTCCTATCAAGCAAATTCCGCCTGGGAGGACTGGTTAGCGACTCAGACCCAGTACGTTTTGATTGATGATCAGGGATATATTACCTGGGTGGAAAATGCAGACGCGGCGGCTTTTGCGAAAGCGGCGCTGGCGTATGCAGAGGCAACTAATATAGAGGCAGATGCGACAGAAAATGCGCCGGCCGCGGCAGAAGGGCAGCAATACTCTGCGGTAGAATTTGACAATCTGAATCTGGGATATTGGCTGGTGGATACCAGTCTGGGCTCCCTGTGTTCTCTGGGCACGACGAATCCTGATGTTGTGATGCAGGAAAAAAATGAAGTGCCGACAGTGACAAAAGAGGTACAGGAAGATTCCGACGACAGCTGGGGAGAGAAAAATACAGCTGAAATCGGAGACACGGTAAATTTCAGAACGACAGTGAGCATACAGCCCGGCGCGGCAAACTATGCGCTGCATGATGAGATGGAAGCTGGACTGACTCTAAACCCGGAGACTATCAAAGTCGATGGCCTGACGGCAGGCACAGATTACACCGTTTTTACAACCGGACTCACTGATGACTGTGATTTTGAGATCCGTTTTGCGAAAACCTATCTGGACAGCATCACAAAGTCAACCGACGTGATTGTGAGCTACAGCGCTGTAGTGAATGAAAATGCTGAAATTTATACAGACGCCAATACAAATAAGACCTGGCTTGATTATGGCGATAAACTGACGCCGGATCGTACGCCGGATTCCACCACAGATACCTACACCTACACCGTTGATATTGTCAAAACCGACAGTGACAACCAGGTGCTCGATGGCGCGCAGTTCAAACTGTATGATGCCGAGACAGGCGGCAACGAGATTGCAGTCGCAGGTTCCAACGGTGTGTATCGCCTTGCGAAGGACGGTGAGTCCGGTGTTGCTTACATGACAACCGTAGATGGGAAGTTTACGATCAACGGCCTGGACGCAGACACCACGTACTGGTTGGAGGAAACCAAAGCCCCGGATGGATACAACAAACTGCCGGGGCGTGTGGAAATTACATTCACGAAGGATGGCAGTGGAAATTATCTCAATCTTTCCACGACAATGAACGGCGACAAATGGGAAGCGGGCGACGGCGGCGTACATATTGTAAATAAGACCGGTTCCTTACTGCCCGGCACCGGCGGTATGGGTACCACGATCCTTTACATCATCGGCGGCGCTCTCGTTGCCGGAGCAGGTGTGACGGTAGCCGCCCGGAAACGTGTGAATTCCGCCAAATAAAGAAGCAGCATGAAAAAAAGCAGGATAGCTACCATTATAATCGGCGCAGTTTTCCTTGCAGGCATGTCCCTGCTGCTGTATCCCACGGTGAGCAACCTGTGGAATTCTTATCATCAGTCCCGGGCAATCGTGGATTATACAGAACAGGTAGGGGAAACCAGTGAGGAAACCGCCAGCCGGCTGTGGGCCGATGCGGTGGAATATAACGCAGGGCTTGCTGCGGATGCAGACCGTTTCTCCATGACGGATGAAAAAAGAAAAGCGTATGAGAGCCAGCTGAATCTCTCAGCCGGGGGCGTGATGGGGTATCTGGAAATCCCCCGGATTAACTGTTACCTGCCGATTTATCATGGAACCGATTCGTCTGCCCTGCAGACCGGCATCGGCCATCTGGAGGGAAGCTCTCTTCCTACCGGCGGAAAGGGTACACACTGTGTCCTTTCCGGTCACCGGGGGCTTCCCAGCGCAAAGCTGCTGACGGATCTGGATGAGATGGAGGTGGGAGATCTGTTTTCCCTCGAAGTGCTGGATCAGACCCTCACCTACGAGGTGGATCAGATCCAGACGGTAGATCCCTATGATCTCAGCGCTCTCGAAATCGATCCCGAGAAGGATTACTGTACTTTGGTTACCTGTACTCCCTACGGGATCAATACCCACCGTCTGCTTGTCCGCGGCCACCGGGTGGCATCTTTAGAGACTGCTTCGGCAGATGCTATGCTGGCGGGAAAAATCAGGACGATCCAGGTAGCTGCTGTCGTTTTGCCGGCGGCCGGAGCCGCCACCCTGTTTTTCCTGATCAGGCTGCGCAGACGGCGGTTCCGGCAGGATTCAGGCGGAGATTCCTGACCTGGGAAAGAATTGTTAGAACGGAGGTGCAAATCAATGAACATATATAAGCGGACTTTGGCGCTGCTTCTGTCCTTGCTGCTGTGTCTGGCGTTTCCGGCAGCAGCGATGGCGCATGAGGTTCCGGATCTGTCCCAAACCGGATCCATTTCTGTCGCTATGGTCTATGACGGTGAAACAGTGAGTGGAGGAAGCCTGATGCTTTACCGTGTTGGCAACGTCAGCGAGGACGACGGGAATTACAGTTTTTCACTGGCAGGTGATTTTACAGACAGCGGGGTATCCCTGGCGGATATTTCCCATGCCGCACTGGCAGGGGAGCTGGCAGAGTATGCGTCTGCCCGTCACATAGAAGGCGCGGCGGAACCGATCAGCGAGGACGGAAGGATGACGGCCGATGGTCTGACTCCCGGCCTGTATCTGGTTACGCAGGAAAATGCAGCGGATGGGTTTGAACCGATTTCCCCATTTCTGGTCAGTGTACCCATGTACGATGGGGGAACCTATGTCTATGATGTCGACGCAACGCCGAAACTGGATACGCTGACGAAAACGCCTGACGTACCGGAGCAGCCTTCGGCGCCGGGTGAGCCAATCCTGCCGCAGACTGGTCAGATCAACTGGCCGGTACCAGCGCTGTCGGCGCTTGGCATAGTTCTGTTCCTGTGCGGGTTCAGAATGCGCAGCAGGCAGAGGAGAATCCATGAAGCGTAAAACAGGGACGGTATGCATGATTCTTGGGGCAGCGTTTGTATTGGCAGCGCTGTCCCTTCTGTTTTGGAACCGTCTGGAAGATAAACGAGCCGGGGATTCGGCGAATCTCGTCCTGTCACGGCTGGAACAGGAGATTGGCGGAGAGGACATCTCGGATGATACAGGGATGCGGGAAGTGGAAATCGACGGATATTTTTATATCGGTATCCTGTCCGTCCCTTCCCGGGGACTGAAGCTGCCGGTTATGGCCAGCTGGAACTACCAGCAGCTGAAGATTGCGCCCTGCCGCTACGCCGGTTCCACAAAAACCGGGGATCTGGTGATTGCCGGGCACAATTATACCAGGCATTTTGGCCCGATCCGGGATCTTGCGGCGGGAGATGAGATTTATTTTATGGATATGGACGGGGTGGTCACCGCCTACGAGGTGGCCGTGACCGATACACTCCGCGCGGCAGATGTGGAGGAAATGACAGACAGCGGATATGAGCTGACATTGTTTACGTGCTCCTATGGCGGAAAAAAACGTGTGGCAGTGCGGTGCAGCGCCATAGAATAGCAGATCAGAGACAGATAGGAGGAGATAACAACGGCAAAATTAGATCTGACCGGGGAAAGATTCGGTCTGCTGACTGTGACAGGCAGATCGGATCAGCGAGAAAATCATTATGTGGTCTGGAATTGCCGCTGTGACTGCGGCGGAGAGATCCAGGTGAGTACAAAAAAACTGAAGCGCGGTACGGTCTGGAACTGCGGCTGTATCCCAAAGGGGAATGCGAAAAACGGAATGCTTGCCGAAGATCTGACCGGGCAGAGATTTGGAAAATTAGTAGCGGTTCGGAGAATGGATAACCGCAGGGGGCGCACCTGCTGGCTGTGCCGCTGTGACTGCGGCCAGACGAAGGTGGTGCAGGCAAATGCCCTGAAAGCCGGAAGGGTAAAAAGCTGCGGCTGCCTGTTCCGGGGAATGGATATCACCGGACAGCGGTTCGGGCAGCTGACTGCCTTATATCCGACCACGAAGCGGGATCAGAAGCATTCTGTTTTGTGGCACTGCAGGTGTGACTGTGGAAATGAAGTGGATATTTCATATGGGAACCTGGTTTATGGGAATTATAAAAGCTGCGGCTGCCTGCAGGCAGAAAACCAGCAGAAAATCACCGAGCGACTGCATCATGTGGACGGAACCTGTGTGGAGTGGCTGGAAAAACGGAAGCACAGAAGCGATAATTCCAGCGGTTTTCAGGGAGTCAGCAAAACAGGGAACGGGAAATACCGGGTGTCCATTGGCTTTCAGGGGAAGCGGTATTATCTTGGAACTTATGAAAAACTGCAGGATGCCGTAGAGGTCAGACGGAGCGCGGAACAGACGCTTCACGAGAGTTTTGTGAGGGATTTTCACAGATGGGAGGAAATAGCTGAGAATGATAAGGAGTGGGCGGACGCGCATCCTTTCGCATTCCATGTCACATATCGGAATGGAAACTTCCAGGTACAGAGCAGTATGGATCCCGGACCGGATGTTCAAAAGAAGGGGTGAGCTTCGCCAGAAAATGTTGATTTTTTATGATTTCCATCTGGTAATTTCCCTGTGTCTGTGATACGCTATAGAAAAGCATGATCTTTCCAGCTTGTCTGAGTCAAAGGCGGCGTCTGCCGCATCTCATTTTCTGATACATTCCGGAAATCTCAATGCTTTGATGATCCCAAAAACAGCAGAGAGATTCCCGTGGATATGAGCGGACTGTGGATTTTCAGAAAGTTTGAAAGCACATGCGGAGAGTCTCTTTGCAGCACAAAAACAAGGAGACGATATGATGGAAAACAAAACAACAACGACCACAGTACTGCCCGTGAACCGGACGTACAAGTCCACAGTATTCACAATGCTGTATGCAGACAAAAGCAACCTGCTGGATCTCTATAATGCCATGGCGGGGACACATTATACGGATCCGGAGCTCTTAGAGATCAATACGC
>CALWGM010000037.1 GCA_944380065.1 uncultured Lachnospiraceae bacterium
TTGGATATGACGTTTCCGGTAGGAGAGACCAGCATCTATTATTACGCTCCGTTTGTCTGGTCCGGCGGCGGGGAACTGGTCAGCGAGGACGGACTGACCGTGGAGGGGTATTTCAATTCAGAGCAGACAGCCCGGGCAATGGAATTTTTCCGTACAGTTGTGGAGAAAGAATACATGTCGGAAGCGCCGATCGACCATCTGTTTGAGAGCGGCAGGGCTGCATTCAAGTTTGACGGCGCCTGGGAGGTCAATACTGTGTATACGAGTTATCCGGATATTGAATTGGGGGTCGCCCCGTATATTGTAAGCGACGACTGGGATGGAGAGGCTTATACGCCGACAGGATCCTGGGCATTTGCGGCCTCTTCGGAAGCGGAGGATATCGAGGGAGCGACGGAACTTGTAAATATCCTTCTTCTCACGGAGGAGACCGTGGGACGCCTGAACGGACATCAGGGAGAAATGGTACTTGGAATCCGCGGCGAAGATATACGGCTGAGGAATCAGGCTTCGGATACTGACGGTATGGACCTTCTGCATGCGGTGATCACAGACACAGAAGTGATGGGAAATGAAAATAACCTGTTTTTCAATTTTGGCGGGAACCAGACTGTGGCCAGGGTGTCAAAAGATGAACTTCGCCAGGTGGGAGACCGTATTGGTTTTGTATTCCTTCCTTCCAAAATGCACTTTTTTGACAAAACTACAGGAATCAATTACACGGAGGCAGTATGAAACAGCAGACATTACATCTGAAAGCGCCGGATAACTGGGTGAACGATCCCAATGGATTTATATATTATAAAGGATGGTATCATTTGTTTTATCAGTATTTCCCCTATGGTTCCCGTTGGGGAACCATGCATTGGGGACATGCGGTAAGCCGGGATCTGGTAACCTGGGAACACCGGGGGATCGCCCTGTATCCTTCGGTCAGAGAGGATCAGAACGGCTGTTTTTCAGGGAGCGCAATTGAAGCGGACGGCAGGCTTTACCTGGTATACACCGGCGTCCGGTATGAGGTGGTAAACCCTGAGGATCCGCATACCTGTCTGGATGAAAAATTTGAGTCTGCGCAGCTGATGATTTCATCGGACGATGGATTTGGTTTTGACAATGAAAATGGGAAAACGGTGATCATTCCCCCCATCCGGAATCCGGAGATCGGGCACCGCACCCATACGCGGGATCCGAAAATCTGGCGGGGAAAGGACGCCTGGTATCTGATCCTCGGAAGCACGGTGGATGAAAAGTACGGAGAAGTTCTTTTTTACCGGAGCAGAGACCTGTATACATGGGAATATGTGAATAAGGCCTGGAAGGGAGAGGATTATGGCTGGATGTGGGAATGCCCGGATTACTTTGAAATCAATGGCGGCGGAATCCTGATGGTCTCTCCCATGGGGCTGCTGCAAAACGGGGAAAAGGAGAAGAATCAGTCCATCTGCTTTGCTGTACAATTTGAAGAGAACTCCTGCAGGATGGAAATCCCGGATCAGTATCAGTTTGCAGACTATGGCATGGATCTGTATGCGCCGCAGACAACTGTCGACGCACAGGGAAGGCGTATTATGGAGGCATGGATCCGTATGCCGCAGCCAACGGCGGACGGATGGATCGGGATGTTCAGTTCCCCGCGCGTGCTGGAATTAAAAGACGGTCATATATATTTTCATATGCATCCGAATCTGCGGGCTGCATATGGGAAAGAGATTCCCGCTGCTTCCATAGCGGCAGCAGAGGGCTGTATGGCGGTGTTTGAATTGTATGACGGTGAACAGGCAAATATCGGAGGTTTTATCATCTGCCGCAAAGGAAACCGGATTTATACAGACCGGACGGCTGTCTACCCTGGGTTTGACGGGGCGCACCTGAAGTCGGAAACCCCGGAAATCAAAGACGGGTTTCACCTGGAGGTTTTAGTAGATCAGAGCCTGGTGGAAGTGTACGTGAATGACGGGGAGTATGTGATCAGCAACGCGGTATACGGACTTGGCAGTGCGATTGATTTTGACAGAAGAGACGGGATGAAGCTATATACGGCAGGAAAGTGAGGACAGCGATGAGAAGATATGATGTGACTGCCCTGGGAGAACTTTTAATTGATTTTACGGAAAATGGATATAGCAGCCAGGGAAATCCTGTATTTGAGGCTAATCCCGGGGGAGCGCCGTGCAATGTTCTTGCCATGCTGGCAAAATTGGGATATTCTGCCGCCTTTATCGGAAAAGTCGGCAGGGACTGTTTCGGGGATCAGCTGCAGTCTGCCATCCGGGAGGCGGGAATTTCAGCAGAATATCTGTTGAGAGATCCGGAAATTCATACCACACTGGCGTTTGTCCATACGCTTCCGGACGGGGATCGGGATTTCTCCTTTTACAGAAATCCGGGCACCGATCTGATGCTGCAGGAAAAGGAGATTCCGGCGGAAGTCATACAGAATTCCCGTATGTTTCATTTTGGGGCATTATCTATGACCCGTGAACCTGCCCGGCAAGCTACAAAAAAGGCAATACGGATCGCGGAGGAGGCCGGGTGTATCTGTTCCTTTGATCCAAATCTGCGGCCATCTCTATGGAACAGTATGGAAGAAGCGAAGGCGCAGGTAGTCTGGGGGCTGCAGCACTGTCAGATCCTGAAAATTTCAGATAATGAACTGGAATGGCTGACAGGAACGGACGACTATGATTGGGGAGCAGACCGGATACGCAGCAGATTCCGGATTCCGCTTGTCCTGGTTTCCATGGGCAAAAACGGAAGCCTGGCTTATTGGGAAAATATAAAGGCAGAGGCGCCGGCATTTTTGAACAACGGCCCTGCAGAGACTACCGGGGCAGGCGATACATTTATGGGATGCGTTCTGGGGTATATTCTGAAAAATGGCCTGGATCATCTGACAAAACATGATCTGTGCAGAATGCTTACATTTGCCAATGCGGCGGCTTCCATTGTGACAACCCGGAAAGGAGCGTTGAAGGCAATGCCGGAAAAAGAGGAGATTTTGAAATTACTTCATCAAATATAAGTTGCGGTAACTGGCGGGAGACGTTATAATCTATGTGATGTGAATGTTGTCAGACGGCAGAAATTTTACACGGAGAAAGGAACGTGAACATGAGCCAGTACGATAAAACAGTAATTGATACGTTTTTGAAGAACCAGCTGCAGCTTTTCCCGGAAAGGGTAGCGGAATCAGCAGAGGAGGCAGAGGAATTTCTGGACATCTGCGGCGCTGCAGTCTGTAAAAACCTGAAAGAGGTGCGGCAGTATTTTGACGAATGCGGCGCGGATATTTCCGGAATGAGCAATCAGGATCTGGCCGAAGCGCAGGAAGTGTTTGCGCTTCCGGACGGCAGGTACTTAGTGGTGGAGGGCTGATCCGGCGACCGGAAAGCGAGTCCTGTTTTGGGGAAATTGTCCTTAAGACAGAGGCGCGGAGATGGAAATACACGCTGCTGCAGACCGGCGTTGGATGTCGGTTGTCCGGGACGTGGGAATGTGAGCGGCGGGAAATACAGGTGGAGAGAAAAACGTGCAGAACAGGAAAATACAGAAGAATCAGAAAAAACATATCAGACAGGCTTCGGGCGCAGCCCTGGCGGTGCTTCTGGCGGGAACGGTCCTGACAGCGTCCGGCTGCGGGATTCCGGTTCTTTCTTCGCTGGGAGGCGGCTATATCTTCAAAATCGGAAGTGAGAAGTGCCCGGAAAGGGATGCGAAAGTGATCCTCATGAATTATCAGAAGGATTACAGTTCCCTCTACGGCATCGATCTGTGGCAGCATGAATATGAGGACGGCAGCAGTCTGGAGGATTATGTGAAGGATCTGACCGCATCCCAGCTGGCGGAGGTTTATACTCTGGATATTATCGCGGAGGAGCAGGAGCTGACGCTTTCTGAGGACGAGACGGCGCAGACCGAGGCCGCAGCGAAAGAATATGTGGAAGGGCTGTCGGAAGCGGAGCGGGAATATCTGGGCGTCGGCGAGGGTGATGTACAGGAGCTGTTTGAACGTTATCTGCTGGCGAAGAAGCTCTATACCAGCCTGACGGAGAGTGTGTCGTCCGAGGTCAGTGATGACGAGGCCCGGGTGATGGATGTCAAACAGATCCGGGTTTCAGATCAGAAGACAGCGGAGGCGATTGCCTCCCAGCTGGAGGGCGGGGCGGATTTTGCGGCCCTGGCGGCAGAATATAATGAGGCGCAGGCCACAGAGATCCATGTGACCCGGACCACCTTTGACCAGGAAATTTCCGATCAGCTGTTTGCGCTGGGCAACGGGGCGGTCAGCCCGGTGATCGCGATGGATGATGCCTATTATATTTTTTACTGTACCAATGCGTTCAATGAGGCGATGACCCAGGAAAACAAGGCGAATGTGCTCACCCGGCGGATGGAGGACGCGGTAAACAGCGCCTACGCATCTTACACGGATCAGCTGCAGTCGGAGCTGAATGAGGATGTGTGGAGCGAGGTGCCGGTGGATACGTCGCTGGCGCTGGAGGGAGCTTCTTTTATGGATATTTACGAGAAATATTTTGGGGATTTTTCTCAGAATGATCATGCGGCATAAATGCGGGGAAAAGGAAGGAAAGTAACATGCGGGATGCAGAATTGATCCGGACAGCGCTGAAGATGCGGAAAAAGTCTTACGTTCCATATTCCGGTTTTGCGGTGGGAGCGGGGCTTCTGGCCGGATCCGGGGAAATCTACGGCGGGTGCAACATCGAGAACGCGGCCTATACGCCCACCAACTGCGCGGAGCGGACGGCTTTTTTCAGGGCAGTCAGCGAGGGGGAGCGGGAGTTTTCGGCGATTGCCATTGCGGGCGGCCCGGCCGGGCAGGAACCGGCGGATTACTGCGCGCCCTGCGGCGTCTGCCGTCAGGTGATGATGGAGTTCTGTGATCCGGATACCTTTCAGGTAATCCTGGCGAAGTCGGAGACGGAGTATCAGGTGTTTACCCTCCGGGAGCTTCTGCCCTGCGGGTTCGGCCCGGCGGATCTGGGGCTGCAGAAGGGGCAGGCCGGGAATAAAAAGAACAGTCAGTAAAGGCAAAAGCGGTCAATCGCAGGAGATTGGCCGCTTTTCTTTTCCGGTTTTATTTCAGGTCAAGTCAGGATGCGGGTCAGTCGCCCTTCTTTGCCAGGATCAGCATGATCTCATTGCTGCGCTTTACGAAAGCGGTCATGGCTTCCGGGGAGAGCGGCTGGTTGGAGAGCATGGCCAGGTCATACAGCTGTTCGCAGAAGGCCGGGACATGCGCGTTGTCCTTGTGCTCTAAGATATACTGAACCAGCGGATTGCTGACATTTAAGGTCAGCGTCTCGTTCCCGCCGAACATGGAGGGATCCATGCCGTACATATTGTACATCTTCATCATATCCTGCATCCGTCTGCCCTCCTCGGAGAGGGTGATGACAGAAGCGACGGAAGCGTCTTTTAACTTCTCCACTCTGACGTCTAATTTGTCTTTGTGCAGTGCCTGGCGGAAGGTCTCGGTCAGGGTATCCTTTGCGCCCTTCAGCTCTTCCTCGGAGATATCCTCTTTCAGGGCGTCGGTCACGTCCGCGTCGATCCGCATGAACTTATAGTTCTGGTTCCTCTGCTCCAACTGGGTGATGAAAGAGGTATCGATGTTGTGGTTCAGGATTACGGCGTTCATATCATACTCTTTGAACATCCGGATATACTGACCCTGCTGGTTCACGTCCGTCACATAGTAAATCGTCTTCCGGGTATCCTTGTCCCCGCCGGCAGTATCTGTTCCGTCAGAAGCAGCGTCTGCATCTGCGTTTTCAGAAGTATTTTCTGCCGCGGTATCCTCCTTTTTCTCCTCCTCAGCCTTCAGAAGCTCCGGAAGAGTGAGATATTTGTCGTTGATATCCTTAAAGAGGATATAATCGTTCATCTTGTCGCAGAATTTGGTATCCTTCAAGCAGCCGAACTTGATGAAGGGGCTGATATCGTCCCAGTATTTTTCGTAGTTTTCCTTTTCTGTCTTGCACATGCCGATCAGTTTGTCGGCCACCTTCTTGGTAATGTACTCGGAAATCTTCTTTACAAAACCGTCGTTCTGCAGGGCGCTCCGGGAAACATTCAGGGGCAGATCCGGGCAGTCGATGACGCCCTTTAACAGCATCAGGAACTCCGGAATCACTTCCTTGATGTTATCTGCGATAAATACCTGGTTGTTGTACAGCTTGATGGTTCCCTCGATGGAATCGTACTCGGTATTGATCTTCGGGAAGTAGAGGATACCCTTTAAGTTGAAGGGATAGTCCATGTTCAGGTGGATCCAGAACAGGGGCTCCTTGTAATCGTTAAATACCGTGCGGTAGAACTTTTTGTATTCCTCCTCGGTGCACTCGTTGGGATGCTTCGTCCACAGAGGATGGATATCGTTGATGGGAACCGGGCGCTTTAAGATTTTCAGTTTCTCTGTGCGGGGAGAAACCTCCACGATCTCCTTTTCGCCGTTTTCATTTTCCTTCTCCTCTGTTTTGGCTTCCTCGATGATGGTCTCAACGACCACATCCTTGTCGGTCTTTTCTTCCGGAAGGATGGTCTCGTACTGAGGCTCGGCGTTTTCGTTGATCAGGAAGATCTCGGTGGGCATGAAGGAGCAGTATTTCTCCAGAACCTCTCTGGCCCGGTATTCGTTGGCAAACTCCAGGCAGTCCTCATTTAAGAAGAGGGTGATCTCCGTACCCACGGTGGTCTTGTTTCCGTCAGTCATGTCAAACTCTGTGCCGCCGTCGCAGCTCCAGTGTACGGGGGCAGCGCCCTCCTTATAGGAAAGGGTATCGATCTGTACCTCGTCGGCTACCATGAAAGCGGAGTAGAAGCCCAGGCCGAAATGGCCGATGATCTGATCCTCGCTGGATTTGTCTTTGTATTTCTCCAGGAAATCCGTAGCGCCGGAAAAGGCGATCTGGTTGATGTATTCCTCCACCTCGTCGGCGGTCATGCCGATTCCGTTGTCGATCACCTTGATGGTCTTGTCCGTGGCGTTGACACGCACCTCCACCTTGGGCTCATAGCCCTCCGGCAGGGAATATTCGCCGATCACATCTAACTTTTTCAGCTTGGTGATGGCGTCGCAGCCGTTGGAGATCAGCTCGCGGTAGAAAATATCGTGGTCGGAATATAACCACTTTTTAATAATGGGGAAAATGTTTTCACTGTTGATGGAAAGGTTTCCATGTTTGTTGCTCATTGTTCATCACTCCTGTAATGTAAAGTTCAATTTTTGCTAACACTTACTATAATACCGCAGAATTGAAAAGTCAATAGAAAATCAGCACTCTTTTGTGATGAGTGCTAACAGGAGGGGGAGTTTTTACAACCCAGCAATTTTTATGATCTTGACATCCATCCGGAAATCGATCAGAATATGTCGTAGAGAATTTGGCAGTGAAAGGACAGATACAGATGGAAACGAGAGTAGCGGTACTCAGCATTATTGTTGAAAATATGGAGGTTGTGGAGCAGCTGAACACGGTTCTCCACGAGAATGGGGCCTATATTATAGGAAGGATGGGGCTTCCCTACCGGGAGCGGGGGATCAGCATCATCAGCATCGCGGTGGACGCGCCCCAGGATGTGATCTCGGCCATGTCCGGCAAGATCGGCTCCTTAAAGGGCGTCAGTGTGAAGACCGCCTATTCCAGCAAGATCTATCAGAATTAAGGAGATTTTATGCAGTACAGAAAAGGAAAAGACGGCGCGGAGATCTCCATCCTGGCGTATGGCTGTATGCGTTTTACAAAGAAGAATGGGAAAATCGATATAGACAAAGCCGAGCAGGAGCTGATGGAGGCCATCCGTCTGGGGGTCAATTATTTTGATACCGCCTACATCTACGGCGGGAGTGAGGCGGCCATGGGAGAGATCTTTGAGCGGAATCACTGCCGCGAACAGATTTATATCGCGGATAAGCTGCCCCACTATCTGATCAAATCCCGGGACGGCCTGGAGAAAAAGTTCCAGGAGCAGCTGCGGCGGCTGCGGACGGATTATATAGATTATTATCTCATGCATATGCTGACGGACACGGCCAGCTGGGAGAAACTGCGGAAGTTGGGGATCGAGGAATGGATCCGGGAGAAGCTGCGTTCCGGGCAGATCCGCCATATCGGATTTTCTTATCACGGCAGCGCGGACATGTTCTGTCGTCTGGTGGACGTATATGACTGGGATTTCTGTATGATCCAGTATAATTATATGGACGAATACAGCCAGGCGGGCAGGCAGGGGCTTTCCTACGCCGCTGCAAAAGGGCTGCCGGTGATGATCATGGAGCCGCTTCGGGGAGGGAAGTTAGTGGATCTGCTTCCGCCTGCCGCAAAGCAGAGGATGGCAGAGCATCCTCGGGGCTATTCGGCGGTGGAGTGGTCGTTTCGCTGGCTCTGGAATCAGCCGGAGGTGACAGCGGTCCTGTCCGGCATGAATTCCACTGAAATGCTGCGGGAGAATGCAGCCGCTGCCTCTTCGGCGGAGGCAGGGGCTTTTACGGAAGGGGATTTTGCGCTGATCGAACAGGTAAAGTCCGACATCAATCACACGCTGAAGGTGGGCTGCACCGGCTGCGGCTACTGTATGCCCTGTCCGAAGGGTGTGGATATTCCGGGAACCTTCAGCGCCTGGAATATGTTTTACTCCCAGGACCGGCGGGCGGCCAGAAAGAGTTATATGCAGTGTACGGTTTTCCGGCATGACCCCAGCAGCGCTTCCCAGTGCGTGGGCTGCGGCAAATGCGAGCAGCACTGCCCGCAGCGGATTGAGATCCGCAGGGCGCTGAAGGAGGCTGCCGCCGATCTGGAGACCCCGGCGTACCGGGGAGTCAGGGGACTGATCCGGCTGCTGCATCTGTGGTAGACGGCTGCGGAAAGTGTGCCCCCTGTCATTTATGAAAGAAGAAAGAGCGGCCGAAGGGCCGGGGGAGAGATACCGATATGATGGAAAAGCAACGTGACGATCAGATGGACAATATCAGGGCGATCCTGATCTTCTGCGTGGTGACCGGCCATGTGATCAGCAACTTTGGAGAGACGACAGGGACAGATGCCGTCTATAAAATCATCTTCAGTTTTCATATGCCGGCTTTTTTGTTTGTCTCCGGCTACTTTGCCAGATATAACCCGAAAAAGCTGTTTGCCAGCCTGTTCCCGCTGTATGTGATCTTCCAGATTGCCCAGTATCTGGAACGGTGGCTTATCCTGGGGATTACAGACGGAAACTGGGAGATGGGGGGGTTTGATTTTTTCATCCCCCAGTGGACGCTCTGGTATCTGGTGGCGCTGATGATGTTCCAGCTTCTGCTGCCTCTGTTTGAGACGGACAACAAAAAAAAGCAGGCCGGTTTCCTGATCCTGAGCGCAGCGCTGGGAATGTTAGTGGGCTTTACGCCGGATACGGACAATTTTATGGCCATGTCCAGGGTGTTTGTGTTCCTCCCGTTTTACCTGTGGGGATATTATGAGAGGAAAAACCAGATCCTGCGGCATCTGGACAGACGGAGCTGGTTCCCGGCGGCCAGAGGGATCGCGGCTGCGGCGGGGATTGTTCTGGCGGTTGGATTCTGTCTGTTTGAAAACCGTATTGTTGCCAAAAATTTTTACGGGACGGATGCGTTTGCTGACGGGGGCATGATTGCCGGCCGGGTCTTTGCCTGGGCGACGGCGGTGGTATGGATCCTGATCCTGCTGATCTGGACGCCCCGCCGGAGGCTGTGGATGATGGAAACCATTGGCAAAAATACGCTGCCTGTCTACCTGTTCCACTCGCTGGCGATCTTAGTACTGGTGCGGACGCCGCTGTATACGCTGATGCAGGGACGTCTGGCGCCGGTGCTGATCCTGGCGGCGGCGCTGACTGTTTTGCTGTCCCGGGAGCCGCTGGAGAAGCTTTTGCGGAAGGTAAAGCTTCCGTATAAAAACTGACGGGGCGTGGGAAATCTGTCCGGAGGAAATACGGAGTGCCGGAAATGCCGGAAGAAAATCCTCTTTTGCAGACTAAGAAAGTGCTTTTTCGGGTATGTTCTGGAAAAGCATTTTTTTGAGAGGAGGAGAGAAATGAAGGCGGTATTTCTGATTACAGGCGGACTTTTTCTGGCGGGAATTTGTTTTGTGGTTTACTGCTGCCTGTGTGCCGCTTCCCGGGAGGATGCGTGGATGGAGCAGGCAGGGGGCGGGACAGACGATCCGGAAATGCAGAGGGAAGGCAAGTGAGCAAATCCCATTCGCGAAGTGAATTTCCAATGGATTTGCGAAGTTACTGTGAACGGAGCGAACAGTAACAACATGAGTAATGGGTGGCGAAACTTAAGGAAAAACAGATTGTATACATCAGGGCTGCATGCTATAATGAAATTATCTTTCTGGGGGAGGAGTTTTGTTTTCCCAGAACGACGATTTCAGGTACGGGAAACTGTGCCGTTTTCAGACGGAAAGGAGAAGATGAAATGAAAAGAAGAATTGTCATTGGGGCACTTTTGGCGGCGCTGGCCTTTTCCATGGCGGCCTGCGGCAGCACAGGAGGCACGGACGGCGCGGCAGATGGCGCCGGGCAGGAGACGGAGCTGAACCAGGGTGCGGCGAAGGAAGAGGTAGAGAAAGAGGAAGCGGTTCCCTACGCGGCCGGCGTCTGGACGGATAATGTGTATACGAACGAGTCCCTGGGTATGACCTTCCCGCTGCCGGAGGGATGGCAGTACGGCACGCAGGAGGAACTGGCAGCGATGATGGGAAGCGGCCAGGAGGTTACCGGCTATACGGATGAGGAGCTGTCTGCCACAGATCCGATCTATGATCTTTATATCTATAATAACTCCACCGGCGCCAGCATAATGATGATGGCGGAGGATATGAGCGTTTACGGGGATATTTCCGCAGAGGAGTATCTGGAATCCGTCTCTTCGGAGCTGGGCGCTTTTGAGGACCAGGGGATTACCTATCAGGTAAGCGGGATGGAGCCGCTTACCATCGGCAAGACAGAGTTTGTTTCTTTTAACGCCAGCGCGGAGTACCAAGGCGTTCCGGTTTACCAGCAATACGCGGCGGTGGGCATGAGCGACCGGATGGTGACGATCATCATGTCGGCGCCCGGCGATGGCGGCCAGGCAGAGTGTGACGCGTTCCTGGCGTCCATACAGCCGACAGAGTGACCGCTGTGAAGGCGGCTTCTGACCCGGAGTACCGGGAGATGCTCTATCGGAAATATCATATTTAATACCTGATCGGGCGGACCGTCGGCAATGCCGGCGGTTCTTCTTTGGGCGCTGTCTGGCAGAAACTTTTCCAAGGATTTCCTCTTTACGTTTTCCATGGTTCCGTGTATAATGGAAACAGAACGCATGTTCGATTACGAAGGTGGGGATGGAAAGGCGTATGGAGCAGAGGATTTATCTGGCAGTGGATCTGAAATCATTTTATGCATCGGTGGAGTGTGTGGAGCGCGGACTGGATCCGCTGACGACGAATTTAGTGGTGGCGGATGTCTCCCGCACGGAGAAGACGATCTGCCTGGCGGTGTCGCCTGCGCTGAAGGCGTATGGGATACCGGGCAGGGCCAGGCTGTTTGAGGTGGTGCAGCGGGTGAGGCAGATCAATGCAGAGAGACGGCGGAGACTTCCGGACGGACGTTTTGCCGGGAAGTCCTGCCAGGCGCAGGCGCTGCAGGAGGATCCAGCGCTGGAGCTGGATTACATCACTGCGCCGCCGCGGATGGCGCTTTATATGGAGTACAGTGCGCGTGTATATCAGGTCTATCTGAAATATATTGCGCCGGAGGATATCCATGTGTATTCCATTGACGAGGTGTTTATGGATGTGACGGCGTATCTGCGCACCTATCGCCAGAAACCTGCGGAGCTGGCGGCTGTGATCCTGCGGGATGTCTGTGAGACCACCGGGATCACGGCCACGGCAGGGATCGGGACGAACCTGTATCTGAGCAAGGTTGCCATGGATATTGTGGCGAAGCATGTGCCGCAGGATGAGAACGGCGCGCGGATCGCCCAGCTGAATGAACGCAGCTACCGCAGGCTGCTCTGGGATCACCGGCCGCTGACCGATTTCTGGAGGGTCGGCAGGGGGTATGCGCGGAAGTTAGAGGAGAACGGGCTGTATACGATGGGGGACATTGCCCGCTGTTCTCTGGGAGGAGAACAGGAGTATCATAATGAGGATCTGCTGTACCGGCTGTTTGGGGTGAACGCGGAGCTGCTGATCGACCACGCCTGGGGCTGGGAGCCGTGTACGGTTGCGGATGTGAAGGCGTACCGTCCCCAGAGCAGCAGTATCAGCTCCGGCCAGGTGCTGCACTGCCCGTACACGGCGGAAAAAGCGCGGCTGGTGGTGCAGGAGATGGCGGATCTGCTTGCGCTGGAGCTGGTAGAAAAGGGTCTGGTGACAGACCGGATGGTGCTGACGGTCGGTTATGACATAGAGAATCTGCGGGATCCCGGGCGCCGTCGGCAGTATCGGGGCGCGGTGACGGCAGACCATTATGGCAGACAGGTGCCGAAGCACGCGCACGGCACAGCGAACATTGGCAGGCAGACGTCTTCTGCACGGCTGATCCTGCAGGCGGTTCTGGAGCTGTATGACCGGATCGTGGATCCCTCGCTTCTGGTACGCAGGGTGAATGTGACGGCGGCGCATCTGGCTTTGGAGGATCCGGCGGCAGAGGACTTTGTACAGATGGAATTGTTTGCGGATGATGCGCAGCGGGAACAGGAGAAGGAACGGGAAGCACTCAGAAAAGAACGGCAGGTGCAGCAGATGCAGCTGGAGATCAAAAGGCGGTTTGGAAAGAATGCCATTCTGCGGGGGATGAGCCTGCAGGAGGGAGCCACGGCCAGGGATCGGAACCGCCAGATCGGCGGACACCGGGCCTGACAGGCCGTCTCCGGCCAGAGGGGAGCAGGTGTGCCGGAATATTGTCAGCAGCCTGGGGGTATGGCAGAGGAGGGATGTTTCGATGCAGTTTCAAAAAAGCGGCTGGGATTATGAGGATATGGTAAATCTTCCCCATCATCAGTCTGCGAAACGGCCGCATATGGCGGTGCAGGAGCGGGCGGCGCAGTTTTTGCCGTTTGCGGCGCTGACCGGTTATGAGGATATTCTGACAGAGGCCGCCCGGCTTACAGAGGGGCGGCCGGATCTGGACGGAGATCGGAATGTCAGCCAAAATGCGGGGCAAAATAAAAGAATCTTCATATAATGGTTTCTTTTCCGGGGAAAATGAAATATAATGGACAAATAAGGAGAAGTATGCGACGGCAGGAAAACAGGAGTGAAGAGATGGCAAAAAGCAATGGAAAAAGAGAAGAAAAGAATACGTTCCATGTAATTGACATGGAGAGCTGGCCCAGAAGGGAGCATTTTGCTTATTATACGGAGAAGCTGAAGACCGGTTACCAGATGACGGTGGAGATTGATGTGACGAAACTGCGCAAGCGGTGTAAGAAGCTGATTGTCCGTTTTTATCCGGCCATGATCTATGCGATCATGCGGGCGGTGAATCAGAACGAGGCGTTCCGGATGGCCTACAATGAGAAGGGGGAGCTGGGGTATTATGAGGTCTGCCATCCCTCCTACACCATTTTCCATGAGGATGACCAGACGTTCTCGGATATCTGGACGCCGTACCATGAGTCTTTTGATGTCTTTTATGATGCGGTTTTGGAGGATATGGAGCGGTATCAGGATGTGAAAGGGGTAAAGGCAAAGCCGGACAGGCCGGATGCGTTTACCTGTATTTCCTGTGTGCCCTGGATCACGTTCCGTGGGCTGAGCCATGATACCAGGGGCAAGCAGATGTTTTTCCCGATCATTGATTTCGGGAAGTACTATAAGACGGAGACGAAGAGCCGGATCCTGCCGCTGTCGATTTACGTGAACCATGCGGTGGCGGACGGCTATCACACGGCAAAGCTGCTGAATGATATTCAGTATAACTGTACACACTGTAAGGAATGGATGCAGTAGGGACAGGCGGGCTTTGCGGCAGGCCGGATTCCCCGGCGGAGACCGGATGCTGCCTGGAAAGACAAAAGGAGGGGCGCGGTATGGACAGCCGGATGGGAAGAGCGGATGGAAAACGTTATAGTCTGAATGATATGGTAAAGGTTGACTGCCATGACTGCAGCGGCTGCTCAGCCTGCTGCCGGGATATGGGGCAGTCTGTCCTTTTGGATCCCTTAGACGTGTACCGGTTAGGGCAGCATCTGGGGCAGACGTTTGCGCAGCTGATGGAAAGCGCGGTGGAGCTGCATGTGGAGGATGGGCTGATCCTGCCGAATCTGAAGATGGCGGGCAATGATCCGCACTGTTTTTTCCTGAATGAGGAGGGGCGATGCGGGATCCACGGATTTCGTCCCGGGATCTGCCGTCTGTTTCCGCTGGGAAGGGAATATGAGGGGGACAGGGTACGCTACTTTTTATTGGAAGGCGCCTGCCCGGCAAAAAACAAATCAAAGATAAAGGTCAGGAAATGGCTGGATCTGGACGGCGCGGAGGGATACGAGGCGTTTTTAGTCCGCTGGCATGGCCTGACCAGGCGGCTGCGCCAGTATCTGACGGAGCATGCGCAGGATGAGGAGACAGCCCGCGGGGTGAATCTGTCGTTCCTGCAGATCTTTTTTATGAAACCTTATGCGGAGGGGGATTTTTACAGTGAATTTGCACAGCGCATGGAAGCGTTTGCGCAGCGCGTCAGTCTGCAGTGATCCTGACGGCTTGCAGGCGTGGGCTGCGGGAGCCGCTGCCTGTGCAGAAAATTATGAATGATTCAGGCAGAGCTTTGCCTTTGCTGCAAAGCCGCTGAAAAAATAAGAGAGGAACCATATGGCAAAGTCTTTATTTATTGCGGAGAAGCCCAGCGTGGCCAGGGAGTTTGCACGGGCGCTGAAGGAGGAGATGCGTTCCTTTGACGGATATCAGGAGTCGGAGCATGCGGTGATTACCTGGTGTGTGGGACATTTGGTGAGCATGAGTTATCCGGAGAGCTATGATATCAAATATAAAAAATGGAGTCTGAGTACGCTCCCGTTTATTCCACGGGAGTTCAAATATGAAGTGATCCCGGCGGTGAAGAAGCAGTTCCAGATTGTTTCCGGGCTGTTGAACCGGCCGGACGTGGATGTGATCTATATTTGTACAGACTCCGGGCGGGAGGGGGAGTATATTTACCGCTTAGTGGACCAGATGGCGCATGTGCAGGGAAAGACCCGCAGGCGGGTCTGGATCGATTCTCAGACGGAGGAGGAGATCCTGCGGGGGATCCGTGAAGCCAGGGACTGGTCTGCGTATGATAATCTGTCTGCTTCTGCCTATCTGCGGGCGAAAGAGGACTATCTGATGGGAATCAATTTTTCCCGTCTGCTGACCCTGAAATACGGAAATACCGTGGCGAATTTTCTGAATAAAAAATATGTGGTGATTTCTGTGGGGCGCGTGATGACCTGTGTGCTGGGTATGGTGGTCCGCAGGGAACGCGAGATCCGGGAGTTTGTGAAAACTCCCTTTTACCGTGTGCTCTGTACGATGGATTTCCAGGGCATGGAGATCGAGGGAGAGTGGCGTGTGACACCGGGATCCCGCTATGATACCGGGAAGATGCCGCCTGCAGATGAGAAATCAAAGACGAAGGACAAGGTGGATTTTTCTGTCTGGGGACATCCGAAGCTGTACAGGGAAAACGGATTCCGCCGGAAGCAGGATGCGGAGGAACTGATCGCCTGGCTGAGACAGATCGATCCCCAGCAGGCGCAGGTGGTTTCCGCGGAGCGGAAAAAGGAAAAAAAGAATCCGCCTCTTTTATATAATCTGGCGGAGCTGCAGAATGACTGCTCCAAACTGTTTAAGATCAGCCCGGATGAGACGCTGAAGGTGGTGCAGGAGCTGTATGAAAAGAAGCTTGTGACGTATCCCAGGACGGATGCCCGGGTGCTTTCAACGGCGGTGGCGAAGGAGATACATAAAAATATTTCCGGTCTGAGGTCAGTGGGTTCTGTGAAAGCGTTTGCGGAGGAGATCTTAGAGAAGGGACTGCACCGGGACATTGCGAAGACCCGTTATACCAATGACAAGATGATTACGGATCACTACGCGATCATCCCCACCGGACAGGGGTTCGGCGCCATGCGCAGCCTGAAGCCGATCTCGGTCAGGGTATATGAAGTAATCGTGCGCCGCTTTCTGGCGATTTTCTTTGAGCCGGCGGTTTATCAGAAAGTGAATTTAGTGACCGGGATGGAGAACGAGCGATTTTTTGCTTCTTTCAAGGTGCTGGCAGAGCCGGGCTATCGGAAGGTGATGGAGTATTCGTTCCGCAGGAAGAAGGCTGCGGAAACGGGAAGCCGGGCTGTATCCGGAGATCAGGCCGGGATTGGACAGGGCGCTGATGCGGAGGAGAACGGCAGCCAGTCAGATTCTGCGGAGAGGATCGGGGATGCGCATCTTCTGGAACAGGTGATGAAGCTGAAAAAGGGGATGAGCTTGCCGGTGAAGGGCTACAGCATCAAAGAAGGGGAAACTTCTCCGCCGAAGCGCTACAATTCCGGATCCATGATCCTGGCAATGGAGAATGCGGGGCAGCTGATTGAGGATGAGGAGCTGCGGGCACAGATCAAAGGCAGCGGGATCGGGACCAGCGCGACCCGGGCGGAGATCCTGAAGAAGCTGGTCAACAATAAATACCTGGATCTGAATCAGAAGACCCAGATCATCACGCCGACGCTTTTGGGAGAGATGATTTTTGATGTGGTGGCGGCTTCCATCAAATCCCTGCTGAATCCGGAGCTGACAGCCAGCTGGGAAAAGGGGCTGACCTATGTGGCCGAGGGTTCGATCACTTCAGAAGAGTATATGACGAAGCTGAACAGCTTTATCACTTCCCGCACCCGGGGAGTGATGGGACTGCGGAACCAGTATATGGTAAAGGACGCCTTTGACCGGGTTTCTGTTTTCTACCAGAAGAAGGGCGGGAGCCGGAAAAAGAAAGAGGATGCATAGGCGTGCTTTTTTTGACAGGAGAAAAGCAGGCGCGCAGACCGATGGAATCAGAATAAAAGGAGAGTGTGTATCATGGAACAGTGTAAAATCAGTAATCTTTACGACCTGAATGAAACGATTGCCGCGGATTACCTGCGGACAGCGGAATATCCCTGGGAGCTTTTGGACGGTTTGTCTGACTATGTAAAAAGGCTGGGGGCAGCGCTGGATCCGGAGAAGTATGAGCAGCGGGGGGAGTATGTCTGGGTGGCGAAGAGCGCTTCGGTTGCCCCTACCGCACATCTGGGAAGCCCGCTGATCGTTGACGAGGGGGCGGAGATCCGCCACTGCGCGTTTATCCGCGGATCTGCAATCGTGGGAAAGGGAGCGGTTGTGGGGAACTCCACCGAACTGAAAAATGTGATTCTGTTCAATCAGGTCCAGGTGCCCCATTACAATTATGTAGGGGATTCTATCCTGGGCTATAAGGCGCATATGGGCGCCGGTTCTATCACCTCCAATGTAAAGTCCGATAAGACGCTGGTGGTGGTAAAGGACGGAGCGGAAGAGATTGCCACCGGCAGGAAGAAGTTCGGCGCTATGCTGGGCGACCGGGTAGAGGTGGGATGCAATTCTGTCCTGAATCCCGGGACGGTGATCGGCCCGGATACCAATGTCTATCCTCTGTCCTGCGTGCGCGGCGTGATCCCGGCGCACTCTATTTTCAAGAGACCCGGCGCGGTTGTGAAAAAGCAGTGATCCCTGACGGAAGGATGGACTGTCCGCTGGTCAGGACGGGGATCCCCGGAGTTGCCAGGAAATATATGATGCATGATATATTTTGGGGAGAGGGGAAAGAAAACTCTTTACTTCAAACTGAAATATGGTAAAATACATAGAGATGTTAAAAAAATAACGATGATTTGGTATTCATGGAAAGGAGTCTTACAATGATTTACACCAAAGAAGTACAGATGATGTGCCCGGTGGCAAAAGGCGCAAAGCACGAACCTGCACCGATCCCGGAAGAGGGGAAATGGGTTCACGCAAAGAAGATTGAAGATATCTCCGGTTTTACACACGGTGTGGGCTGGTGTGCTCCCCAGCAGGGCGCATGCAAGCTGACTCTGAATGTAAAGAACGGTGTCATTGAGGAAGCTCTGGTTGAGACCCTCGGATGTTCCGGAATGACCCATTCAGCGGCCATGGCGGCAGAGATTCTTCAGGGAAAGACCATTCTGGAGGCTCTGAATACAGACCTTGTCTGTGACGCGATCAACACTGCGATGCGCGAGCTGTTCCTGCAGATTGTTTACGGACGTACCCAGAGTGCTTTTTCCGATGACGGACTGGCAGTCGGCGCAGGCCTGGAGGATCTGGGCAAGGGTCTTCGTTCCCAGGTTGGTACCATGTACGGCACCAAGGAAAAGGGTGTCCGCTATCTGGAGATGGCAGAGGGCTATGTGACAGGACTTGCCCTGGATGAGAACGACGAGGTGATCGGTTATCAGTTTGTAAACCTTGGAAAGATGACTGACTTTATCAAGAATGGCGATGAGCCCAACGAAGCATGGGAAAAGGCAAAAGGCCAGTATGGACGTGTAGCTGACGCTGCGAAGATCATCGACCCGAGAAAGGAGTAAGGTACAATGGCATTATTTGAATCATATGAAAGAAGAATTGACCAGATCAATGCTGCTTTAAATAAATACGGCATTGCTTCCATCGAGGAGGCGGAGAAGATCACAAAAGATGCTGGTCTTGATGTATACAATCAGATTAAAGGGATCCAGCCGATCTGTTTTGAGAACGCATGCTGGGCGTATATTGTAGGCGCTGCGATCGCGATTAAGAAAGACTGCCGCAGGGCGGCGGACGCTGCAGCGGCTATCGGTGAGGGGCTTCAGTCCTTCTGTATTCCCGGTTCTGTGGCAGACCACCGGAAGGTAGGTCTGGGACACGGCAACCTGGGCAAGATGCTTTTGGAGGAAGAGACAGAGTGTTTCTGCTTCCTGGCAGGACATGAGTCCTTCGCAGCAGCTGAGGGCGCTATCGGTATCGCGGAGAAGGCGAATAAAGTCCGCCAGAAACCGCTCCGCGTCATCCTGAACGGCCTCGGCAAGGACGCGGCACAGATCATTTCCCGTATCAACGGATTTACTTATGTTGAGACAAAATATGATTACAAGAAGGCAGAGCTGAACGTTATTTATGAAAAGCCGTATTCTACCGGACTCCGTGCTTCTGTGAAATGCTACGGCGCAGATGACGTACAGGAAGGCGTTGCGATTATGCATCATGAGAATGTTGGCGTTTCCATTACCGGTAACTCCACCAACCCTACCCGTTTCCAGCATCCGGTAGCAGGTACATACAAGAAAGAGTGTATCGAGCAGGGTAAGAAATATTTCTCTGTTGCATCCGGCGGCGGTACAGGACGTACTCTTCATCCGGATAACATGGCTGCAGGCCCCGCTTCCTATGGTATGACAGATACCCTGGGACGTATGCATTCTGACGCGCAGTTCGCAGGTTCTTCTTCCGTTCCGGCCCATGTAGAGATGATGGGTCTGATCGGCGCAGGCAATAACCCCATGGTTGGAATGACCGTGGCGGTTGCGGTCAGCATCGAGGAAGCCGCCAAGGCTGGGAAATTCTGACCGAAAGCACTTAGCGATTGGCAAGCCGGAGGCGCAGACAGAGCTTAGTGCGGGGTCGTTCCCGAACCTTAAGGAAGGCAAGCCGAAGGCGCAGCCTGAGTTTAGTTGAGGGAACATACCCATCAATCAAGGGTTTGATGTAGGTATAAGGAGTGGCTCGTAAGGTGTTAAAACGGGTCACTCCTATATTATTCCTATACTATTCCTATACACATATTCCTATATTTTAAACAGCCTATTTTATTTTTTCGATTTCGCTTTTTAACCATTCCGGATCTCTCTTTGTGTATACTTTTTCTGTGATGTCCTGAATCTCATGTCCAACCATATATTTGATGGCATATTCATCTACCTTGTATTTTTTTGCGATGGTGATGAAATGATTTCGCGGATCATGGGGGCGGTGCTGCTCATT
>CALWGM010000038.1 GCA_944380065.1 uncultured Lachnospiraceae bacterium
ATTTCCAGAAAAAGGATTGACATTTTTCCCGAAGTTTTCTATAACAGATGCGAAGGAAGTGAGGACTATGAAATATGTAAAACAATTTGGCATTATTATTATCGTTTCTTTTCTGGCTGAGATCCTGAATCAGGTGATCCCGATCCCTGTCCCGGCCAGCATCTATGGGCTGGTGCTGATGCTGGCCGGGCTGATAACCGGGATCATTCCCTATGAGGAAGTACGGGAAGTCGGGCATTTTCTGGTGGATATTATGGCGGTCATGTTTTTGCCTGCGGCGGTGGGTCTGATCGACGCTTTTGATGTTCTGCGTCCGGTGCTGCTGCCCTTCGCTGTGATCACGGTGGTTTCTACAATCGTGGTGATGGCGGTTTCCGGCAGGGTGACAGAGGCGGTCATACACCGCGGCAGGAAAAAGGAGGATGTATTTTCCGAAGAGCATCTGAAAGAAGAAATGGAAGGAGAGTGCAGATAAAATGGAAGGTTTTCTGGAAATCTCTGTATTTTTCGGCGTGGCGATCAGCCTGGCCGCTTATGGGATCGGCTGCTGGCTGCATAAAAAATTCCGGCTGGCGATTTTTAATCCGCTGTTGGTTTCTGTGATCCTTGTGATCCTGTTCCTGAAGCTGACGGGAGTCAGCTATGATCTTTATTATGAGGGAGCCAAATACATCAGCTATCTGCTGACTCCGGCGACGGTTTGCCTGGCAATCCCCCTGTATGAGCAGCTGGCTCTGTTAAAGAAGAATTATAAGGCCATCGCCCTTGGAATTGCTTCCGGGGTGATCGTCAGCCTGGGCTGCGTTTTTGTGATGGCTCTGCTGTTTGGTTTAAATCACGAAGAATATGTCACCCTGCTGCCGAAATCCATCACGACGGCGATCGCCATGGGCGTGACGGAGGAATTAGGCGGATATGTGACCCTGACGGTTGCGGTGGTGATCGTCACCGGGATTTTAGGCAATATGATCGGTTCCTTCGTGTTTCGGATCTTCCGCATCCGGGAGCCCATCGCCAAAGGCGTGGCGCTGGGAACTTCTGCACATGCCGTGGGGACTGCCCGCGCCATGGAGCTGGGAGATGTGGAAGGCGCGATTTCCGGGCTGTCCATTGCGGTAGCCGGCCTGATGACGGTGGTGGGCGCTTCGGTGTTCGCGCAGTTTTTGTGAATCAGCCCCTCTCCGCTTTCCCTTGCGGGATTCCTTTTTCTATGTTAAACTTTCTCATGGCAAATCAAGAACAAATGTTTGAATATAGAAGAGGTATGGATCATGGCAAAGAAAGCAGCATACGATGCGGACAGTATTTCCGTACTGGAGGGGCTGGAGGCGGTGAGAAAACGCCCCGGCATGTATATCGGCAGTGTTTCCCGAAAGGGACTGAATCACCTGATTTATGAGATTGTGGACAATGCGGTGGACGAGCACCTGGCGGGAGCCTGCAGTGAGATCCATGTGACGCTGGAGACGGGCGGCTCCTGTACCGTGGAGGACAACGGCCGGGGGATTCCGGTGGGAATGCATGAAAAAGGCGTGCCTGCGGCGCGGCTTGTTTTTTCGACCCTTCACGCGGGAGGGAAATTCGACGATTCGGTTTACAAGACCAGCGGCGGCCTGCACGGCGTGGGCTCTTCGGTGGTCAATGCCCTGTCCGTCTATCTGGATGTGGAGATCAGCCGGGAGGGCGCCGTCCATCACGACCACTATGAGCGGGGCGTTCCCACGGAGGCGCTGGTGAACGGGCTGCTCCCGGTGATCGGTAAGACGAAAAAGACCGGGACGAAGATCAATTTCCTGCCGGATCCGGAGATTTTTGAGAAGACCCGCTTCAAGGAGGATGAGGTGAAAAGCCGTCTGCATGAGACGGCCTACCTGAATCCGGGACTGACGATCCTTTATGACGACCTGCGCCGGGAGGAGCCGGAGCATATTGTCTTTCACGAGGAGGACGGCATCATCGGTTTTGTCAGGGAGATGAATAAAAAGGCGGAGGTTCTGCACGACCCGATTTATTTTTCCGGGGAGAGCGAGGGGATCACGGTGGAAGCCGCTTTCCAGTATACCAATGAATTCCATGAAAATATCCTGGGATTCTGCAACAATATTTACAATGCGGAGGGCGGTACCCACATCACCGGATTTAAGACGGCATTGACCACAGTTATGAATCAATATGCCCGCCAGCTGGGAATTTTGAAGGAAAAGGATGCAAATTTCACCGGAGCGGATGTGCGCAACGGCATGACCGCGGTGATTTCCATCAAGCATCCGGCACCCCGCTTTGAGGGCCAGACCAAGACCAAGCTGGACAACCAGGATGCCTCCAAGGTGACGGCGAAAGTAACCGGGGAAGAGATCCAGCTGTATTTTGATAAAAATCTGGAAACATTAAAAACCGTGCTCTCCTGCGCGGAAAAATCGGCGAAGATCCGCAAGACGGAGGAAAAGGCAAAAACCAACCTGCTGACAAAGCAGAAGTTTTCCTTTGATTCCAACGGCAAGCTGGCCAACTGCGAGAGCCGGGACGCCTCCAAATGTGAGATTTTCATCGTGGAGGGAGATTCGGCCGGAGGCTCTGCCAAAATGGCCAGAAACCGGATGTACCAGGCCATCATGCCCATCCGGGGAAAGATCCTCAATGTGGAGAAGGCCAGTATCGACAAGGTGCTGGCCAACGCGGAGATCAAGACCATGATCAACGCCTTCGGCTGTGGATTTTCGGAAGGCTACGGCAACGATTTTGATATTACGAAGCTGCGTTATGACAAGATTGTGATCATGGCGGATGCGGACGTGGACGGCGCGCATATCGCCACCCTTCTGCTGACGCTTTTCTACCGGTTTATGCCGGAGCTGATTTTCGAGGGGCATGTGTATATCGCCATGCCGCCGCTGTATAAGGTGATCCCGTCGAAGGGAAAAGAGGAATATCTCTATGACGACGCGGCCCTGGAAAAATACCGCCGGACGCATAAGGGCAGTTTTACTCTGCAGCGCTACAAAGGTCTGGGAGAGATGGATGCGGAGCAGCTCTGGGAGACGACGCTGGATCCGGAACGCAGGATGCTGAAGCGGGTGGAGATCGAGGACGGCCGGATGGCTTCCGATGTGACGGAGATGCTGATGGGAACGGATGTCCCGCCCCGGAAGGCATTTATTTATGAGCACGCCAATGAGGCGGAGCTGGATATATAAAAAATACCGGATCGGGGAAAAGGAGACAAAAGTATGAGTGTCGAACAGGAGCAGATCATCCGGACGGAATATTCGGAGATTATGCAGAAATCATATATTGACTATGCCATGAGCGTCATTGTGTCCCGGGCGCTGCCGGATGTGCGGGACGGACTGAAGCCGGTACAGCGCCGGACGCTGTACGATATGTATGAGCTGGGCGTCCGCTACGACAGGCCCTACCGGAAAAGCGCCCGTATTGTGGGGGATACCATGGGTAAATACCACCCCCACGGCGACAGTTCTATTTACGGGGCGCTGGTGGTGATGGCGCAGGATTTCAAATACGGCCTGCCGCTGGTGGACGGCCACGGAAACTTCGGCTCGATTGAGGGAGACGGGGCGGCGGCTATGCGTTACACGGAGGCGCGGCTGCAGAAGATCACCCAGCAGGCCTATCTGGCGGATCTGGACAAGGATGTGGTGGATTTTATCCCCAATTTTGACGCCACGGAAAAGGAGCCGTCTGTACTGCCGGTCAGAATCCCCAATATTCTGGTTAACGGAGCGGAAGGGATCGCTGTGGGAATGGCCACCAGCATCCCGCCCCACAATTTAGGGGAGGTGATCGACGGCGTGATCGCCTACATGAAGGATCCGGATCTCACCACGGAGGAGATGATGGAGATCATTCCGGGACCGGATTTCCCTACCGGCGGCATTGTGATCAACAAAGATGAACTGAAGGCGATCTATGAAACCGGAAGCGGCAGGATCCGGCTCCGGGGCAAGGTGGAGATAGAACCGGTAAAGGGCGGACGGGAGCGCATTGTGATCACGGAGATTCCCTACACCATGATCGGCGCCAATATCGGCAAGTTCCTGAATGATGTCTACAGCCTGGTGGAGACGAAAAAGACGACGGATATTGTGGACATTTCCAATCAGTCCTCCAAAGAAGGCATCCGTATCGTGATTGAATTGAAAAAGGGAGCCGACGCGCAGAATATCTGCAATCTTTTATATAAGAAGACACGGCTGGAGGATACCTTCGGCGTGAATATGCTGGTGGTGGCGGACGGCCGCCCGGAGACCATGGGCTTAAGGGATATCATCCGTCACAATGTCCAGTTCCAGTACCAGCTTGCCACCCGCAAGTACACGACCCTTCTCAACCGGGAGCGGGAAAAGCAGGAGGTGCAGGAGGGACTGATCAAGGCGTATGATGTGATCGACCTGATCATTGAGATCCTGCGGGGCAGCAAGAGCCGGGAGCAGGTGAAAAAATGCCTGGTGGAGGGCGTGACAGAGGGGATTCATTTCAAATCAAAGCTTTCGGAGAAGACAGCGTCCATGCTGCATTTTACCGAGCGCCAGGCCAATGCGATCCTGGATATGCGTCTGTACCGCCTGATCGGGCTGGAGATCGAGGCGCTGATCAAAGAGCACGATGAGACCATGAAAAACATTGCTTTTTATGAGAAGGTGCTGGGAAGCCGCGCCCAGATGGCCAAAGTGCTGATGAAAGAGCTGAAGGAACTGAAAAAGGAATTTGCCGTTCCCAGAAAGACGGCGGTTGAAAATGCGGCGGAAGCGGTTTACCAGGAGAAGAAACAGGAGGCGATCCCGGTGATGCTCCTGATGGACCGGTTCGGTTATGTAAAATCCGTGGACGTTCCTACCTATGAGAGAAATAAGGAGGCCGCGGATGCGGAATTCCGCAGGATCATCCCCTGCATGAGCGATGATAAAATCTGTCTGTTTACCAATACCGGGCAGATGCATCTGGTAAAAATGTCCGATGTGCCCTTTGGAAAATTCCGGGAAAAAGGGATCCCGGTGGATAATATCTGCAACTATTCCAGCAGCAGCGAGGAGCTGGCGGCAATCCTTTGTCTGTCAGATCTGAAAGATAAGAAGCTGCTGTTTGTGACCCGGACATCCATGATCAAATTAGTGGACGGCGCGGAATTTGATGTGTCCAAGCGGACGACTGCAGCCACAAAATTGGCGGAGAAGGATCAGGTGCTCTGCGTGGGCGTGGCCGCGCCGGAGGATACGCTGGTGCTGCAGTCGGAGAAAAACTATTTCCTGCGGATGCAGGTGGGCGACATCCCGGAGAAGAAAAAGGGCGCCATCGGCGTGCGGGGCATGCGTCTGGGAAAGGACGAGGGAATCGTTTCCGCCTGGATTCTGCAGGCGGACGCGGAAATCACGGTGAAGGTAAAAGACCGGGAGGTTGCGCTGAACCGTCTCCACATCGGCAGCCGGGACAGCCGGGGCGTGAAGCGGTAGCTGCCCGGAAGGAAGCCGCGCCGTTTCTGAAAATTGCAGAAGAAAGACGGCTATAACAGTGCGGAAAAGTGGAATTTTACCCTTTTCCGCACTTTTTTGAACACTTTGACAACGATTTAACGATTGTTGACACGTCGGTTTGCCGTATGTTACCATGAAAAAAGTATCCGAGTATACAAAATATATAGAAGGGAGAGTTTGTAAAAGTGATACTGAGTTGGACGATTATCATTCCAATCATCGGCGTCATAGCATTGCTTGTCGCCGCAGGATTAGCTGCGAATGTGAAAAAGCAGCCGGAAGGAACCGACCGGATGAAGGAGATTTCCGCAGCGATCCATGAAGGTGCCCGGGCATTTTTGTTTTCCGAGTACAAAATCTTAATTATCTTTATTGCGGTAGTATTTATCGCCCTTGGCTTTGCCATTGGCTGGACTACCGGACTGTGTTTCCTGATCGGGGCCTGCTTCTCGATCCTGGCCGGCTTTTTCGGCATGAGTGTTGCCACCAGGGCAAACGTGAGGACTGCCAATGCGGCCCGGGAAAAAGGCATGTCGGCAGCGCTTCCCATTGCGTTCCGCGGCGGGGCGGTTATGGGTCTCTGCGTGGTTGGTCTTGGTATTTTGGGCGTCAGCCTGATCTACCTGATCACAGGAAATGACGACATCCTGTTTGGATTCAGCCTGGGCGCTTCCTCTGTAGCCCTGTTTGCCCGTGTGGGCGGCGGTATTTATACGAAAGCCGCAGACGTGGGCGCCGACCTGGTAGGAAAGGTTGAGGCCGGTATCCCGGAGGATGACCCCCGTAACCCGGCGGTTATCGCTGACAACGTAGGCGATAACGTAGGCGATGTGGCCGGTATGGGCGCAGACCTTTTTGAGTCTTATGTCGGTTCCATTATTTCTGCTATTACCCTTGGACTTCTGGCCTTTAACGGAGTGAACGGCGCTATTTATCCGCTGATCATTTCCGCAGTGGGTGTTTTGGCTTCTGTTGTCAGCGTATTTATGGTGCGCGGCAAGGAAGGCAGCGATCCGCATAAGGCGCTGAAGTTCGGCCAGAATATGGCAAATATTATTACCGTTGTTGTTTCTGTGATCCTCTGCCCGGTGATCCTTTATAACGGCGTGTGGGCTCCGAAGAGCTTCCTGCCTGCAATCGCAATCATTGCCGGCCTGATCGTCGGCGTGTGCATCGGCGCCATCACAGAGCGTTATACTTCTGACAAATACAAACATGTGCGCAGGATTGCAGAGCAGTCTGAGACCGGTTCCGCTACCAATATCATCAGCGGTCTGGCAGTCGGCATGCATTCCTGTACGATCCCGATCATCCTGATCGCGGTAGGCATCTTTGTGGCTTACCGGTGCGCAGGCGTTTATGGTATCGCCCTGGCGGCAGTCGGTATGCTGGCTACCACAGGAAGTACGGTAGCTGTTGACGCATACGGCCCGATCGCGGACAACGCAGGCGGTATTGCCGAGATGTCCGGACTGGATGAGAGTGTGCGCGATATCACAGATTCCCTGGATTCCGTGGGAAATACGACTGCGGCTATCGGTAAAGGTTTTGCCATCGGCTCCGCAGCCCTGACTGCCCTGTCTCTGTTTGTTTCCTATGCGGAGGCGGTACAGCTGACGGTGATCGACCTGCTGGTACCGACGGTAATCGTTGGTCTTTTAGTGGGCGCGATGCTGCCGTTCCTGTTCTCGGCCATTACCATGGAGGCTGTTTCCAAGGCGGCTTATAAGATGATCGAGGAAGTCCGCAGACAGTTCAAGGCTGACAAGGGCATTCTGGAAGGAACCAGCAAGCCGGATTACAAGACCTGTGTCGGCATTTCCACACAGGCGTCCTTAAAGGAGATGATCGTGCCCGGTATTATCGCCATTGTGGTGCCGATCTTTATCGGTATCCTTCTTGGACCGGAAGCGCTGGGCGGACTGCTGGCAGGCTCCCTGGTAACAGGCGTTATGCTGGCGATCTTCATGGCAAACGCAGGCGGCGCCTGGGATAATGCGAAGAAATACATAGAGGGCGGCAATCACGGCGGCAAAGGCAGCGAGCCCCACAAGGCGGCTGTTGTCGGCGATACGGTGGGTGATCCGTTCAAGGATACTTCAGGACCGTCCCTGAACATCCTGATCAAGCTGATGACGATTGTAGCTCTGGTATTTGCGCCGATCTTCCTGGCAGTGGGAGGATTGCTGTAAAAAGGCCATTGCTGTAAATTTCGTATAAATCATATAGGATTCAGAGGATCCCCTCACAGGAATGATACTGTCAGTACCTGTGGGGGGATTTGATTTCCATTTTATCTGTATGTGGAAACATGAATGAATCGGCGCTCTGTCAGATATACTACGAAGGAACTCCTTACGAGGGTACCTTTATGGCCATTCGGCCAAAAACAAAGAAAGGAAATTTGGGGTATGAGCATGGTGCTTACCCGTTACCGGGTCAAAATCGGTTTGGAAAAGAAAATACGCATTGCGCTGGTCTCGGATCTCCATGACCGGGATCCCGGTGAGGCTCTTTTTATGCTGCGCAGGATCCATCCGGATCTGATTCTGGCAGCCGGGGATCTGATGGAACGGCATGAAAAGGGGATGAGTCCCTGGACAGTGGAAGAGATGGATGCCTGGCAGGGGATTTCCAGGAGAAAAACCTGGTTTACCAGGCTGATCAAAGCGCTGGATGGGTCGCTGCCGTCGGACAGGCCGCAAAAGAAAGCGTGGGACGAGCGGAATGGCTATGCATTCCTGCGGGAAGCGTCCCGGATCGCGCCGGTGGTCATGGGAGTGGGAAATCATGAATGGTATTTTACAGGGAAAGACCGGTCGGTGATGGAGCATTACGGGATCCGTCTGCTGGACAATGCAGACTGCGAGCTGGAGATCCGGGGGCAGCGGCTGCGGATCGGCGGGCTGTCTACCAGATACGATATGGGGTGGCTGAAGGCTTTTTCCATGAAGCAGGGTAAAAAGATCCTGATCTGCCATCACCCGGATTACTATATCCGGAAAATCCGGGGACACCTCTGGGACCGGTTTGATCTGGTAGTATCCGGGCATACGCATGGCGGCCAGTGGCGTCTGTTCGGCGCAGGTGGAAGGAAGAGGGGGATTTCTGTTTTTGCGCCGGGACAGGGGATTTTCCCGAAATATGCTTATGGAAGATATGGAAAACTGATTGTCAGTTCCGGTGTATCCAATACGACGAAGATTCCGCGGTTTGGAAACCCGTGTGAAATCGTGCTGATCGAGGCCGGCTGAACAAAAAAACTCCGGGAATATTCCGGAGCAGTCATACTTCTTATGGATATCCGGGCCAATAATACGGAAATTATCGGAGACAGCCAGTCTCTTTTGTGTTATAATAAAGCCATCTGGTGAGCAAATCATGATTCGGGAAGCGAACGGCAGATGGATTTGCGGAGCCGTTGTGAGAGGGTAAACAATCATGTGAAAGGCCCGGGGTGGATGGGGCAAGGGGGTATACAGGATGAAGAAATGGAATACAAAGTATCATGGGATCGGTTTCAAGTTCGAACCGCAGATCGTACGGATCCGAAATGATGAGATCCTCCGTTTTTATCTGACGCATCAGAAGGCGGCGTGTCAGCGTCTGGCACGTGTGGTACGGAAGGCGTACCGCCTGAAGTATGGCACTGAGCTGAAGATTTCCGAGAAGTCCATGGCGACGGAGATCTGGTTCCATTACCGGATCAAACGGATCAGCCTGATGCTGGAGGGGATTCACTGGAAGGTTTTCCAGAAGTCCGGTTTCCGGAATTTCCTGGATAAGGTACTGATACATATGGCAGTGATCGACTGCGGGGAACGGAAGGTGGATAACAACCGCTGGCTGTGGGATCTGCTGGCGGCAGTGCTGCCGGTTCCCTATAAATCTCTGTAAAAGAAGGGGGCGGATCTGATGGCTGAGGAGAAGAAACAGGTCAGAAAACAGCAGAAACAGATGAGGGACCGTATGGCGCCCGGACAGGTAAAGCTTCTGTCGGAGCAGATCTGCGATCATGTGATCGCCAGCCCGCTGTTTGCAGAGGCAGAGCGGATTTTTGCCTATTATCCCATGGGAAATGAAGTGGATATCCGCAGGATTGTCCGTGCCGCCTGGCGGCAGGGCAAGCATGTGGCGTTTCCCAGAGTGTCGGGAAATGATATGGAGTTCTTTGAAACAGGGGATTTTTTAAAGCTTCATCCCGGTACCTTTGGGGTGATGGAGCCGGAGGAAGCCCATCCGGTACACTGGGAAGACGGGCTGATGCTGGTGCCCGGGGTGGCGTTTGACCGACAGGGGAACCGTATGGGGTTTGGCAGGGGATACTATGACCGTTATCTGGAAAGGCATCCTGACTGCCTGGCCATGGGGATCGCCTATGGACTGCAGGTGACAGAGCAGATTCCCACGGAGGAACTGGATATCCCGGTCCGTTACCTGGCAACGGAGGAGGGAATCTGCGCGTGCGGGACACAGGACGGATCTGCACAGTGATACCAAAACAGAAGTCTGGAGTTTTCGTGTGATGAATTATGAGGAGGCAATGGCCTTTCTGGAGGACACAAAAAAATATGGGAGCCAGCTGGGGCTTGAGAGTATCCGGAACCTGATGCATGAGCTTGGAGATGTGCAGGAACAGGTTCCGGCAGTACATATCGGGGGAACCAACGGCAAGGGATCGGTGGGCGCAATGTTGTCCGCCGTTCTTTCAGAAGCCGGTTATCGGGTGGGGCGTTTTGCAACGCCGGATGTGTTCGCCTATGAGGAAGAGTTTTTGATGAATGGGAAACCGGTCACAAAAGAACGGCTGGCACAGCTTTTTACGGATGTTTCAGAAGCGTGCCAGAAGCTGACAGCAAAAGGACTGCCGCATCCGACCAGGTTCGAGGTGGAGACTGCGGCAGCCTTTTTATGGTTTTTCGAGGAAGACTGTGACCTGGCGCTGGTGGAAGTGGGGATGGGCGGAGCCACAGATGCGACAAACCTGATTACCCGTCCGCTGGTCAGCCTTCTGACTTCGGTCAGCATGGATCATATGCAGTTCCTGGGAAATACGCTGCGGGAGATTGCCCAGGTGAAAGCCGGGATTATCAAAAAGGGCTGTCCGGTGGTAACTGTCGCCCAGAAGCCGGAGGTGATGGAGGTGATCCGGCAGACGGCAGGGGAAAAACAGGCGCGGCTTATTGTGGCGGAATTTTCCCAGGCAGAGGATGTTGTCTACACGCCGGCGGGAAGTTCTTTTTCTGTGAGGGGAGACGGCGCCGGCAGTTCCCTGCCGGTTGAACTGGGGATCCCCGGGAGCTGGCAGGTGGAGAATGCCCTCTGCGCGCTGAAGACCCTGGAGATTCTGGTCGGGAAGTATCCGAAGATTACCCGCGGGACGGTGCAGGCCGGGCTGAAGGAAGCCCGATGGCCGGGGCGGCTGGAGCAGATTTCCAGCGATCCTGTGTTTTTCCTGGATGGGGCCCACAACGAGGATGCGGTTCGGAAATTGCGGTTTTCCTTTGATGCGATTTTCCCGGAGAGAACCGTCGTCTATATTATGGGGGTTCTGGCTGATAAGGATTACAGCGGGATGATCCGGCAGATGTTCCGGTCGGGAGACAGGGTGTTCACGGTGACGCCCCCCAATCCGCGGGGGCTGCCGGCAGAAGCACTGGCAGCAGCCCTGCAGAACTGCGGGGTCAGCGCGGTGCCCTGTGAAAGCTCCGCAGAGGCGGTGCGCCATGCCGTAGCGGAAGCAGGCAGGGAGGATGTGATACTGGCTTTTGGGTCGCTCTCCTATCTGAAAGGAATCCGGGAACAGTTTTCTCTGACCCGCTCCTTTCAGAGGGAAGGAGCGGCAGCCGGTGTCCGGAAGTATGGCGCAGATTTGAGAGGAGAGAAGACAGTATGAGGATAGGGAACCGTGAATTTGATACGGAACATCAGACGTATGTGATGGGGATTCTGAATGTGACGCCGGATTCTTTTTCGGACGGAGGGAAATACAGCTCCCTGGATCAGGCGCTGCGTCATGTGGAACAAATGATCGGGGAAGGCGCTGACCTGATTGATATTGGCGGGGAATCTACCCGTCCCGGGTATGTGCAGATTCCGGATGATGAAGAGATTTACCGTGTGCTTCCGGTGATCGAGGCAGTCAAAAAGCGTTTTGATATTCCTGTTTCTCTGGATACTTACAAAAGCCGGGTGGCAAAAGCGGGGATTTCAGCGGGAGCAGATATGATCAATGATATCTGGGGGCTGAAACAGGATCCGCAGATGGCGGCGGTGATCGCGGCGCATGGGCATGTGGCCTGCTGCCTGATGCATAACCGGAAGCAGGCGGATTATGTGAATTTTGCCGCAGACTGGTACAGGGATCTGGAGGAATCGGTACGGCTGGCAAAGGAAGCGGGAATCGGGCAGGATCGGATCATCCTGGATCCCGGGGTCGGGTTTGCCAAAACATATGAGCAGAATCTGGCGGCCATCCGGCATTTGCAGGAACTGCATCCGCTGGGATATCCGCTTCTTCTGGGAACCTCCCGGAAGTCTGTCATCGGTCTGACGTTGGAGGTGCCTGCGAAAGAGCGGGTGACGGGGACGGCGGTGACGACGGTGTTTGCCGTGCTGTACGGCTGCGCTTTTGTCCGCGTGCACGACGTCAGGGAAAATGTGCAGGCGATCCGGATGGCGCAGGCAGTCCTGCGGGCGCAGTGATAAATAAAACATATACAGGAGGAAATAAAAATGTCTGACAGAATCAGGATCCGTGGCCTGGAGGTGTTTGCCAACCACGGCGTGTATGAGGAGGAGACAAAGCTGGGACAGAAATTCTTGGTGGACGTCAGCCTGCATCTGGATACCCGGAAAGCAGGATTTTCCGATGATATCCATGATTCCGTGGATTATGGGTCAGTCTGCCATTTTATTACAAAATATATGAAAGAGCACACCTTCCGGCTTTTGGAGGCGGTGGCGGAGCAGCTGGCGGGAGAGCTTCTGCTGCAGCTGCCGAAGGTTGGCCGGGTGGATCTGGAGATCAGAAAGCCCTGGGCGCCGATCGGTCTGCCGCTTACGGAAGTGGCTGTTTCTGTCAGCCGGGGATGGCATACGGTATATCTCTCTGTGGGATCGAATCTGGGCGACCGGGCAGGATATCTCCGTTTTGCGTATGACAGATTGTCGTCCATTCCCTATATCCGGGACGTACGCATCTCATCCCTGTATGAAACAGCCCCGTACGGTGTGACCGAGCAGCCGCCTTTTCTCAATGCGGCGGTTTCCCTGGGGACACTTTATACCCCCTGTGAACTGCTGGATCTGCTGCATGCGGTGGAAGCGGAAGCAGGGCGGGAGCGGAAGGTGCACTGGGGACCGCGTACCCTGGATCTGGATGTGCTGTTTTATGATGACTGTGTTTTAGAACAGAAGGATCTGGTGGTTCCGCATCCGGATATGGTGAACCGTATGTTTGTGCTGGAGCCGCTGGCAGAGCTCTGTCCGGGAAAGGTACATCCGGTTTTGGGGAAAACGGTACTGCAGATGCGGCAGGAGCTGCAGCGCACAGGTGCGTAAGAAGGAGGAGAACCTGTCTGCCCGGCGGCGGAACAGGAGTTTCACAGGAGAGGAAGAGGAATGAAGCATTATAAATATATTTTCTGGGATCTGGACGGCACGCTTCTGGACACGTATGAGGGCGTGAGCAACTGTGTCCGGTATGCGCTGGATTATTATGGAATTCATATCGAAGACCGGGAAACGCTGCGGAAATTCATCGGGCCGCCCCTGCGGGAGTCTTTTCCGAAGCTGGCGCATCTTCCGCAGGAGTATGTGGAGGAGGCGATCGTGCGCTACCGGGAGCGGTATCATCCGGTGGGCGTGTTTGAGTGCAGACCCTTTGACGGAGTGGCGGAAACGGTGGAAGCTTTCCGCCGGGCAGGGGAAATACAGGTGGTTTCCTCATCCAAACCGGAAAATATGTGCAGGAAGATCCTGGGGAAATTCCGGATGGATCAGTGGTTTGATGAGATCGTGGGCGCCAGTGAGGACGGCCGGATCGATTCGAAGGCGGAAGTGCTGGCGGAAGCCTTCCGGCGGATGCGGGAGCGTGACCCGGAATTCTCGGCGGAAGATGTGGTGCTGATCGGCGATACCCGGTTTGACGCGGACGGCGCGGCTCAGATGGGGATTGACTGTCTGGGGGTTTCCTATGGGTTCGGCACCAGAAACGAACTGCTGGAACACGGAGCCATCTGTGTGTTTGACAGCCTGAAAGAGTTAAAAAATGCGATTTTAGAGCCGTTGGGGGAAAGCAGCGTATAGGAAATTTTTTCCTTTACTTTTGCTGCTTTCTGTGATAAATTATCTGTAAATGAACATCGCTTTGCGGAGACTTGGAGAGAGCAGAACATGCAGCAGTTGCAGTATGTGTTTTTGCGCTCTCTTTTTTGTTTGTGTATATTCCGGGAGCGGGGTCTGGATGGACAGGCCGGGAGGAGAACATGTTTCGTGAGATTTTAGAGGATTGCCCCGTGATTGCGGCAGTCCGGGATGAAGAGAGCCTGAAAAGGAGCTTTCAGTCGGAGAGCAGGATCATATTTGTGTTATATGGAGATGTGTGCAGCATACCGGAGATTACGGAGCGGATCAAAGCCCATGGAAAAACGGCCATGATCCATCTGGATATGGTAGGCGGACTGGATTCCAGGGAGATCGCGGTAGACTATATCCGCCGTTTTACAAAAGCGGACGGCATTATTTCCACCAAGACAGCCCAGATCCGGCGGGCGAAGGAATTAGGGCTTTATACCGTGTTCCGTTTTTTCCTTTTAGATTCCCGCTCGGCGGAGACGATCCGGAAACAGTGCCAGTTGATCTGTCCGGATTGTATGGAGATCCTGCCGGGCGTGGCCACAAAGGTGATTGCCAGGATTACAAAACACCAGCATATCCCGGTGATCGCCGGGGGACTGATCGCAGACCGGGAGGATGTGATGGCCGCGCTGCAGGCCGGAGCCACATCGATCTCTACCACAAAATCGGAATTGTGGTTTATATAAATGAAAATATACAGTCAGGAGGAGATAGTATGTATGATGTAATTGTCATCGGGGCCGGGGTATCCGGCTGTGCTGCTGCCAGGGAACTGTCCCGGTACAGATACCGGACGCTGGTACTGGAAAAGGATGAGGATATCTGTGAGGGCACATCCAAAGCCAACAGCGGGATTGTCCATGCGGGATTTGACAGTGAGCCGGGTACCATGATGGCACGGATGAATGTAAGGGGCAACGCTTTGATGGAGCAGCTGTCCAAAGATCTGGATTTCCCGTTCCGGCGGAATGGATCCTTAGTGCTTTGCTTTGATGAAAAAGACAGAGATAAGTTGGAGAGGCTTCTGGAAAAGGGAGAAAAAAATGGCGTGCCGGGTCTGCGGATTCTCTCAAAAGAGGAAGTAAAGGAGATGGAGCCGAATCTGACGGATGATCTGGCGGGCGCCCTGTACGCGCCCACCGGAGGGATCGTGTGTCCTTTTGGCCTTACCATTGCCCTGGCGGAGAACGCGGCGGAAAACGGCGTGGAGTTTCAGCGGGAGACAGAGGTGACTGGAATCCGGAAAGAGGATGGCTTCTACCGTGTGGAGACGAACCGCGGCGTTTATGAGACAAAGGTGGTGGTAAACGCGGCCGGCGTCTACGCAGACCGCTTCCACAATATGGTGAGTGATGACAGGATGACGATCATCGCCCGCAAAGGGGAGTACTGTCTGATGGATAAAAAGGTGGGGAATTATGTGAATCACACGATTTTCCAGCTGCCTACCATTTACGGCAAGGGCGTCCTGGTAACGCCTACCGTCCATGGCAATCTGCTGGCCGGCCCCACGGCGGTGGACATTGAGGACAAGGAAAATACACAGACAACGGCGGAGGGACTGGAGGATCTGCAGCGCAGGGCGGCGCTCAGCGTTCCCACACTTCCGACCCGGCAGGTGATCACTTCCTTTACCGGCCTGCGGGCGCACCGGCCGGAGCACGATTTTGTGATCGAAGAGGTGGCGGGAGCTCCCGGTTTCATTGATGTGGCCGGCATAGAGTCCCCGGGGCTTTCCAGCGCGCCGGCAGTGGGCGAATATGTGGCGGAGCTGGTACAGGGAATCCTGCCCTGTGAGAAGAAGGAGGATTTCGTGGCCACCAGAAAGGGGATTCCCTCCGTGGCGGAGGCCAGCATGGAAGAAAAGCAGGCGCTGGTGAAAAAGAATCCTGCTTATGCCAATGTGATCTGCCGCTGTGAAGTGGTGACGGAGGGAGAAATTTTGGACGCGATCCACCGGCCGGTGGGCGCAAGAACCCTGGATGGGATAAAACGCCGTACCAGGGCGGGTATGGGCAGGTGCCAGTCAGGATTCTGCTCCCCGAAGACGGTGGAGATCCTGGCCAGGGAGCTGGGAAAGGATATGAGCGAGATCACAAAATGCGGGGAAGGATCCAATTTCCTTGTGGGATATGTAAAGGAGGATGTATAAATGCAGGCAGATATTGCGATTATCGGCGGAGGCCCGGCAGGGCTGGCGGCAGCGTCTGCCGCTTACGATGCGGGGGTAAAAGATATTCTGATCATTGAGCGGGATAACGAACTGGGAGGGATCCTGAACCAGTGCATCCACAATGGATTCGGGCTGCATACGTTCAAAGAAGAACTGACGGGGCCGGAGTATGCGGGGCGCTACATTGCGCAGATAGAGGAAAAGCAGATTCCGTATCTTCTGCACACCATCGTAGTTGATATTGCCCCGGATAAGACGATTACCGCCATGAATAAGGAGCAGGGGGTATTCCAGATCCGGGCAAAGGCGGTCATCCTGGCCATGGGCTGCCGGGAGCGTCCGCGGGGGGCGCTGAATATTCCCGGCTACCGTCCGGCAGGAATTTATTCCGCGGGTACTGCCCAGCGGTATGTAAATATGGAAGGACGCATGCCGGGGAAGAGCGTGGTGATCCTGGGTTCCGGCGATATCGGGCTGATTATGGCCAGAAGGATGACGCTGGAAGGGGCGGATGTAAAAGTAGTGGCGGAACTGATGCCTTACTCCGGCGGTCTGAAGAGAAATATTGTCCAGTGCCTGAATGATTTCGGCATTCCGCTGAAACTCAGCCATACGGTGATTGATATTAAGGGGAAGAAACGGGTCGAGGGAGTGACTTTGGCAGAGGTGGACGAGCATCTGAAGCCCATTCCCGGCACAGAGGAATACTATGAATGTGATACGCTGCTTCTCTCCTGCGGCCTGATCCCGGAGAATGAACTTTCCTCCCAGGTGGGGGTACAGCTGAATCCGGTTACCAGCGGGCCGGTGGTAGATGAGAGCCTGGAGACGAATATGGACGGTATTTTTGCCTGCGGCAATGTGCTCCATGTGCACGACTTAGTCGATTTTGTCTCCGGCGAGGCAAAGATGGCAGGCGAGAACGCGGCGGCCTATGTGAAGGGCGAGCTGGCGGCCCCCGGACAGGAGATTGTATTATCCGGCGTGGACGGCGTGCGCTACACGGTACCGTCAAAACTGGATATCAACCGGATGGCAGAGCAGCAGGTGGTGCGCTTCCGGGTGGGGCAGGTATTCCGGAACTGTTATCTGTCCGTCTATTACAATGACGAGCGCATCAGCCATGTGAAAAAGCGGATCATGGCTCCGGGAGAGATGGAGCAGGTAATCCTGCAGAAGAAGAAGCTGGCGGCGTTTGACGGCCTGCAGACCATTACGATTAAGGTAGAACAGGGGGAAACGGCATGAGTACACAGGAATTGATTTGCATCGGGTGTCCGATGGGATGCAATCTGAAGGTGACGGTTTCAGATGAGAATGAGATGACGGTCACAGGCAATACCTGTCCCCGCGGGGAAGATTACGCGAAAAAGGAGCTGACAGATCCCCGGCGGATCGTGACTTCCACGGTCTGTGTCACAGGCGGGCACCTGCCTGCGGTATCGGTAAAAACAGCCGCTGATATTCCGAAAGGAAAAATCGCCGAATGCATGAAGGCGTTGAAAACGGTGACAGTGGCCGCCCCGGTGAAGATCGGGCAGGTGGTGCTGCGGGATGTGGCCGGAACCGGCGTGGATATTGTAGCCACAAAAAACATTGCGGCTGTCGGCGGACAGGCATAGAAGGCGCAGACTTTTCGCATGGTGAATAAAGAAAAAGGAACGAGGAGAAACGATATGGGGAAATATATTATGGCGCTGGATCAGGGAACGACCAGTTCCAGATGTATTATTTTTGACCAGGAGGGAAAGATCTGCGGCATGGCGCAGAAGGAATTTGACCAGATCTACCCGCAGCCGGGATGGGTGGAGCAGAATCCCAGGGAAATCTGGTCTTCACAGTTTTCCGTGCTGACGGAGGCTTCCGCGGTGTCTGGCGTAAATCCGGAGCATATTGCCGCGATCGGTATTACCAATCAGCGGGAGACGACCATCGTCTGGGACAGAAAGACCGGGGAACCGGTGTATAATGCCATTGTCTGGCAGTGCCGCCGGACCGCGGAGATGATCGACCGGCTGAAAGCGGAGGGATTTGACCAGGTCATCCGGGAGAGGACAGGACTGATTCCGGACGCCTATTTCAGCGCCAGCAAGATTGCCTGGATTCTGGAACATGTGGAAGGGGCCAGGGAACGCGCAGAGCGGGGAGAGCTGCTGTTTGGGACGGTGGATACCTGGCTGATCTGGAATCTGACCGGCGGACGTGTGCATGTGACAGATTATACCAATGCCTCCCGGACGATGCTGTTTGATATCCATAAGCTTTGCTGGGATCAGGAGATCCTGGACTGGTTTGGGATTCCGGAGGATATGCTGCCGGAAGTCAAGCCTTCCAGCTGCGTCTACGGATGTGTGGATGATAAAATTATGCCCGGCAGGGTGGCGATCGCCGGCGCAGCCGGCGACCAGCAGGCGGCTCTGTTCGGCCAGTGCTGCTTTGATGTGGGTGATGTGAAGAATACATATGGAACCGGATGCTTCCTGCTGATGAATACAGGGACGACGCCGATCAGATCCAGGAAGGGTCTGCTGACCACGATTGCGGCAAGCACTTCCGACCAGGTGGAATATGCCCTGGAGGGAAGTGTGTTCGTGGCGGGCGCTGCGGTGCAGTGGCTGCGGGACGGCATGCGCATGGTGAAGAACGCGGCGCAGACAGAAGAATACGCCACAGAGGTGTTTGATACCAACGGCGTTTATTTAGTGCCCGCTTTTGCGGGAATGGGAGCGCCCTACTGGAACCAGTATGCCAGGGGAACCGTGGTGGGGCTGACCCGGGGCTGTAAAAAGGAACATTTTATCCGCGCCACCCTGGAATCCATCGCCTACCAGTCCTACGATGTGATCAAAGCCATGGAGGAGGACGCCGGGGTCTGTCTGCAGAATCTGAAGGTGGACGGAGGGGCCAGCGCCAACAATATGCTGGTGAAGTTCCAGGCCAATATCAACCAGGCTACCGTCTGCCGCCCGAAATGTATTGAGACAACCGCACTGGGAGCAGCCTATCTGGCCGGCCTGGCCGTCGGTTACTGGAAGGACAGGGACGAGATCCGCAGCAACTGGCAGCTGGGACGGAAGTTTGAACCGGAAATGGATGAGAAGGAGATCCGGAAGCTGCTGAAGGGCTGGCACCGGGCAGTGAAATGCGCGCTGGTGTGGGCCGAAGACGAAGAATCATTTTAAATGACGACAGAAGGCGCTGCCGCCTGACACAGGATGGATTCGTGTGAAAGGGGCAGCGCCTGTTTTCATTTCAGGTTTCTTTTAATTTTTTCTAAATTCAGTTGAATCCTCTCAGGGCGGATGCTATACTGGAACTACCATTTGAAACAGGAAACAGGATTCATTTGAAGATAGATTATATTGAGAAAAGGAGCAGCCGAGATGGAACAGTACAAACAGGAATTTATTGAATTTATGGTGGAATCTGATGTGTTGAAATTTGGGGAGTTTACGTTAAAGAGCGGACGGAAGTCTCCGTTTTTTATGAATGCGGGCGCCTATGTGACAGGGGCGCAGCTGCAGAAGCTGGGACAGTATTACGCGAAGGCGATTCATGATAAATATGGCACGGATTTTGACGTGCTTTTCGGGCCGGCCTACAAGGGGATTCCCCTGACGGTGGCCACGACGATCGCGTTCTCGGAGCTGTACGGAAAGGAGATCCGTTATTCTTCCAACCGCAAGGAGATCAAAGATCACGGAGATACCGGTATCCTGCTTGGCAGCAGGATGAAGGACGGCGACCGTGTGGTGATCATTGAGGATGTGACCACCTCCGGGAAATCCATTGAGGAGACCTTCCCGATCATCAAGGCCCAGGGCAATGTACATATTGTGGGGCTGATGGTTTCCCTGAACCGGATGGAAGTGGGAAAGGGCGGCAGGAAATGCGCCCTGGATGAGATCAGAGACCTTTATGGTTTTGAGACGAACGCGATTGTTTCCATGGAGGAGGTTGTGGAATATCTGTACAACCGTCCCTGCAATGGAAGAGTTGTGATCGACGATACATTAAAAGCGGCGATCGATGCATACTATGAACAGTACGGTGCGAAATAAAAAGGACGGGCGGCATGTTCATAAGTAAGCATAAAAAGAGTATATGGATTTTCTGCTGGATTCTGTTCTGGATCTATATCGGAGCCCTGGTGTATTTCCTGTTTTTTTCGGAGATGCTGGGGCGGGCAGGACAGCCGAGAGGGTATCATTACAACCTGATGCCCTTTCGGGAAATCAGCCGCTTCCTGATCTACCGGGAGCAGCTGGGTTTTACCGCGGTATTCCTGAATCTGGCAGGAAATATTTTGATCTTTATGCCTTTTGGTTTTCTGCTTCCGATCATGAGCAGAAAGCTGAGAGGTTTCTTTCGCGTTGCCTTTCTGGGATTTGAGCTGAGCCTGGCGGTGGAGATCCTGCAGCTGGTCAGCAAGACCGGGAGCTGCGATGTGGACGATATGATTCTGAATACCGTGGGGGCGATGATCGGATTCCTGGTTTATGCAGTCATACAGCATAAACGGGATGTGGATGCGGATAAACGGCGGATGCAGAAAAACCTGGATTAAGACAGGGAAACAGGAAAGGGATTACAGAATATATGGCAAACAGCAGAAGAGAGTATTTCCGGAAAACGAGAAAGAGCAGACTGCGGGAACTGAAGCATTCCAGAACCGGATGGTGCGGGATGGTATCGGCAATCGCGGCGGCAGTCCTGTTTGTGGTTTCGGTGGCGCTGTCTTTCACAGCGGCAGGCGAGGCCGCGTTCCCGGCGGGAACGGTCAGCCTGATCGGCCTGGTGCTGGCGGCGGGCGCTTTTGTCCTGGGCATCATGGCAGTCCGGGAGCCGAAGATACGTCCCCTTCCGCCGCGCACAGCCCTGATCTTAGGAGGGATCCTGACTGTGGTGCTGGCGGCGCTGTATATTTCCGGCATGGTGTGAAAAAACGGAGGTGCAGATCAGACAGATGGCAGATATGGAGTGGATAACAGAGGATATGGAAACATATCAGGAACGTTTTGCGCTGATGGCGGAGCGGATCCGCAGGATCCCCGGGGAGCAGGATATTCCGGGAGAATACAGGGATTATTTTATGCGGGCGGTACCGTTCCTGTTAAAAACAGCGGAGATTTTTGAAAAACAGCAGAACGGGACGCTGGCGAAGCGGACGCTGGCAGAATGCCAGGCAGATCAGGACGACCTGTACCGGCATCTGCGTCCCGAACATTATGGGAGCAGCTATGCGAACCCTGCCTACGCGGTGAAAATGCTGGGACAGGAGGCAGGACAGCTGCTGACGCTGCTCTGCTCAGAGCTGGAAGGCTGTATTGCCTGGGCGTTTCAGGGGCGGATCCGGGAGCTGACACTTCTGTTTGAACTGTTTGTCCAGGTGTATAACTGTCTGGAGGAGCAGGATCTGAAGGAAGCGCGGGAGACCATTTACTGGTATTTCCATGATTACAGTGAGATTTTTATGGAGAACCAGATCCATGATATGATCTGCCCGGAGGGGAACTTTTTCGTGGATATTGCCTGCCATGCCAATCTGGATGACCTGACCTATTTATACCGCTACGGGCTTCCGGTGGGGAAAAATGAGCTGGAGACGGCGGCCTTTTTAAACCGTATGCCGGAGGAGGAGATTCAGTCCATGGCGGATACCTGGACGGAGGGATACCGGATCGGGTTTGAGATGACCGGGAAGGATCTGTCTAAAAAGAGGGTGGCGGAGATCCACTATCCCATCGGTTTTGAGCGCATGATCCGGGCGGCGGTAAAAAATCTGCAGGCCATGGGGCTTGAAGTGACGGCGTCCCGGGAACCGGTATCTTCCTTCCAGAACAAGGGAAACAGCAAGCGGGCGGTATTTTCCACATCGGTGAACCGCCAGTATGATTTCGACCACCGGGAAGACCGGGCATATTATTTCGACAAGGCGATCGTGGAGCGGCGCCTGGAAGTGATGAAGACGGTGTTTGAACAGCACAAAGAGCAGGCTGCCGGGTATGCGGGGCCGGCCGTGGTGGAAGTGTTCGGTGAGGATGCGTTTTCCCCGGAGATGAAGGAGGAGGCGCTGCGCTACGACGCAAAACAGCAGAAGCTGAACGTCTACAATGCCTCGGAGAGTACGCAGATCACCTATCATTATATCCATGGTGAGGAACGCAGCTTTACCATCATCGCCTATCCGGTGCCGGAGATCGGGGAAAAGTTCCCGGAGATTTTTGCGGAGACAGTGGCGATCAATACCCTGGACTATCAGAAATACCAGACGATGCAGCAGCGTCTGATCGACGTGCTGGATCAGGCCAGGACCGTTCATATCCAGGGGACGAACGGCAACCGCACCGACCTGACGGTAGCCATTTATCCCCTGTCTGACCCGCAGACCCAGACTGCCTTTGAGAACTGCGTGGCGGACGTGAATATTCCGGTGGGAGAGGTGTTTACCTCCCCGGTGTTAAAAGGAACCAACGGGGTGCTCCATGTGTCCGAGGTGTTTTTAAACGGCCTGCGGTATGAGAATCTGGAGCTGACCGTCGCAGACGGCATGATTACCTCCTACACCTGTACGAACTTTACCTCGGAGGAGGAAAATCAGCGGTATGTGAAGGATCATGTGCTGATGCACCATGATACGCTGCCCATGGGGGAGTTTGCCATCGGCACCAATACCACCGCCTATGTGATGGGACGCAGATACGGGATCACAGATAAGCTGCCGATCCTGATCGCGGAAAAAACAGGGCCGCATTTTGCGGTGGGCGATACCTGCTACTCCTATGAAGAAGACCTGGTGACCCGCAATCCGGACGGAAAACAGATCGTGGCCAGGGAAAATGAGATCAGCGCCCTGCGCCGGGAGGATCCGTCCAGGGCATATCTGAACTGCCATACGGACATTACCATTCCCTATGAAGAGTTAGGGGCGATCACGGTGATCCGGAAAGACGGCAGTACCGAGGATATCATCCGGGACGGCCTGTTCCGGGTAAAAGGGGCAGAGGATCTGAATCTTCCGCTTTTGAAGGAGCGCCGGAGCTGATGGGAGGCGGATGCCGCAGGAAAGCGGCTGTCATGGCAGGGATGGCAGATGCGGCACGGCATTTATAAGAAAATGAATAGATAAACAGGAAAACATTAGAATTAATTATAAATCATATTACAATATCTAATTGGTATTTCCAGGACAGAGCAGTTACTATAATGATAGAAGTTACTGCGGACAGAATGGGCAGTAACCGGAAACTGTAAATCAGCAGACCAAAGAACAGGAGAGATCAAAATGGCAAAAGTAGGAATTGTAATGGGAAGCGACTCAGATATGCCGGTGATGTCCAAGGCGGCAGAGATTCTGGACAAATTAGGGATCGACTATGAGATGAGGATTATTTCCGCCCACAGGGAGCCGGATATTTTCTTCGAGTATGCGAAGGGCGCAGAGGAGAGAGGGGTAAAGGTGATCATTGCCGGAGCCGGAAAGGCGGCGCATCTTCCCGGTATGTGCGCGGCGATTTTCCCCATGCCTGTCATCGGGATCCCCATGAAGACCTCTGATCTGGGCGGCGTGGATTCCCTGTATTCCATCGTACAGATGCCCAGCGGCATCCCGGTGGCTACCGTGGCGATCAATGGCGGGGCGAATGCCGGCATCCTGGCGGCAAAGATCCTGGCAGTTTCTGATCCGGAGCTTCTGGCACGGCTGAAAGAGTATTCGGAGGAGCTGAAGGATCAGGTGGCGGCGAAAGACGCAAAGCTGCAGGAGACAGGCTGGAAGAACTATTAAATCGAATATTTTAGGAGGATCTGTTATGGATTATAAGACATCCGGCGTTGATATTGAGGCTGGCTACAAATCAGTGGAACTGATGAAAGAGCATGTGAAGAAGACCATGCGCCCTGAGGTGCTGGGCGGACTGGGCGGATTTTCCGGCGCTTTTTCTCTGGCGGGGATCAGGGATATGGAGGATCCGGTGCTTTTGTCCGGTACAGACGGCTGCGGAACGAAGGTAAAGCTGGCGTTTCTGATGGATAAGCATGATACCATCGGCATCGACGCGGTGGCCATGTGTGTCAACGATATTGCCTGCGCAGGCGGCGAGCCATTATTTTTCCTGGACTATATTGCCTGCGGGCGCAATTACCCGGAAAAGATCGCTGAGATCGTAAAGGGTGTGGCGGAGGGCTGCCTGCAGTCCGGAGCGGCCCTGATCGGCGGCGAGACGGCGGAGCATCCCGGGCTGATGCCGGAGGATGAGTACGACCTGGCAGGATTTGCCGTGGGCGTCTGCGACCGGAAGGATCTGATTACCGGGGAGAACTTAAAACCCGGCGATGTGCTGATCGGCATGGCATCCACCGGCGTTCACTCCAACGGTTTTTCCCTGGTGCGCAAGGTGTTTGAGATGACGAAAGAGTCTCTGGATACTTATTATGATGTGCTGGGAAAAAACCTGGGCGAGGCGCTGATCGCACCGACCCGCATTTATGTGAAGGCGCTGAAAAATATCAAAGGGGCAGGCGTGACGGTAAAGGCCTGCAGCCATATCACCGGCGGCGGTTTTTATGAGAATATTCCCCGGATGCTGGTGGACGGCGTCCGGGCTGTGATTGAAAAAGACAGCTATCCGGTGCCGCCGATCTTCGGTCTCCTGCAGGAGAAGGGCGAGATCGCGGAGCAGATGATGTACAATACCTTCAATATGGGGATCGGTATGGTGGTGGCAGTAGATCCGGCGGATACGGACCGGGCGATGGAGGCCATCCGGGCAGCCGGGGATACTCCGTATGTGATCGGCAGGATCGAGGCCGGAGAAAAGGGAGTGGACGTATGTTAAAGATTACCGTTCTGGTTTCCGGCGGAGGCACCAATCTGCAGGCCATTATGGACCGTATCGGGGACGGAACCATCACAAACGCGGAAATTGTTTCTGTGATCAGCAATAATAAAAATGCCTTTGCCTTAGAGCGGGCAGCCGCTGCTGGTATTCCTGCGTCCTGTGTCTCACCGAAGGATTACCCCGGCCGGGAGGCTTTTAATGAGGCTCTTTTAAGGGCGGTGGACGCCACCGGGGCGGATTTGGTGGTTCTGGCGGGATTCTTAGTGGTGATTCCGGAACAGATGATCCGGAAGTACCGCAACCGGATCATCAATATCCACCCGTCGCTGATCCCGTCTTTCTGCGGGAAAGGGTATTACGGGCTGAAAGTACATGAGGGCGTCCTGGCCAGGGGCGTGAAGGTGACCGGGGCTACCTGCCATTTTGTGGATGAGGGGACGGATACCGGGCCGATCATCCTGCAGAAGGCTGTGGAGGTACAGCAGGGGGATACCCCGAAGATCCTGCAGCAGCGGGTGATGGAGCAGGCGGAATGGATCATCATGCCGAAAGCGATCGATCTGATCGCCAATGGAAAAGTGTCTGTTGTGGACGGACTGGTTCGGATCGAGGAATAAAGGAGAGTCACGATGAAGATTTTAATTGTAGGAAGCGGCGGCCGGGAGCACGCCATCGCCATGAGCGTGGCAAAGAGCAGCCGTGCGGAAAAGATTTACTGTGCGCCGGGAAACGCCGGGATCGGGCAGATCGCCCAGTGCGTTCCCATCGGAGCCATGGAGTTTGAAAAGTTAGCGGCGTTTGCGAAGGAAAACGCCATCGACCTGACCATCATCGGTATGGATGATCCGCTGGTGGGCGGCATTGTGGATGTGTTTGAGGCGGAGGGCCTGCGGGTATTCGGCCCCAGCAGGGCAGCTGCCATCTTAGAGGGATCCAAGGCCTTTTCCAAGGATCTGATGAAAAAATATCAGATCCCCACAGCCGCTTATGAGACATTTGACGATCCGGAGAAGGCGCTGGCCTATCTGGAAACCGCGAAAATGCCCATCGTGCTGAAAGCGGACGGCCTGGCTCTCGGCAAGGGAGTCCTGATCTGCAATACCTTAGAAGAGGCCAGGGACGGCGTGAAGGAGATCATGATGGACAAAAAGTTCGGCTCTGCCGGCAACCATATGGTGATCGAGGAGTTTATGACAGGCCGGGAAGTGTCCGTGCTTTCTTTCGTGGACGGCAAAACCATCAAAATCATGTCTTCCGCCCAGGATCACAAGCGGGCGAAGGACGGCGATCAGGGACTGAATACCGGCGGCATGGGAACGTTTTCTCCCAGCCCGTTCTACACAAAAGAAGTGGACGAGTTCTGTCATAAATATATCTTCCAGGCGACGGTGGACGCCATGGCGGCCGAGGGCAGACCTTTTAAGGGAATTATTTTCTTTGGCCTGATGCTGACAGAGGACGGGCCGAAGGTGCTGGAGTACAACGCCCGTTTCGGCGATCCGGAAGCGCAGGTAGTCCTGCCGCGGATGAAGAACGATGTGATCGACGTGATGGAGGCCTGCATCGACGGGACGCTGGATCAGATCGACCTGCAGTTTGAGGACAATGCGGCGGTCTGCGTGGTGCTGGCCAGCGACGGTTATCCGGTTTCCTATGAAAAGGGATTTGAGATCCAGGGACTGGAGAAGTTTGAGGACAGCGACGGCTATTATTGTTTCCATGCGGGGACGAAGCTGGATGAAAACGGAAAGATCGTCACCAACGGAGGCCGCGTGCTGGGAATCACCGCCAAGGGCGCGGATCTGAAGGAAGCCCGCGCCAACGCATACAAAGCCACAGAGTGGGTGGAGTTCGAGAACAAATACATGCGCCATGATATCGGCAAAGCGATTGACGAGGCGTAGGAATATCGTGTAGAATACGGAATCAGATGGATCACAGACAGGGGATCCATCTGATTTTTGAATTTCTGGCAAAAGAGATGGAGACGGAATATGAAAAAAGGAATGATTTTTGATATGGACGGAACTCTGTGGGATTCCGTGGACAGTATTGTGGTATCCTGGAACGCGGCGCTGCAGGAGATCGGCGAGACAGGGGTGACAGTGACCAGGCAGCAGCTGATGGGTCTGATGGGCAAGACCATGGATGTGTTTGCCCGCACCCTGTTTCCCCACTACACGCCGGAGAAGGGGGCGGAGTGGATTGATACCCTGGGGCGGATCGAGAACGAATTCCTGGGGAAATACGGCGCGGTGCTCTTAGGGGATGTAAAGGCGGTTTTCATTAGGCTGCGGGAAATGGGATACGGCGTTTATATTGTCAGCAACTGCCAGTCCGGCTACATTGAGGGGTTCCTGAAATATTATCATTTGGAGGATCTGGTGGAAGATACGGAGTGTTATGGAGACACTCTCCGGGGAAAGGCGGATAATCTGAAGCTTCTGATCGAGCGGAACCATCTGGATCAGTACCTCTATCTGGGCGATACGCAGGGCGATCTGGATGCCTGCCGGGAGGCCGGGGTACCGTTTTTGTTCGCGGCCTACGGATTCGGCAGTGTGGACGCTTCCATTCCACGGATTGAAGCATTGGATGACCTGCCGGAGTACCTGGCCGGGAAAGTCAGGCTGGGGGAAAAAGGACAGGGATGAAGGAAGGACGCCGGACACGGAGCAGGCGCAGCCCTTCAGATTTTCTTAAGAAATCTTTACGATATCTTCCTTGTGCGTGGCCGGAACCGATGCTATAGTGTAAGTGTACTAATTCCATTCATACAGTTGCGGGGTGGGATCGGTACACTTCTATTTTTTTACAGAAACAGGAATGTTACTGCGGGCGCAGCGGGCAGTAACATCGAAACAGGAGGCTTTTTATGATCATACAATTAAATTATCGTGATTCGCGGCCTTTTTATCAGCAGATCAAAGACAGTATCCGTCATCTGGTGATCAGCAGGGCTGTGAATACCAATGAAAAGCTCCCTTCTGTGCGGGAACTGGCATCTTCCCTGGCCATCAATCCCAACACCATCCAGCGTGCCTACCATGAGCTGGAGGATGAGGGATATATCTATACCGTGCCCGGCAAAGGATGTTTTGTGTCGGAGGTGAAGGATGCGAAGAAGGAACGCCGTATGGACTTGTTTCAGATTTTTGATGCTACCGTGAAGGAACTTTTGTTCCTGGCAACTCCGGTAAACGATCTGCAGGCGAGGATCCGCAGAATTTCTGAAAAGGGGGGGGAAGATATTGATTAAAGTAGAAGATGTGACCAAGAGTTTCGGGGATTTCAAAGCCCTGGACCATACTTCGCTCCATGTGAAAAAGGGAGCTGTTTATGGGCTGGTAGGGCCAAACGGCGCCGGAAAGTCCACCATCATCCGCCATATTACGGGCGTTTACCGGCCGGACTCCGGCAGTATTCTGATAGACGGGCAGCCGGTGTTTGAAAATCCGGCGGTGAAGAAGAAAATTGCCTATATTCCGGACGACCTTTTTTATTTCCTGCAGGCGGACACGCTGGAGATGAAACGGTTTTATAAAGGGATCTATAAGGATTTTGATGAAAAACTGTTTGAGAAGCTGCGGGAGTTTTTCCCAACCATCGATGTGAAGCGGAGCATCCGCCGTCTCTCCAAGGGAATGCAGAAGCAGGTGGCGTTCTGGCTGGCGATCTGCAGCAGGCCGGAGCTGATGGTGCTGGATGAGCCGGTGGACGGGCTGGATCCGGTGATGCGGCGGCAGATCTGGGGCGTGATTTTGTCAGAGGCTGCGGATCATCATACCACTGTCCTGGTTTCCTCGCATAATCTGCGGGAATTGGAGGATGTGTGCGACCATGTGGGGATCATGCATCAGGGCAGGATCATGGTGGAGCGGTCGCTCTCCGAGCTGCAGGGCAGCGTCTCCAAGATCCAGGTGGTATTCCAGGAGGGAATGCCGTCCCTGCCCCGGGAGTTCGAGATCCTTCATATGTCCAATACCGGACGGGTTTATACGCTGATCGTCAAGGGCGACCCGCAGAAGGCAAAAGAGATGCTGAAGGCCGCGCGCCCCATGCTGATCGATGTGCTGCCCCTGACGCTGGAAGAAATCTTTATTTATGAAATGGGAGGAGTGAATTATGAGATCAAAGACATCCTTTTTTAACAGGACTATTTTCATGAAAAATATCCTCCGTTTCTGGCCCATGTGGATTCTGTACCTGGCAGTCCTGTTTTTTTCGCTTCCGGTCAGTCTGTATCTGCGGACCAATCCGCAGCGGCTGCATGCGGCGAATCTGGCGGAGGCGCAGCTGAGGGAAGTTGTCACCTGTGTCAACTGGGGCACCACAGCGAATTTCGTTTATATTTTTGTGATGGCCATCGTGCTGGTACTGCTGATTTTCAGCTATCTGTATTCGGCCAGGAGCTGCAACATGATGCACGCGCTGCCGGTCAGCCGGAAGGAGCTGTTTGTGACCGGATATCTGAACGCGCTGCTGTTTTTGGTGGTGCCGCAGGTGCTGATGTTTTTAATCAGTCTGATCGTGTGCATCCTTAACCGGGTGACCTGTGTGGAGTATCTGCTGTACTGGCTGATCTTCTCGGTGATCGCGTCCTTCCTGTTTGTCTCGGGGGCGGTGTTTGCCGCCATGCTCAGCGGAAATGTGATCGCCGCCCTGATTTACTATGTGGCCGGGAATCTGATTTATGTGGCGGCAAGGGCGCTGATCGGCGGCGTGATCTCCGCCGTATGCTATGGGATGGGAGATTTCTTTTTTTCCATGACTCCCGGAAACGGGGTTGGCGGCAGTGTGCTCTCGCCCATCGTTTATCTGGTCGGACATGTGGGCGTAGCGCTGCAGAACGGCGCGGATGGGATTGCGCTGGCTTCTTCCATTACAGGAATGAAGATCATGCTGCTTTACCTGATCCCGGCGGCGCTGCTGCTGATCTTTGCGGCGGTCCTGTATCAGAAGCGGCAGTTAGAGTGCGCAGGGGATATTGTGGCCTATCGCTGGATGAACCCGGTATTCCGCTGGGTGGTGGCGTTTTTTGCCGGCGTTGGCCTCGGCCTCTTTATCTCCGGTGTATTCCTGGAAAGCAGCCGGTATTTTACCCTGTGCCTGGTGATATTTTCCGCGGTGCTGACCCTGCTGTTCTTCTTCTTGGGGGAGATGATCTTAAAGAAGCGTTTCCGGATCTTTGCAAAAAGGATCTGGATCGAGGGTCTGGTGTGTGCAGCGGTGATGCTGTTTCTGACCGGCGCCCTGGAGGGCGACCTGTTCCGGGCGGAACGGCGGATCCCCAAAACAGACCAGGTGCAGTCTGTCCTTTTGGAGGCTCCGGGTTTTGATGTGGTTCTGACGGATGCAGATAAGATCCAGGCGCTGGAGGCGGCGCATCAGAGCATCATCGACCACAAGGCGGAGTATGAGGATCTGTACTATGCGGAAGCCAATGGTTACGAAGACGCGGCCGCTTATGCGGATAACGTGATGGCGTCTTACCAGATTACCTATTATCTGAAAAACGGCGGAAGTATAGAGCGGAGGTATTCTGTCCCTGTCGGCGGGGCATATCTGGAGGATCCGGACAGTTCGGTTTCCCTGCTGGGCGTACTGCTGGGGGATCCGGAAGCGTTTTTGGAGTATAAGATCTGCAAAAATTATGAAGATGTCCAGTATCTGGGGGCTTCGGTGGACTTCCCGATCCTGGATCTGGGAAATGACGGTTATTATTCGGATTCGGTGTCCCTGAACGGGGAGCAGGCAACGATGCTGTATCAGGCAGTCCTGCAGGATGTCAGGGAGGGAAATTATCCTTATTACGAGGAAAGCAATTCCTATCTGTCGACAGAAAAAGACGCGGCGGAAGAAGGGGAGCAGTATTATAATTCCATCTCTTTCAGCGGACAGGTCAGCGGAGAGGCCGTATCCATTTATGATGACCTGCCGGACCGGGCCGCCACCGCTAATTCCGTGAATTCTGCGCTGACAGAAGAACAGAGTGTGGGGGACGAGACGATGTACACGGATGTATATCCCACCTTCAGTATCTATAAATCCTGCACCCATACCATCCAGGCGCTGACTGACCTGGGCGTGATCGGGGATGAATCTGACCTGACCACCTGGGAGCAGTATAATGAGTGGGAAGAAAATATGTATGCGGAGGAAGGACTTGGCTGATCCGCATGTATCAGAAACAGAAAATCCGGCAGCCGCAGGGGCGTGTACCCCTGCGGCTGCCGGCATTTTATTCTGCTTCTTTTGTCTCTTCTTCGGCGTCCTCTTTTTCGAGGGCGGCAACTGCCTCGTTTAACATGTTGATGATATTCTCATCCCCGATTTTTTCAAAATGTTCGGAAGCGGCTTCCAGGCGGTCAAAAAAGCTGGGCTTTCTTTCTGTGCCGGCGTCGCCGCAGCCTGCGCTGCAGGTATGGCAGTTGTGTGTACATTCATCTGCAGGATTTGCCATGGTCGAATTCCTCCTTTCCGAGCATTCTGCTCTGAAATGTCAGGATTATTATACACGGAAATTTCTGATTTGGCCAGTCCGATCCGGCGGTTCATGGGAAATTTACAAAAAGAATCTGCTGTTCGCAGGAAATGAGGAGGAATATCGGCGGCAAATATGACAGAAATCAAACAAAAATGTGAATTTTGCTGAAAATAATTGGAAAAACCGGCTGAATCGTGTATAATATGTCTATCTTTGTGCGGCGCAGACAGCCGCATTGTTTATGGGAGGATGAACATGAGAGCAAGTGGTATTCTGCTTCCGGTCAGCAGTATCCCGTCCAGATACGGGATCGGCGGTTTTACAAAGGAAGCTTATGAGTGGATTGATTTTCTGAAAAAATGCGGGCAGACCTTCTGGCAGATCCTGCCCCTGGGACATACCAGTTACGGGGATTCCCCGTACCAGCCTTTTTCCACATTTGCGGGGAACCCCTATTTTGTGTCCCTGGACGACCTGATCGAACAGGGGCTTTTGACCAGGGAGGAGTGCGACCAGGCGCAGTTAGGGACGAACCCTTCCTATGTGGATTACGGCAAGCAGTTTGAGAACCGTTTTACGCTGCTTCGGAAGGCTTACGAGAATGACAGGAAGAATGACCAGACGGCGTTTGAGGCGTTTGTAAAGGAGCAGGCGCACTGGCTGCCGGATTACGCTCTTTTTATGGCGATCAAGGATCTTCACGATAAGAAAGCCTGGTATGAGTGGGAGGATCCCTACCGGCTGAAGGATCCTGAGACCATAGCGAAGGCGAAGCGGGAGCTGGCGGATGATATCTGTTTCCATGAGCATATCCAGTACTGGTTCCTGACCCAGTGGGTGAAGGTGAAGGCCTATGCCAATGAGCAGGGGATCCGCATCATCGGCGACATGCCCATCTATGTGGCCATCGACAGCGCCGACGCCTGGAATAATCCCCAGCTGTTCCAGATGGATGAGGACCTGCAGCCCACCCGTGTGGCGGGGTGCCCGCCGGATGCGTTTTCCGATGACGGACAGCTCTGGGGCAACCCTCTTTATGACTGGGATTACCATAAAAAGACCGGATATGCCTGGTGGATCAGCCGGGTAAGCCATGCGGCTGTATTGTATGATGTGCTGCGGTTTGACCATTTCCGGGGATTTGAGTCCTATTATGCGATTCCTTTTGGCGAGAAAACGGCCAGAAACGGGAAATGGATGCCGGGTCCCGGCATGGATCTGATGAACGCCATTGAGGAACACGTAGAGGGCGTGGAGATCATTGCGGAGGATCTGGGAACGATCACGGACAGTGTCCGGGAGCTTTTAGCAGAGAGCGGTTATCCGGGAATGAAGGTGCTGCAGTTTGCCTTTGGCGGCGACAGCGGGAATGTGTACCTGCCGCACAATTATGAAAATCCCAACTGTGTGGTATACACCGGGACCCATGATAACGAGACGCTGTTCCAGTACATTGCCAACGCTTCGGATTATATTAGGGATCATATCAAAAATTACATGAACCGTTTCTGGGATAATTATGAGCAGCTCTGCGATAATCTGGTGCGGCTGGCCATGACGAGCATCGCCAAATACTGTATCATCCCCATGCAGGACTACCTGCATCTGGGGGAGGAAGCGCGGATGAATTTCCCGTCCACCCTGGGAGGAAACTGGGAGTGGCGTCTGACGAAGGAGCAGATTTCCGACGGGCTGGCAGAGTTTATCGGCAATATCACCCGGGTTTCCGGGCGCTGGATGGCGGAGCCGGAGAA
>CALWGM010000039.1 GCA_944380065.1 uncultured Lachnospiraceae bacterium
TCTGCTCTGAATTGAAATACCCCTCCACGGTCAGTCCGTCCTCGCTGACCAGTTCCCCGCCGCCGGACCAGACAAACGGAGCGTAATAATAGATGCTGGTCTCTCCTACCGGAAACGTCATATCCAACGGATAGCCATTCTTTTCCTCCATGATGGGTTTCAGTTCCGCCAGCGGCTGAATGATCCCGTTTGACGCATAAGCCGCCACGTTTGGACCATCCACGGTCAGTACATCCGGCAGCCCGCCTGCCATCACGGATGCGTTTACTTTATCTGAATAACCTCCGCCACTGTCATTTCGCGGTACGAATTCAATATCCGCAAAATATTTTCCATCATATGCTTCATTAAAGCTTTCCACAGACTCACGGTATGCCTGACCCTCTTCCGTGTCCTCTATGGAATGAACCCAGATTGAAAGATATTCCTCTCCTTCCTCATAGCCCTCCAGATCTCCGGGTTCCGGATCCTTCTGCTGACACCCGGTAAAACAGAGCATTGCCAGCAGAATCCCTGACAGACACAATAACTTTTGTTTCATCCCATTGCCTCCTTTTTAAAAAACCGTTAACATTACCGGTTAAGTAACCGGTTCCTTTACAGATATCATAGATGCTCCGGAAACTTTTCCAAAACAACGATTTCACGCTATTTTAATAACCCGGATTCCCTGACCCTGGAAAATCAGGAAAAAATTGCCGACGCCCTGGTGGCGCTGGATTATAAGGAAAATAAAGTGGGACGGATTCTTGCCAGCGGCAGGACTGAATTTGTGGGAGTTATTGTTCCAAATCTTTATATGCATTACTATTCGGAAATGTTAAACCAGATCCTGTCCACTTACGAGACATACGGATATAAATTTCTGGTATTTGCCGGGAGTGAAAACCCTGACACAGAGCGCAGATATATCGAAGAGCTTCTCGCTTACAATATTGAGGGAATGATCATTCTCAGCAATACGATCCCATCTTCCGAGCTTTCCGCCTGCCAGATCCCGATTGTGGGGATTGAGCGCGAGGATCAGTACATCTCCAGCGTGAATACAGACAATTACATGGGAGGCGTGCAGGCCGCCAGCCTTCTCCGGAAAAGTGACTGCGACATCATCATCCATGTAAATGCAGATATTCCCGATACTTTACCGGCCTCCGGACGAATCCATGGATTCGTAGATGTATGCAGAGAACATCATCTTCCCTATGACCTGATCCTCACACATCTCGGGAACAGTTTTGAAGAAAACAGAAAGAGGATCTCTTCGCTCACAGACCATCTGGAACAAAAATATCCGGGGAAAAAGAAGGGAATCTTTATGCCAAATGACACACATGCCAATGTTCTTCTGAATATCCTGTTTCAGAAATACGGGGAACTCCCGGACACCTACCAGATCGTCGGTTTTGACAATTCTCCTATCTCACGGGAAGCCGTCATCCCGATCAGTACGGTAGGCCAGCAGATTCCGGTGATTGCCAACGAGGCCATGAGTATTCTGTCCGCTCAGATGGCGGAACGGAAAAAGCGGAAACCCGCTCCCCTGAAACCGGTACACAAAGTAATTCCACCGATTCTGCTGCGCAGGGAAACCACCCTGTAATAAACAGGATCCCGGCAGCATCCACGATCTTTCCCTGTCTGGTCTGGCATCCGGCCTGTTCCATATCTCGCTGTCGCCAAACAGCCGGGCTTTCATCACCTGAAAGCCCGGCTGTTTTGAACCACGGATTCTTACTCCTCCGCGTCCTTATTTTTCTTCCCCTGTTTGCTCCACACAACGGTGAGCACCATAAAGAATGCCATTGCCAGGATGACGCAAAGCATCCAGATCTGAGTTGTATCCATAAATTACTCCTCCTTCAAGATATCGTCCTTATCTCCGAACCTGTTTAATTTTCCGATTGCAAAGCCCACGCCGGTGATCGCAAATACGATCACAACAACCTGTACAATCGATACAATACACATATGCATAAAGATACCTCCTTTTACTTGCGGTGCTTGATAAAGAGCCCCTTCTCACCCTTGCAGGCAATGGTGGTAATAACGCCCACGATCAGGGATGCGATCAGGGAAATGTAACTTACATGGAAGTTCGCCCATCCCAGATAATTCTGCAGGCCGAAAGTACTCCAGATACAAACCACGATCCATGTAATAATGAACGTGATCATGGATGCTTTCGGGGAACGTTTCCACCACAGTCCGATCACTGCCATCACGAATACCGGGATACCGAACGCGAAACTCCAGTTTACCATGTCAACCACTGCGGGCTGGAAGTTACAGATCAGAATGGAAACAATACCGATCACAACAATCAGCGCACGGGTCAGCTTTGTCTTCTGCTCTTCGGTGGCTTTCGGGTTCTTCAGCGTATACATATCGTGGGATACGATGGTCGCCGGAGCCAGGGACATAACCGCGAAGGAAGACAGATCCACGCCCAGGAAACCAGCCATCAGAAGCATCAGCACCGGTTTCGGCAGAAGGTCGGCCAGCATCGCCGGGGTCATCATCATATCGCCGGCCTGACGGTAAGCGATGATGGAGAACGCCGCCACACCGATCAGGGCCGGAAGGATACAGAAGCAGCCGTTGATGGGGCCTGCAAACCAGATGGATTTTTTCACTTCCCTGTTATCCTTAGCTGTAGCGATCGGCTGATATCCGGTCTGCGCCACGCCATGGAACAGAGAAGCGCCCAGTGCGGACGGAATCGCGAAGCCGACGATCAGCGCCGGATTTCCGAACAGGTCTGTCATCCAGGCGGTATCCTGAGATGCCTGCATGGATGACTCAACGGCATCCCAGCCTCCCGGAAGCTTGGTGCACAGGCTGATGAATACCATGATCAGGGCTACATACATGAGGATCGCGTTGATCAGGTTCAGCCATGCGATCTCTTTCATACCTGCCAGCAGCACGTACAGCACTGCGATCACGCCGCCGATGATGGCGCATACCGTGTAGGACCAGCCGGTCATCAGGGAAAATGTTACGGCAATCGCCTCCATCTCCAGACAGCACATACCGATGATCAGAGCTGCGTTCATACAGGAAATCAGACGTCCGGATGTCACGCCGAAAATCTTGCCCAGGAACTCACCGGCTGTTTTTGCGCCTGTTCTGCGCATCCAGGGACCGGTTACCTGTGTGATCACTACCATCATGACAGCACAGGCGATACCAAACCATGCGGCGATCACGCCCATGCTCGCCGCGTTCTGGCAGGTTCCCCAGTTATGGGCGCTTCCCAAAAGCGTCAGCGCCAGCGTGATACCCACCAGGGACGCCGGCAGGCCGCCGCCTGCGAAAGCGAAGCTGCCTTCTTCATGCTGTTTGTTCTTATTCCGTTTCGTAAGCACAACCGTTACGACTGCAATGGATATTACTTCGTAGAGCAATACCGCAATCAAAACTCCTAAATTCATACTTCACCTCTCCTAAATTCGTAAAAATATGTGTTCAGCTGATAAAATCCGCGCAGATTTTTCATAGGATGATTTTAGCATGTTCCGATTTTGAATCCCAATATCAAATCCGAATGACGGTATACAGCTTTTTGATAGGATGGTATACCAGATCAATCCCACAGAAACACCTAAGAAAAAACGGAACTGACCTGCTTTCTTCCATAATAAAAAAGAATCTCCTCCTGTCCTTTCCTTCTTTTTCCCGCCCCGGCACTTCCATAGTTACTGTTCACTCCGTTCACAGTAACTTCGCAAATCCATTGGAAATTCGCTTCGCGAATGGGATTTGCTCACTCCCTGCTCATGTTCTGACGCATCAAACAGTAAATGTTTGATGCTGGCCTGAACAATAACGCTCCATAACAGATCCGTATACTCTTATAGCTTTTTTTGATTGGCAATTCCCTCCCCGGGGAATTATAATGGAAACAGATAAAAGCGCAGATTTTTCAGAAACGAAACAACAAATTATTATCAGAAAAGGAGTTGACTGGCAGCTATGAAAGAAATGACACCAAAAGAGAGAGTCTGGGCATTCTTCCATCATGAGCCCACCGATGAGCTTCCTACAGACGACGGCATTTTCCTCCTGTTCAATCCGGAAGCCTATGCGGAGCGTCCTCCCCACACCACCGGCGGTACGGACTGGTTCGGCGTACAGTGGAAATATGAGGCAAGTGTTGACGCGATCGCCCCGGATCACACCCAGCCGCCGATTTTGGAGGATATCTGTGACTGGAAAGATGTGGTAAAATTCCCCGACCTGGATGCCTGGGACTGGAGCAGGGTAGAGGAGATCGACCACATCAGCGAGATCGACCGTGAAAACAAGGTGTTCGAGATGATGTTCGTAAACGGCCCCTTCGAGCGTCTGCACATGCTCATGGGATTTGAGAACGCACTCTGCTCCCTGATCACAGATCCGGATGAAGTATCAGAGTTTTTCGATGCCTTCATGGAGTGGAAATTAAAACTGATGGAGAAGGTAATTTCTATTTATAAACCGGATGTACTGATGTTCCACGACGACTGGGGCACCCAGAACGGCATGTTCTTCTCCCCGGACACCTGGAGAGAGCTGATCAAGCCGCAGATTAAAAAAGCGGTTGACCGCTGCCATGAGCTGGGCGTGATCTTCGATATGCACTCCTGCGGTAAGATGGAGGAGATCGTACCGGAGTTCGTAGAGTTAGGCATCGACGCATGGCAGGGTATGGAGATCAACGACATTCCGAAGCTGAAAGCCATCACCGGCAACAAGCTGAGCTACCACACCACACCGGATTATCAGAAATATCAGACAGCTGAGCTGTCCGGCACACTGACCGAGGAGGATCTCCGCCGTCAGGTAAGAGAGACCTTCTACAAAACAGCGGCCGGCTACTGCTACCGTCCGATGTTCCTTCCTTTCGGCGGATGGTCCAAGGATGTCATGATCGATGAGATCCTGAAATGCGGCAAGACCGTCTACAAAGAGAACCATTAGATCTACATAGTGCGAGGGCGTCCCGATTGGGGCGCCCTCCTGTTTTCTGTCCTTAATTATTTTCCAGGCTGAGTCCGTACACATCCTCCTGCTCCAGCCCCAGCACCTGGTTCATATTTTTCAAAAATACAGAGATCAGCGGATTGTAATTATTCTGATGCCAGGCAACCACCAGGGACGGATCCCAGTTGCTCTCCATCTCGTAAAATTTCACATCCGGGTTCATCTTCAGTGTACAGCGGGAATCCAGGATCGACACCCCCATCCCCACTTCGATCCACAGGATCTGCTCCGTCAGCGTTTTCGCGTAATGCACCTGCGGCACAAATCCATGCTCTTTGCAGATCGCGAAAATCAGCGGCGCCGACTCCGGGTTATCCTCCTCGGAAATCATCACAAAAGTCTCGTCTTTCACATCATCCAGCGTAACCCTGGCTTTCTGCGCCAGCGTATGGAACTTGCTCATGACGATGTAATCCTTGGAACGGGATACATACTGATAGACGATACTCTCCTTGCGTTCAATCTCAAACTTCAGGGTAAAGATCATATCCAATCTGCCGGCATAAAGCTCCGAAAGCAGATATTTAAAAGAACCCTCCTGAAACCAGAGATCGACATTGGCATAATCCTCCTGGAAATTGCGGTAAATCAGCGGCATAAAATCCGCCACGTTCGTCTGATCCAGGATACCGATCTTTAATGTGCCGCTCAGCCCTTTCTGAATCTTTTCCGCCTTCTGTACCATCTCGTTGTAGTTGCTGTACATGTCCGCCATCCCCACATACAGGGAGCTGCCTGCAGGCGTCAGCCGGATCCCGTTGCTGGTGCGCACGAAGAGCTGGATATTCAGCTCCTCTTCCATGTTTTTGATATGGCGGCTCAGCGCAGGCTGGGAAACAAAAAGCTGTTCCGCCGCCTTCGTAAAGCTGAGGCATTTCGCCACGGTTACAAAATATTTGATCTGTGCTATGGTCAACTCTGTTCCTCCCCCATTTTCTTCATCTCCTGGTACAGCCGGGCGATGGGCAGTCCCACCACATTGTTATAGTCTCCCTCAATGCCCCGGATATACTTTCCGCAGAGCCCCTGGATGCCGTAAGCCCCGGCCTTGTCCATGGGATCCCCGGTACTGACGTAATCTGAGATCTCCCGGTCGGTCATCGGGTTAAAATGGACATCCGTGGACTCATAAAAGGATTTCTCCGTCCGCCTCCCGCCCTTCAGACGGATCAGGCATACCCCGGTGTAGACCTGATGGACATCCCCGGAGAGACGGCGCAGCATCCGCACCGCATCCTCTTCGTCCTTCGGCTTTCCTAAAATCTGGTGATCCTTCACCACTACGGTATCCGCGCCGATCACCAGCAGGTCCTCCCCCGGCCGTTCTGACGCCTCGATACCGGCAATCTCCGCCGCCTTCTGGCCGGCCAGCTCCATGACCGCCTCCGCAGGCGTCCGGGCGGTGATCACTTCCTCCCCGCAGGAGGGGCGTACCTCAAACTCCAGCCCCATCTGTGTCAGCAGTTCCCTGCGCCTGGGCGACGCAGAAGCCAGAATGATCTTCATATGGTTCTCCTTTCCCGGACATCTTCTGTCCCTCTACATATCCTCTGTCTGATCCTCGCATTCCACCGGGATCATCTGGTTCAGCCGGAAGGAATAGATCAGAATCTCCCTGATTTTTTTGCCGTCAAATGACCGCTCCAGCGCCTCCCCGTAAAGCAGAAGCTGCGCCCGGTAACGCGCCAGCAGTTCTTCCGCCGTCTTCACCCGGTCCGTCTTATAATCCAGCACCACGATGCCGTCTTCCTCTTCCCAGAACACATCAATGATCCCCTGCACCAGTACCGGATCCTCCGCAGCTGTCTGCGGCCACACCCGGCAGGCTGGCAGCGCCATCACAAAGGGCTGCTCCCTGCTTAACAGGCCGTTTTTCGCCGCCGATACCATCCGCGCGGCCTCCGGCGTATGCAGGAAATCCTCCATCTGCCGGAAACTGACCAGTTCCATCTCCTCCTCTGTCATGCGTCCTTCCCGCAGCATACGCTCTGCAGCCGCCTTCAGATACTGTTTTCGTTCCCCCGGAATCCCCTCCGAAGGAACTGCCGCAAAATCAAGGCATTCCAGGAAACGGTGCATGGCCGTTCCCCGCAGCGCCCCCCGGTTCTCCCCCCGCTCCTGCACAAACTTCGGAAGATAAGGCGTCGGTATTTTCGGGGGGAACAGGGATTCCGCCGGATCCTCTCCCAAACTCTCCCTGACCTCCTCCATGGCCCGGTGTTTGATCTCTGAAACAGAAACCTTCTGTTTGAACCATTCCTCGTTCTCATACGGATACCGCCAGGACAGGCTGGCGCAGATTTGGCGGTAGATTTTCTCATCGGTCTGCGACAGTTCTGCCAGCAATTTCCGTTTTTCCTCCCGGAGCATCCCCTGCCGGTCCTGCTCGCCCTTCACCCGCTCCCCAAAATCGCAGATTTCAAAGGAATACCTGTCCCCGTAGCTTCCCAGCGCCGGGAGCACCCAGTCCCAGCAGCAGACGGCTCCCATACGCACGGAAAACGGAAGCTTCTCCCCTTCCTTCATGGGACGAAACCCTCCGATGGCCTCCTTTTTGGCAAAGCCGGTCAGGATCAGTTTTTCCTTCGCCCGGGTCAGGGCCACATACAGGATCCGCAGCTCCTCGCCAAGATTCTCCTTTTTGGTCTCCAGGGAAAATACCTGGCGGATCAGGGTATCTTTCCGGATCCTCTTTTCAGGGTCTGACCATTTCAGCGCCACACCGTATTCCGGATGGAAAATCATACTGCTTTTCATGTCCTGGGTGTTGAAGGCTTTTCCCATGCCAGCCACAACCACCACCGGAAACTCCAGCCCCTTGCTCTTGTGGATGGTCATCAGACGCACGGCGTTTTCCTGTTCCCCCATCCGCTCCGCCTCGCCGTAATCCACGTTGTATTTCATCAGACGGTCAATATAACGGACAAAATGGAACAGGCCGTGATAGCTGGTTTTTTCATAGGCCACCGCCTTTTCCAACAGCATATCCAGATTTGCCCGCCGCTGCGCCCCTGCCGGGAGCGCCGTCACATAATCCCGGAAATTTGTCTCCTCATAAATCTGCCGGATCAAAACATGGACAGGCGTATAAGGAACCCGTTGACGGAACCTGTGCAGCAGTTCCCGGAAACGGGCGGTTTTCTCCGCCAGCTTTTTCCTGCGCGGATCCGGATCCCCCTCCGGTTCCTCTGCGCCGGACACCTCAGCCGCCTGCCCTGCCAGCCTCCGCACACATTCGTAAAAAGGCAGGCCGGGGTTTTCGATCCGGATCCGGGCCAGTTCTTCACTGGAAAACTGTCCGATAAAGGAGCGCATCACCGCTGTCAGGGGAATATCCTGCCGCGGATTGTCCAGAATCCGCAGAAACGCCAGCACCGTCTGCACCTCCTGCGCGGAAAAATACCCGGTCTGGGAGGACACAATCAGCGGGATCCCCTCCTGCTCAAATACTGCCTGGAATATTTCCGACCAGCCGGAAAAGGAACGCAGCAGGATCACGCAGTCCCGGTACTGCTTCCCGGGGATCTCCTGATCCTCCACCAGACGGCGGATCCTCTGGGCCACCGCCCGGGCTTCCGCCGTTTTTTTATCCTCTCCCTGAGGGGCGTCGGTGATCACCAGGCATTCCGGACGGCAGCAGTCCGGTTCCTCATACGGCGCAGGCTCCGCCCCCTGATACAGCGCCGCCCCGCTGTCATATTCCACCTTTCCCAGATCGCGTCCCATGATCCGGTAAAAGATATCGTTCACCGTCTCTACCACTTCTCCGCGGCTGCGGAAATTTTTATGGAGGTCGATGCGCTGCCGCTCCCCCTCATCGGTTGAGTAACCATCATATTTTTCCATGAACAGCTCCGGCCGCGCCAAACGGAAACGGTAAATGCTCTGTTTCACATCTCCCACCATAAACAGGTTCTGACGTCCCTCCGGAATACCGGACACCGCCGTCAGGAGCGCCTCCTGCACATAGTTGCTGTCCTGGTATTCGTCGATCATGACCTCCGCAAACCGCGACCGGAACTCCGCCGCCGTCTCCGTGGGCTCCTTTGTCTGCGGATCCACTAAAATATCCAGCGCGTTATGTTCCACATCGGAAAAATCCAGCATATTCTTTTTGGCTTTCGCCGCCCCGAACTTTTCCGCAAAGGCGTTGACCAGCGTCACCAGCATCTTGACCATCGTTGCTGTTTTCTGCAGCAGCTCCATCTGCCGGACAGGATCTTCGGAAAAATATTTTTTCCGGTAACCGTCGATCTCATTTTTCAGCCGTTTGCGGGCGTTCGCCACCGCATCCTTTTTCTCCTGGCTGCCCTCATATTTTCTGGCAGGCTTCAGTTTTTTCCACACGATGGCAGAGAGCTGCTCCTGCCAGTCCTTCAGATGCCTGCAGGACAGCAGTCCCTGCAGCTGACACAGATCGTCCTCCACCGCCTCCGCGTACATCTGCGGCCCATCGTCATCCAGCGTATAGGGATAAATTTCCCGGTAGCGGCTGATCTCCTCCTCTGCACATACATGCAGGTAAAAGAGAAACTCCCTCATCCAGGGCTTTTCTTCCAGCTCTTCCACAGAATCCGCCTGGTACTGGGCGGCGCATCCATCCAGCCACTCCCGGGGCCAGGGATAACTGCGGGAGAAATCATACATCCGCAGGATCATTTCCCGGATCGGGCGATCGCTTTTCGCCGCAGAGTAACTGTCTGTAAACAAAAGAAACTGCGGATCCTTCCCGGCGTAAAATTCTTCCAGCACCTGGTCGCACACATCCTCCCGCAGCAGGGTCAGCTCTCCCGGATCGCCGATCCGAAAGCCCGGTTCCAGGCCGATCTTATGGAAGTATCCGCGCAGCACGTAGCTGCAGAAGCTGTCAATCGTGGTGATCTGGGCATTATGGATCAGGGTCATCTGACGCTGCAGATGGACGTTTCCCGGATCTGCCTCCACCGCTTTCTCAATGGCGTTTAAGACCCGTTCCCGCATCTCCGCCGCCGCAGCGTTGGTAAAGGTCACCACCAGCAGCTGATCCACATCCACCGGATGGGAGGAGTCCGTTACCAGGGAGATGATGCGCTCCACCAGCACGGCTGTTTTTCCGGAGCCTGCCGCCGCTGAGACCAGCATGCTGCGTCCCCGCAGGTCAATGACCTTCCTCTGTTCCGGCGTCCAGCGCACAGCTCCGGCTGTCTGTTCTGCTTCCTTTCTGATCGGAGCAGCGTTTTCCGTCCGTCCATCCTCCGAAGTTTTTCTGTTCTGCTCTTTTCCCACGATCGTCTGTTCCATCTTCCATACTCCTGCCAATCCTCTGCTGTTTCCCTGCTTCACACAACAGATCCTCCGCTGTCTTTCCCGGCATCGCGCTTTTTCTGCTTCTGCCCCGTCTGTTCGCTGATCTTCTCCCAGATCTCCTCGTCCTTCAGCTTCTCCTCCGCCCGGTAGCCATAGCCCGGCATCCGTCCGTCAAAACCGCACACGCTCCGGTATTCACAGTAATCGCATCCGGTCTGATCGCCGAGGCGGTAGGGATTCACATCAATCTCCCCCGCTAAGATCGCGTCGGCCGCCTGCCGGATCTGCTCCTGCACATAGGCGGAGAGTTTTTCAAAATTCTCTGTGGACGCCGTCTGGGCGCCCCGCCTGCTCACCGACAGATCCTGGTTCAGGGAGATCGGAATCACATCCGAGGTGCGTTTTTCAGGAAGTTCCCGATCCATATGCGTATAGGCCTCCGGCTCCAAACTGACCAGGCCGTTTAAACGCAGCTGTTTCAGCACCTCCGTCAGAATCTCCTGCTCTGACAGCGCTTCTTCTGTTTCCACCATGGGATCATCCAGATGATAGTAGAAAATCCCCGCCGGGAGCACCTCTTTGCCCGGATGCTCCTGTTTCACCTTCTCCATGGCGGCGTTCAGATACACCACCAGCTGCAGCTGTCTTCCGTAATATAACTGCAGCAGCTGGAATTTGGTATGTCCCGATTTATAATCAATGACCTTCACATAAACCTGATTTTCATTTTCATAGGTATCCACACGGTCCACGCGCCCTACCGTGCGCATCATGGACTCCGGCGTCAGCCGGCTCACCTGTGAAAACTCTACCTCATAACCCTCCGGCCGGAAATCGCCCCGCCGGATCTGCTGGGTCAGCGCCCAGACGCTCTTTCGCATGATCCGGTAAATCCGCTCCAGCACATAGGCGCTGCGGGCAGACTCTGTCAGCGATTCGTTGGGCATGGACAGAACCGCCTCCTCCATGGCCTCCCGCAGCAGCTGTTCCTGCTGTTCCTCCGTCACGCTCTCCCAGCTGTACTGCTCTTCCAGACGGACACAGAATCCCCGCAGGATCTCATGGAACATGCTTCCCATATCCAGATCTTCAAAGGCAAACGCCTGCCTCTCCGCCAGCTTCAGCCCATACTCTAAAAAATGGGCGAAGGCGCACCTGGCAAACAGCTCCAGGCGGGTCACCGATCCGGTCAGCACAGTCCCATACAGCAGCCTGGCCACATCAGCCTCTAAGGATTCTCCCGCAAAAACAGAAAATCCCGCCTCAAAATACTCCCGGATCAGGGGCGCCCAGTCCGGCTGTCCCGAAAACCACCGGTGCAGCGCCTTCCACTCCGGAAGAATCTTCCCCCTGTGCGCCAGCAAAAGCCCGCTCAGGTAGGCGTCCACACTGCCCCGCGCCGTCACCGCCGGAAGCGGTTCTTCCGGATCGATCTCCGTCAGCAAAAGCTTCGGAAACAGCTTTTGCAGCACGCCGATCAGATAGGAAGGACGCGATGCCTTTCCCTCACTGTCCATCCTGGAACAGGTCAGGTACAGCGCCCGGGAAGGTTTGGTCAGATTCCAGTAGAGATAGAAACGCTGCAGAAATACCTGCTCCCTGGCTCCCGGCGCCAGCTCCAGTTCCTGCTCCGCCATCCGCTCCCGGTCATACTGAGAGAGGATGCTGCCCCGCCCGGCGCTTCTGGGGATCAGCCCGTCATTCACGCCCAGGAAAAACAGGATCCGGATCCCCTCCAACCGGGTTCTCTCAATATCCCCCAAAATCAGACAGTCATTCCCCTGAGGGATACTGCCCACCTTCGCCGTGGCCAGCCCGGCTTCCAGGATATCGGTATACTCCGCCAAAGATAACACCTCATCCCCCAGCAGGTCCACAAACTTGTCAAACAGATCCACCACAATCTTATATATCTGCCGGTACTCGCTGGCCAGGACTTCCTGTCCCTCTGCCTCAAATCCTTCCATAGCCTCCCGCAGCTGCTCTTCCACAGACAGACTCTGCAAAAATCCAAACAGCGCCTGTGTCCACTCCCGTACAGAAGCTCCTTTCCTGGAGAATGCTGCAGTTAGCGGCTGAATCAGCTCCCAAAACCGCTGGCGCAGATCATTCAGCCGGGCCAGCTCCTGCTGCAGCGCTTCCTCATCCGCCCGGATCCTGCCGTGCTGACGGGAAGGCCGCAGAAAATGCTTTTTCCATCGGTTTCTGCCGTGGATTCCCTTTTCCAGGCAGTAATTTTCCAGCAGATCCATCTCTTCCATGGAAAAACCGCACAGACCTGTCCGCAGGCAGCGGAACACGCTTTCCTCCGAAAAATCCGTCTCCAGCATCTCCAGCGCACCGCGGAGCAGCTCTGTCAGCGGGTGATAAAGCACCGACTGTTTCACATCCACAAAATAGGGAATCCCGTAACGTCCAAACACCGCCTCTGCGTAGGGTTCATACCGCTCTACACTGCTGGCGACGATGGCGAAATCCCGGTAGCGGTATCCCTTTTCCCGCACAATCCGGGAGATCCTGGACGCCGCGAACAAAAGCTCCGCCTCCGGGTTCAGCAGGGAAAACAGCTGCAGAGTCTCCCCGCAGTCCTCCCCATAGCTCCTGCGGCGGATCCGGAACAGATTCTGTTCCAGATGGTGCAGCACCGGATTCCCGGCAAAGCGGCTGTTTTCATCCGCCTGCAGGCAGACGGGTTCCCCAATCTCTGTCCGGCTCTCCCTCGCCGCCGTCAAAAGAGCCTGCACCATCTTATGGCTCATATAAAACAGCTCCTGCACACCGGCGTTTTCATAAAGTCCCTCCCTGATATCCAGCGTCACCGTCACATAGACGTCTTTCGCCAGATACAGAAGCTGGCGCAGAAGCTTTAACTGCACCGGCGTAAATCCGGTATACCCGTCAAATACAAACACCGCGTCCCGCAGAAGCGCCGAATCAGCGGCATATTCCATCAGGAGTTCCAGCCGTTTCTCCGCCGTCACGTAATCTCCCTGCAGATAATCGTCAAACTCCCGGTAAATACAGAGGATATCCTTCAGCTTCAGATACAGCGCCGACGTTTCCGGCAGCCCGTTTACAAACGCAGTTAGACGGTCCGGGGAAATATCATACTGCATCAGCTCGGAAATCATGGATTTCAGTTCTCCGATATAGCCCATTTTTTTCAGGCTGCCCCGCAGGACGGTCAGCTCCGCCTCTTTCTCCGCCACGATCCGCCTTAAAACCAGGCTTTTTCCGGTCTCCTCCATCACGGTATGACGGACGCCCAGCTCATCAAAGACACGGTAGGCCAGGCGGTCAAAGCTGACCACATCCACGTTGCGGATCACACCATTTTCTGAATGCCCCACCAGACTTTTCTGCGTGCTCATGGTAAACTGCTCCGGCACAACCACATAGAACCGCCCATAGGGCTGACCGGCAGCCATATCGACGGTCTTCCGGTAAATGTATTCTGATTTTCCGTTCCCGGAATTCCCATAGATAAATGTAAGAGCCATAGATTCCCCCTGCCCGTCCGTTTCCGGGACAAGATTCCCGTAAAGTGAAAAAAAGGCCAGGAACTCTCCTGGCCTCCCCATGTACTCAATGCGCCGCCGCGAAATAGATCAGCACCGCCGCGCCCAGAATGATCCGGTACCAGCCAAACACCTTGAAGTCATGCTTTTTGATGTAAGACATCAGGAAGCGAATGGCCAGAATCGACACCACAAACGCCACAACCATGCCCACCGCCAGCAGCATCAGTTCATCTGACATAAAACTGCCCTCATACTTTACCACCTTGATGGCGCTGCCGCCCAGCATGGCCGGGATCGCCAGGAAAAAGGTAAACTCCGCCGCCGTGGTACGGGAAATGCCCAAAAGCAGGGATCCCATGATGGTGGAACCGGAACGGGACGTACCGGGGAATACGGCCGCGATCATCTGGAACACGCCGATCAGGAACGCTTTCCCGTAAGAAATATCATCGATGGAATCCACCGTCGGAACCCTCCTCCTGTTGCGATTTTCGATCAGGATAAACAGGATGCCGACTATGATCAGCATGATGGCCACCGTCAGATAATTATAAAAAACAGCTGTGAAAATATCGTCCCACAGAATACCCACCACCCCGGCCGGAATGGAAGCCACGATGATCTTCAGCCACATCACGCACTTTTTGCGGTCAATGCGGCAGCCATGGTCAAACTGAAGCGGGATCAGCTTCTTCCAGTACATCACGATCACCGCCAGGATCGCCCCCAGCTGGATCACCACCAGAAACAGATCCCAGAACTGTTCGCTGACATCTAACTTCACAAACTCATCCAGCAGGATCATGTGCCCGGTGCTGCTGATAGGCAGCCATTCGGTGATACCCTCCACAATACCGTAGAGTATCGATTTCAGAATCTCTATCATCTTTCTTACCTCCAAAATATATCCGCTCTATTTTAGCACGGATTTCCCATATATTCTATGGCTAATTTGCATTTTAAAGATAATTAAGAAAGTAAAATCCTTCAAATTATTTTTTCTCTCCCGGCTGATCCGCGTCTCATACTGCGTTTTGCTCAATCATTTCTCCAAAATTTCTGCACCATCTCACCGGCCAGATCCGGATCCATCCCCATCCTGTCGCAGAGGACTCTGCCCGCCTCGGCACGGCTCTTCCCCTGCTCCCGGCATTCTTCAACCAGACTGCGGCTGACCTTCTCCAACATAAGATTCTGGCTTTCCAGCTGATTCGTTTTTTCCTGCAGTTTGGCATCTCTTTCTTCTATCTGCGCGTCCTTCTCCTCTATCTGTGCGTCCTTCTCCTTCAGCTGTTCCCCCTGCTTCCGGATCTCCGCCTCCATCTCATCGATCATATACTGCGCTGTGTTCCGGTCCAAGATCCTCAGTTCTTCTGAAAACATATCCATCACCTTCTCCGTGTTGCAGCAGGCTGTGTAAAGATCCCGGTACAGGTTCTCAAACCACGGATACTGATCCAGCAGGGATACGATCCGGTCCGGATCATCCGTACCGAGGAACATCAGCCATGCGTCCATCTCGTTCTCTATATTGCTATTTTGATGGATTTCAAAGTAGATGTCAAGGTTGACAAAAACAAATTTCTGCAGAAGCTCCAGCGGGATGCCGCTGTCTAAGACCTGGCCGCTGCGGTGGATGTAGCAGCCGGAAGAATTCCTGAATTCGGACGGGCTTTTCTCATAAAAAATAATCGTATACACACTTTTGATATCGCGGTAGGAAAACTTTCTGCCGGCCTTCGCGCTCTCCTTCTTTTCCCTCCGGTACTGCCGCATCAGCAGGTCAGCCGAGTAACAGGCTGCCCGCTGGCCTGGAAAAGCATAGCCGTTTTTCTGGCATTCCACATTGGCTATGCTCCCGTCTGCCAGCCGGACAACAATGTCCATAATCAGCAGGCTCCCTTCGTCCGCAATCTTCACTCCCTCATTGGGAAGCACCGTTAAAATTTTCACCTGCTGCTGAAGCAGCAGAGACAAAATCCTCTCCAGCCGTTCCGGATGCACCTCGGGATCAAGCACGATTTTAAAATAGCCGTCATAAAGCATCTTCACCCCTGCTGCCCCGGTAAAAATATCCAGGAACAGCTCCTGCTGCTCCGGCTCCCACGCGCGGAATTCATTCCGAAGATGTTCGTTCTCCTGAATCTCCAGTAAAATCTGTTCCCGTGAGCGGATCATCGGGAAACGCTGCTGCAGTTTGTTTGCCATACAGTATCCTCCTCTTTCCATAGATAAAAAATAAGGTGTCCAGGCATAGAAATCTTCTGAAATAAAGAGATAATTAAGATTCCGGAAACAGATTCCCGGATCAGACCATTTGATTTTATGCCTGAAAACACGATACCATATCCGGCAAATTATGTCTATCCTGCCAACAGAAAAATCACAGTTCTTTCACAGAACCACGAAAGAAAGGTGAGACACACCAGCTCCAGCAGCGCAGATTTCCCTTCACTGTAATCCCCCCTCTCCGCTATATGTTTACCTTTCCCCTTCTTCCTCCCTGCTCCAGACCAGATGTCCATATTTTTCCATCAGTTTCAGAAGTGCATCATTTCCTCCCTTTTCTGTCAGAATCAGTCCTCGATCCAGATAATAAACCGCGTCCAGTTCCGAAACAGGATATCCCTGTATTCTTCTCTGACTGTCTGAAACAAACGTTACTTCACATCTGTCGTCCTCGTTTCCTGAAAAATCCTGCCGGCCGCCCCAGAAATCCCACGGCCTGGTCCGGCTGACGGCAAATGCAATGACCTCAGGTTCCCCGTCCACTGTCACTTCCCGGATTTTCACCTGCGGCCACAGGTAAATCAGGGATCCCTGATCCATGACCAGACAAATCCCGCCGGCAGAATCCTCCCGGATCTCTCCGACAGGCAGCCCGGACTCTGTCTCCCCGGAAGTTTCCAAAACAGATACCTCCGGTTTTACCAGGTCATATGGTACGCAAATCCATCGAAAAAACACCAACCAGATCACAAGTACAGCCGCTGCGGCAATACCCAGGGCAGAAAAAATCGTAACCTTCCGTTTTTTCCGGAAATCTTTCAGAATCTCTAAATCCTCACTGATTTCCGCTGTATCTGTTTCTTCCAGTTCCCCTGCGCTCATTTTTATATAAATCTCCCTGCATGCCTCACAGTTTCTCAGATGCTGTTCGATCTCTTCCCCGCTCTCCCGGCTGGTCAGATGATCCACATAATTGGGCAGTAAATCCCTGATAATCTCACATTTCATTCCGAATCCGCTCCTTTCAGTTTCTGTTTCGCCCGGTAAAAGGTAACCCGCGCCCAGTTCTCTGTCCGCTGAAAGATCTCCCCGATCTCCCGGAAAGACATTTCTCCTGTCAGCCTCAGAAAGACCACTTCCTTTTCTGTCTCATTCAGCCCATGGATCTTCCGGAACAGTCCCATCTTCTCCTGGCGCAGGACCACCTGGTCCTCCACTGCCCCGGTTTCCGCCATTTCTGCATCCGGCAGAGGAACCGTTCCCTTCCTCGCCCTGCGATCCAGCTCCTGATACCACAGATGCTTCGCGATCTGGCAGAGCCAGGTGGATATTTTACAGCTTCCATCATATTTATGGACAGAATAGATGGCCCGGCAGAACGTCTCCTGCGTCAGTTCTTCCGCCAGATCCACATTATGGCACAGGGACATCAGATACCGGAACACGATGGCTCCATATCGCCGGTAGATCTGTTCTATATCCAAAGCGTTCACTCCTCCCCTTTTACATTTTTACTTCTGTATGTTAAATCCGTTTTTTTCTCATTTCGTTACAGGAATTTACAAAAAACTCTCCTGCGTTTTCCGCTGTTGCCAGCCAGATCAACACAGGAGAGTTTTTCTGTCTTATGAAGTTCCCCGCATCCTTCCGTCCCGCAGCCTACCTGGCCTCCTCTTTCTTTTCCTTCTCTCTCCCCGGAAGCAGCAGGCTCAGAAGCAGCGAGATCACAAACACACCGGCCACCGCGTTCCCGTTGAAGATATCCCCCACCGCCGGCGGAAAGGCGGAGAAAAAGTTCCCTGAGGTCTGGGTCAGACCCACGCCGATGCAGAAGGAAAGGGACACGATGATCATCGTCCGCTCATTGAATTTGCAGCCCTTCAGCATTTTGATTCCCTCGTACATGATCGAACCGAACATCATGACGGTACAACCGCCCAGCACCGCCTGGGGAAGGGAGTTGAAAAACGCCCCCAGGGGCGGAAACAGGGAGGCTAAGATCAGGATCAGCGCGCCGGTGAGGATCGTAAAGCGGTTGATCACACCGGTCATGGTCACCAGCCCCACGTTCTGACTGAAGGAGGTCAGGGGCGGGCAGCCGAAACACCCCGACAGGGCGCTGGAAAATCCATCCACCGCCAGGGATCCCTGCAGCTCCTTCATCCTGATATCCCGTCCCAGCGCACCGGTACAGATGGCTGTGGAGGCTCCCGTCGTCTCCGCCGCAGACACTAAGAACACGATGGCGATGGTGAAAAAGGCTCCCACATCAAACACCGGCTGGTGCCCCGTGAAAAACACTAACTTTGGCAGGCTGAAAAATCCCACCTCCTGCACCGTTTTGGAGATCCCGGCAAAATTTACCATCGGGGCAATCCCGGTCAGGGTAAATACTATCGAGAGGCCGTAACCGAAAATCAGTCCCACTAAGATGTTCAGGTTTTTATAAACGCCCTTCAGCAGATATCTGGCCACCAGGCAGACGATCAGCGTAAACGTACCCACGAAAATGTGATACCAGGATCCGAAATCCTCCACGCCGCTGCCGCCGCCCCAGGAATCCATTCCCACCGAGAGCAGAGACAGCCCGATGGCGATCACCACGCAGGCCGACACCACCGGGGTCAGGAACCGCTTCCAGTATTTTGCGGAAAGTCCGACGATACCCTCGAAAATGCCGCCTAAGATCACCGCGCCGATCATGCCCTCATAGCCCAGCTCCGGGTTCGTGCTGATCACCAGCAGGCTTCCCAGGAACGTAAAGCTCACTCCCATCACAATGGGCAGTCTGGAACCGATCTTCCAGATGGGATACAGCTGCAGACAGGTGCCGATCCCCGCCACAAACATGGCGCACTGAAGCAGGCTGGTAATCTCCGCGGAAGTCAGATGCTCCCCGCTTTCCCGGACCACCGCCGCCCCGCATACGATCAGCACCGGAGCCAGATTGGCCACAAACATGGCCAGCACATGCTGCAGGCCGAAAGGAACCGCCTTCCTCAGCGGCACCAGCCCGTCCAGCCGGTAAATATTTTCCTCGGAAACAGACCTGTCCCGCTTTTCTTTTTCCATTTTCATTCTCCTCTTCCTCCCGCGCGTTCTCTCATGACGCTTTTTTTGCATCCTGATCCAGCAGATGGTTGACTGCCACCACTAAGGCATGGATCGATGCCTTCACAATATCCCCGTCAAAACCGACGCCCCAGTACATCTTCCCCTCACTGTCCTGGATGCCGATGTAGGCCGCCGCCTGGGAAGCGGAGCCCTGGGACAGCGCATGCTCCTCATATACCTGCAGCTTATAATCCAGATTAAAATACTGGCGGATGGCGTTGCTGACTGCGTCCAGACGCCCGTTTCCGGAAGCGACCGCCACATCTGTCCCCTGGGCTGTCTCAACCGTCACCGTTCCCCGGATCCCCCGGATCTGCTCAAAGTGAGCCTCCCTGATCGAAAAATGATCCTGATACAGGAAATAGCGGGTACGGAACACCTCGTAGATCTGGTTGGGCGTCAGTTCGCTGTGAGACGCGTCCGATACATGTTTCACCGCATAGCCCACTTCCTCCCGCATTTTCTCCGGCAGCAGCAGTCCGAAATGGTTCTTCAGCACATAGCTGACGCCGCCCTTGCCGGACTGGCTGTTGATGCAGATCACGTCAGAATCGTAGGTGCGTCCCACATCCCGGGGATCAATCGGCAGGTAGGGCACATCCCAGATCCTGTCCGGATGCTGTTCCCGGCAGGCCAGCCCTTTGGCGATGGCGTCCTGATGCGACCCGGAAAAGGCGGTAAACACCAGCTGCCCGGCATAGGGATGCCGCGGGGAAATGGAAAGCTGCGTCAGTCTCTCATACGTGGATGAGATGGTATTCATATCCGAGAAATCCAGTCCCGGGTCAAAGCCGTGGGAGAACATATTCATGGCAATATTCATCACGTCCACATTTCCGGTGCGCTCGCCGTTTCCGAACAGGGTGCCCTCCACCCGGTCGGCCCCGGCCAGGACTCCCAGCTCCGCAGTGGCCACGCCGCTTCCCCGGTCATTGTGGGGATGAATGGAAAGGATCACCGCATCCCGGTATTTGAGATTCTTATGCATATACTCCACCTGGCTGGCAAAAATATGAGGCATGGCGTTCTCCACCGTTGCCGGAAGATTGATCACCGCCTTATGCCCCGGCGTGGGCTTCCAGACATCAAGGACAGCGTTGCAGACCTCCAGCGCATACTCCATCTCCGTCCCGGTAAAGCTCTCCGGACTGTACTCGAAGGCGATATCCCCCTCCTCATCTGCCGCCAGATCCTTCAGCAGCTTCGCGCCGCTGACCGCGATCGCTTTGATCTCCTCTTTATTCTTTTTAAAAACCTGTTCTCGCTGCGCCACGGAAACGGAATTGTACACATGCACAATCGCATGTTTCACACCCTTGATGGCCTCAAACGTCTTTTTGATAATGTGCTCCCTGGCCTGCGTCAGCACCTGGATCGTCACGTCATCGGGAATCATGTCCCGCTCGATCAGAGTGCGGAGAAACTCATATTCCGTCTCAGACGCCGCCGGGAACCCCACCTCGATCACCTTGAAGCCCACTTTAAGAAGCATCTGGTAAAACTCTATCTTTTCCTCCAGACCCATAGGCTCGATCAGCGCCTGGTTGCCGTCCCGCAGATCCACGCTGCACCACTGGGGCGCTTTCTCGATCTCGGTGCGCCTCACCCAGTCATAACACATCTCCGGCGGCATAAAATACGGTACTTTATACTTCTGAACATTCATCACAAAATCCTCCACATATTTTCCTGTTTTTTTACTATAACATGAATTCTTTTAAAATAAAATGACGAAATTTCGTCTCCTCCGGGTCATTGCATAAAATGGCTTCCTCCATTGACAGCAGCCCTTACGGCAGTTCCTCCGTTTTTTCTTCCGTCTGTTTCCCCGGCCCGCCTTTCCGGAACTGCGCCGGCGTCATCCCTGTTTCTGCCTGGAAGCACCGGTAAAAATGCGGCTTGGACTGATAACCGATGCGGCGCATGATCTCCGGTACAGACAGCCCGGTATCCAGAAGCAGTTCCCTGGCTCTGGCGATCCGCTGATGCATCAGGGAACTCTGGAAGGTCTGCCCTTCGATCTTCTGGAACAGGCGGTTATAGTAATCCTCCTGATAATAAAATTTCTCCTTCAGCTCCGCAATATTGACCGTATCCAGATGCTCCCGGATATACTCACAGATTTTCCGGTACAGAAGCACCGGCTGATGATCCGGCAGCAGAGTTTCCCGCTTCCCGGTTCCGTTATCCTCTAAAAAATTTAGGAAACGGATGATCCAGATCCGGCAGCTCTCATCATACAGAGACTCCTGTGCAAACAGTTCGCGGAACATGCAGGCGAAATAATTCTCCGCCGCCTGCACGCAGGTCTCCGGCAGGGACAGCATCAGAAACTGCGTATGCTCCTCCTTCTCGTGATCCGAAAGCAGAAAGTTCCGGATCATTCCCTGCTTCAGGTTCTTTTTCCAAAATGCATGATAATCCCCCGGCCGGAAGCCCAGGTACAAAAAAATTCCCTCACACTCTAACTCAATCTCCCGGTGCTCGCAGCCCGCGTGCAGAAGACACAGATCCCGCTCCCCAAATACGCAGATTTCCCCCTCGATCTCCGTGGTGTAGGTGCCGCTGCAGACATAGACCATCTCCGTAAAATCATGACGGTGGCTCAGATTCCGGTTCTGGGAGGCCTGGAACAGCAGACAGGGCATTTTCCTCCCCGGTATGTAAGACCAGAACTGGTACTGGTGCGACGACCGTCTCTGCTGGTAACATTCCAGATCCAGATACAGCGAATGCTCCAGCAGGAGAATATGAGTAGTACTCAGCTCCCGGAACGGAAAACGCTCCATCCCGGCTGCCCCGGACAGCAGCTCCTGCTGCCTTTCATAATCCGGGAATTCCTGTCCCTCCAGCCTGCGGTTCCGGCTTTTCTCTTCCTCCACCTGCTGCCGGACAAATGCCATAATCTTCGCAAAATCCCACAATTCCATCTGTCCTCTCCCCTTCTTCCGGTCTCTGATCGGTCCGTTTTTCTTCCATACCGAGTATATCTAAAAACAGAACGGTTTTCAAGTCGGAATACAGAACTTTTATCCGCTGCAAGTCGCCTTTCCCATCTTGTAAAACGCCGCGGAAAAAACCATAATGAGAAACATAAAAACACAGACAATCCCATATCAGACAGGAGGCTATTATGGAAATTTATATCAACCAGTCAGACAGAGAAATTCTTCGCGCCAAAGCCCGCCGCCAGATGGAGCTGGCACAGATGGAACGGAACCGGAAATTAACCAAAATGTGGTATGACCACAATGAACTGCAGGGAGAACGCCCCATGATCCATCTGGAAATGGAAACCTTCTCCCACGAGATCCTTCCCCAGCGCATGAGCTGTCAGGGAGAATTCGCCCGCATCGTGGAAAAGCAGATCCTGGACAACTATCTGAACCAGGAGCTTTTTGACGACGACCGGGTGACCCCCGACTATTACCCGTTAGAATATGACCGCTGGTTCACCCTGTTCGGCATCGAAGTGAAGGTGCAGCACACCAGCAATTTATCCGGTTCCGAGAGCCTGGGACATCACTTTGTACCGGTTCTGAAGGATCTGGAGGACGATTACCATAAACTGAAACAGTCCGACTTCGGCGTGGATATCGCTTCCACCATGAAAAAGAAGGAAGTGATCGAGGATGCGATCGGGGATATCCTTCCGGTGAAGCTGATCACATCCTGCCTGTACGCCGTGCCGACCCAGATGCTGGTACATATCATGGATATGCAGGACATGATGTTCGCCATGTATGACTACCCGGAGCTTTTCAAGGAAATGATGGGACGGATCGCGGACGATACCATCGCCTGGTACCGGCTGATGGAAGAAAAACAGATTTTCCTTCCCACGGTTGCCGGGGAACCGCTGGGACAGGGAACCTGGTGCTACAACCGCACCCTTCCGGCCAGGCTTGACCGCCCCTTCGTATCCACCGACCTGTTCGGGTTCATGGATTCCCAGGAGACGGTAGGCATTTCCCCGGATATGTTTGAGGAGTTCATCTTTCCCTGCTATCAGAAGATCGCCTCCCAGTTCGGCCTTCTCTCCTACGGCTGCTGCGAGCCGGTGCATCCCATCTGGGAGCGCTGCCTGAGCAAGCTGCCGAACCTGAGAAAAATCTCCATCTCCCCCTGGTGCGACGAGGAGTACATGGGAGAACAGCTGCGGGGCAGCCATGTAATCTACCACCGCAAGCCCAGCCCCAACTTCCTCGGCGTGGACGAGATCCTGGATGAAGACGCGTTCCGCGCCCATATCCGCAGGAGCCTGACGGCTGCCGCCGGATGCGAAATGGAAATTACACAGCGGGATGTTTACACCATCCATCACAATATCGACAAGGCGCACCGCTATATTGAGATCATCAAAGAGGAAATCGCCAACTGCTGGCAAAAATAACAGACCGTTCGCCAAAAGGCGAAACCACCGCGAACGTATGACGATTCAGAAAGGAAACCGCATGATGCAGCAGACTTTTTACAACCATAAGAGCTTACTGAAAAACGGGAAACCCTGGTTCCCGGTGATGGGGGAATTCCACTTTTCCCGCTATCCCGCAGAATGCTGGGAGCAGGAAATCCGTAAAATGAAGGCTGGCGGGGTCAACATCCTCTCCACCTATGTGATCTGGATTCACCACGAGGAGGAGGAAGGCTGCTTTGATTTCTCCGGGCGGCGCAGCCTCCGCGATTTCCTGGCTGCCTGCAAAAAATGGCAGATGCCCGTGTTCCTGCGCCCGGGTCCCTGGGCGCATGCGGAAGCCCGCAACGGAGGCTTTCCGGACTGGCTGGTGCAAAAAGGCTGGCAGCTGCGCACGGACGATCCCCGGTATCTGGAAAAAGTAAAAATTTTCTGGGAACAGATTTACCGGCAGACGAAGGATTTTTCCGATATCATCCTGGGCATCCAGATGGAAAATGAGTACGGCCATGCCGGCGGTCTGCAGGGCGAGGCGGGGAATCAGCATATCCGTACCCTGACCGCCCTGGCAAAGGAGATCGGATTCCGGGCAGACTACTGGACAGCCACCGGCTGGGGCGGCGCCATGATCGGCGACCTGATCCCGGTGATGGGCGGATACTGCGATGAGCCCTGGGCGCCCTTCGACAAGCCGCGTCTTCCCAGCGGGAACTACCTGTTTTCTGCGGAGCGCAACGACGGAAACATTGCCTGTGACCACCGCCCCGGCCTGGAGCTGTCTTTCCCTGCCGGCAATTATCCATATCTGACCGCTGAATTAGGCGGAGGACTGCAGGTGACCCACCACCGCCGCCCGCGCCTTTCCTCCGGCGATATCGCCGCCATGTCCCTGGCAAAGTTAGGGAGCGGGTGCAATCTGCTGGGCTATTACATGTACCACGGCGGCACCAATCCCCGGGGACGCCTGAGCACGCTCCAGGAAACCATTGCCACCGGCGGCGGCTCCGACCTTCCCGCCCTCAGCTATGATTTCCAGGCTCCTATCCGGGAATATGGCCAAATGACAGATACGTTAAAGGAACTGAAACTGCTGGCCATGTTCGTCCGGTGCTTCGGGGAATCTCTCTGCGGCATGGATCCCGTCTTTGACCCGGCTGCCGCTTCTGTGACCGGATATTCAGAGGCAGAGCAGCAAAATACCGTTGTCTCCGGTGAATCACCGGACGCGGCGGACACCTCCCGGATCCGCGCCATCCTGCGCCGCAGCAGCTCAGGCGGCTACCTGTTTATCAACAATTACCAGCGGCTCCGTCCCATGCAGGCGCACCGCCAGGTTACACTGCAGGCAGAGGCGGATGGCCTGTCCATCTGCTGGCCCGCGCAGGATATCGAAAGCCAGACCTGCTTCTTCTACCCCTTCCATTTCCCCATAGGGGAGACCGAGCTGACCTGGATCAACCAGACGCCGCTGACCAGGCTCGGCAGCCATACCTGGGTCTTTTACGGCACAGAACCGCTGCAGTTTGCGGCGCCCGCACCCCTCAGACAGGAAACCATCCTGGCGTTGACCCGGGATGCCGCGAAAAACTGCTGGCAGATTCCGCAGCTTCCGGAAGGGATCTTCGTCTCAGAAGCCCCCATTCTGGAAACAGAAACAGGCGCCGAAATCATCCTGCGCAGCGATCTGGGAGCAGAGGGACAGGAGATCTCCGTGGATCTGCTTCTGGCCGGTTCCTGTCTGTCTGCCGGGCAGTTTCTGCCTGCCAGAACGCTTCCCGGATATGCGCAGACAGCCGGGAATCCCGGAAATATCCGCTGTTTCCGGCGCGCCTTCCCGGTTCCGGCCTGCCCTGCCAGATGCCGGTGGACGCTGCAGAAGGAGCTTTCCGGAGCGCTGATTTATGACCTGGAGATTTCCTATGACCGGCCGCCTGTTTTCCCGGAGGAGGAACTGTTCCTGCGTCTTGATTTCGCCGGCGACGCCGCAGAGCTGTGGCTGGGCGGCCAGTGCGTTGCGGATCAGTTCTATTACGGGGATTTCTGGGAAGTGGGACTGGGAAGATTCGGCTTCCCCCAAAAACTCACCCTGAAGATTTTCCCGCTGCATTCCTCCGACCGCGTCCTGCTGGATGTGAAGCCGGAATTTACAGACGGCGTCTGCTGCCGCCTGAACGGAATACAGACCATACTGGAAAGAAAAGAGGAGGTCTTATGACCTCCTTCTTTCCGTCAGCTGTTCTGGTTCGGGATATACGCCCGGATCTCGTTGGCAAGATTCACGATGGGCATGGACTGCAGCCACACATGGCCGGGGCCGGTTACAACCGTATGGAACAGCCCCTCGCCGCCGAACAGGATATTTTTCACGCCGGGAACGGTCTTGATATCCATCTGGCAGGTGGCGCTCATGGCCGCCAGATGCCCGGTATCAATATAAATCTGCTGTCCTGCCTGCAGCTCATACTCCACGATGGAACCGTCAAACTCCACAAAGGCAATCCCCCGCCCGCTCAGCTTCTGGAGGATAAATCCCTCTCCGCCAAACAGGCCGGAGGCAAACCGCTTATGGAAATAAATGCTCAGATCCACGCCGGCCTCCGACGCTAAAAACGCCTTTTTCTGCGCGATGATCTCATTGCCGGGACTGATCTCAAATGCCCGGATCTCTCCCGGGAAGGAAGACGCGAAGCTGATCAGCCCGTTTCCGCCCTCCGCCGTGTAAATATTCTGGAAAATAGAATCCCCGGAAAACTTTCTTGCGATCGCCCGGCCCAGTCCGCCGCCTGTGGTGGTCTCCATCCTCATGTTCGGGCTCATCCAGGCCATGCCTCCCCGCTCTGTGATCATCTGCTCATTCTGTTCCAGATTGCAGATTACCACCGGCAGATTTTCCCCTTTGATCTCGTATCTCATCGTTTCTGTCTTCCCCTTTCTGAAAATTAAAAGACAATGCCTTCTGTCCTTTGATTATAACAGAAAGCATTGTCTTTTCCTATCGTTTACAGCGTATATTCCGATTTTATTTTCTCATAGTCCCCGGTGAAGCGAAACGCCTGCATCCCGACAGCCACCGCCCCGTTGACATTGGCCTGTACATCGTCCACAAACAGGCACTCCTCCGCCTTCAGCCCATATCGTTCCAGCAGATACCGGTAAATCCCCGGATCCGGCTTGATCATCCGGACATCCGCGGAAACCACGATGCCGTCAAAGAAATTCAGCGGCAGGAAAGACGGAAAATAAGTATAAAAGGAATCCGCCGCATTGGAAAGGATGAAAATCCGGTATCCCGCCTCTTTGATAAAATGGCAGAATTCCCGCGCCCCGTCCAGCCATCCCATACAGGTATGCCATCCCTCACAGCACTGTCTCAGATGTTCCCGGTAAACTTCCGGCACACGGTCCCGCACCCGGCCATACAGCTCATCCGCGCGCACCTCTCCCCGGTCTGCCAGAATCCACTCCGGCCCTTCAAAGAGTTCCCTGCGGATGGTCTCCTTTTCCTCCCGGGAATCACAGTAATGATCCAGGGGCGCCTGGGGATCATAATCCAGCAGGACGTTTCCCATATCTAAAATCACATTCCGAATCATGTCCATCTCTCCCTGCAAAATCAGCATCAGCCTTTACGCGTCCTCATTCATTTTCGCCAGCTTCGCCGCCTGGTCGGCTGCGATCAGGGCGTCAATGATCTCCTGGATATCCCCGTTCATAATAGACTCTAATTTATACAGCGTCAGTTTGATCCGATGGTCCGTCACCCTTCCCTGAGGGAAATTGTAGGTGCGGATCTTCTCGGAGCGGTCGCCGGTTCCCACCTGGCTCCTTCTGGCCTCCGCCTCTGCGTCATGCGCCTTCTGGCATTCCAGGTCATACAGCTTTGCCCGCAGTACCTTCAGAGCCTTGTCCTTGTTCTTCAGCTGGGATTTCTCATCCTGGCAGGAAATCACGATACCGGTGGGGATATGGGTCAGCCGGACCGCAGAGTCTGTGGTATTGACGCACTGGCCGCCGTTTCCGGACGCCCGGAACACATCAAACTTGCAGTCGTTCATATCAATCTGCACATCCACATCCTCCGCCTCCGGCATAATCGCCACCGTGATGGTGGATGTGTGGATCCGGCCGCCGGACTCCGTCTCCGGCACACGCTGTACCCGGTGGACGCCGGACTCATATTTCAGCACGGAATAGGCCCCCTGTCCGGTCACCATAAAGCTGACAAACTTCATGCCGCCGATACCGATCTCCTCCACATCCATGGTCTCCACCTTCCAGCGGCGGGACTCTGCATAGTGTACATACATGCGGTAGATCTCAGCTGCGAACAGCGCCGCCTCGTCGCCGCCTGCCCCTGCGCGGATCTCCACAATAACGTTTTTGTCGTCGTTGGGATCTTTGGGAAGAAGGAGAATCTTCAGCTGATTCTCCAGCTCCGCCACCCGCTCTTTGGATTCGTTTAACTCTTCCTTCGCCAGCTCCCGCAGTTCCTCATCGGATTCCTCCTGCAGCATCGCCAGGCTGTCCTCCATATTCTGGTTGCACTGCTTATATTCTTTGTATGCTTCCACGATGGGAGCCAGATCGCTCTGCTCCTTCATCAGCCTCTGGAACCGTTTGGGATCATTCGCCACATCCGGCTCAGAAAGCAGACTCAAAAGCTCGTCAAACCGGAGCAGTGTATCTTCCAATTTATCAAACATCTCATTTTCTCCTTCCTTTTACCACCCGATCCAGCCCCGCCAGATCCCGGACTACTTCTATCTCAGTAAAACCATATGCCCTCATACAGGCAGAAACCGCTTCTCCCTGGTCGTATCCAATCTCAAACAGCAGCCATCCGCCAGGTTCCAGATGACCGACGCCCTCCGCAATGATCCTCCGGTAAAAACCAAGACCGTCCGCCCCGCCGTCCAATGCCAGCAGCGGTTCATGCTCCCGCACCTCCGGCATGAGGGCAGGGATCTCCCGGCTGGGGATATAGGGCGGATTGGAGACGATCATCTGAAAACACCCGGAAATATCCGCAAACAGATCGCTTTGAACAAAATGGATCTCAGTATGGTTTCTCTGTGCGTTTTCCCGCGCCACCGAAAGGGCGTCCGCCGAAAGATCCGCAGCCGACACCTGAATCTGCGGGCAGAGGGCTTTCAGGCTGACCGCAATGCAGCCGGAACCGGTGCACAGATCCAGCACCCGAAGCTTCTCCTGTGCAGCTTCCCCACTGGCCTGACCGCCTGGCTGCAGTTCCTGTTCCTGCGGCCAGCCAGACCGGAGGATCTTCAGCGCCTCCTCCACCAGGACTTCCGTATCCTGACGCGGGATCAGCACATGCCTGTTCACCGTAAAGGGAAGCCCCATAAACTCCTGTTCCCCGGTCAGATGCTGCAGCGGAATGTGCCCGCAGCGCTTTGCCGCGGCCGCCCGATACCGTTCCCACTGTTCCGGCGGCATCTCCTCCATCTGGGAAAGCAGATAATCCTTCCGCTCCATGCCGCAGGCAAATTCCAGCAGAAACAGGCTCTCCGCCGTCTCGTTTTCAATCCCGGCAGCTCTCAGCTGACCGGCGGTTTCCCTCACCGCCTCCCGGTACGTCATGACGGTTCCTCCGCCGATGTCCGGCCTTCCTGCTCACCGCAGCCTTCCTCCGGCTCCGTTCCCGCCTCCCGGCGGACCTCCTGTACGAAGCTTCTCCAGTCGAACACCGCCTCCACCGAAGCGATCCCCACCTGGATCATCTCATCATCCGGCTCCCGCACCGTCAGCCGCTGCATCCAGAGCCCCGGCTTGCTCAGCACCTGGATCAGCCGGTTCTCCGTCCTTCCGGCCGCCCGCAGAAGCTCATAAGAAAGCCCTGCGATCACCGGGATCAACAGCAGGCGGACCACAATGCGCATGGCGTGGGAATCCACCCGGATAAATAAATATAAAATAATACTGATCACAATCACAAACACTAAAAAGCTGGTTCCGCAGCGCTTATGCTCTTTGGAGCTTTTGCGCACATTTTCCACCGTCAGATCCAGTCCGTGCTCAATACAGTTGATGCATTTGTGCTCCGCCCCGTGATACATAAATACCCGCTGGATATCCTTCATCCGGGAGATCAGCACAATGTAGCCGATAAAAATCACCAGCCTCAGTACGCCTTCAAAAATCGCCACCAAATTCGCGTTGTCTGTCACAAACTGCTGGAACACCTGCGACAGATAATAGGGAAGGATCATAAAAACCGCCACCGCGATCACGATGGAAAAGGCAACGATCCCGCCCATCAGGGCTGTTTCCCCGGCGCTCTTTTCCTTCTCGCCGCCGTCTGCCGAGGCAGACCTCTTCTGTTTCTTTTCCCGGCGCTCCCGTTTCTTCCCCTCCTTTTCCTCCTCTTCCTCATCCTCAAAAAAAGAAGCGGAGTACATCAGGGTAGACATTCCCAGCACCAGGGAATCTATAAAAGACAGGACTCCCCTCACCATAGGAACTTTATTCCATTTCTCATCAAACAGAGAAGCCTTGTTATCTTCTTTTTTCACTTCGATCTGATGATCCGGCTTTCTGACTGCCACGGCATATTTCCTGCCGTTGCGCATCATCACGCCCTCCATCACCGCCTGACCGCCGATTCCTGAATATTTCATCGCCTTTCGTATTCCTTTCCCACAGATAAAACCGGAAACTTTTTCAAAAAAACCAGCCTCCAGCTATATTTTCTGAAAATATGACCGGAGGCTGGTATGCATACTGTCTGCCTGATTAGTTCAGACCGTACTTCTTGTTGAACTTATCGATACGTCCGCGAGCCTGAGCTGCCTTCTGCTGTCCTGTGTAGAAAGGATGGCACTTGGAGCAGATCTCGACGTGGATGTCCTTCTTTGTGGAACCAGTTACAAATGTGTTTCCACAGTTGCATGTTACAGTTGCCTGATAATAATCCGGATGGATCCCTGCTTTCATTCTTTTCACCTCGCATACCAAATCTCTTTGTATCCCATGCATCTGCCTGTCGGAATACAATAAACTTGTTAATCTTCGCTCTGCCCTGAGAGCTGCTGTTTTCAGCCAAACTGCGCACAGTCCTGTACACAGCATGAGTATTATAGCATGCAGCTATTTATAATGCAACCACTTTTAAAAATATTTTCTCTGGATAACCTGGCGGATAAATTCGCGGTTATTTCTCGTTTTCACAAACATCCGCAGAATCGTCTCTACCGCTTCCTCCGACTTCATGCCGTTAAACGCCCGGCGCATAATGGCCACTGCCTCCTGCTCTTCTTTATCCAAAAGCAGATCCTCACGCCGCGTACCGGACTTCACAATATCGATGGCCGGGAAAATCCTTCTCTCGGAAAGCTTCCGGTCCAGGATCAGCTCCATGTTGCCGGTTCCCTTAAACTCCTCGTAAACCACATCGTCCATCCGGCTGCCGGTATCCACTAAGGCGGTGGCCAGAACCGTCAGGCTGCCGCCTTCCCGCATATTCCGGGCTGCGCCGAAGAAACGCTTCGGCATATGCAGCGCCGCCGGATCCAGACCGCCGGACAGGGTACGCCCGCTGGGCGGAACCACTAAGTTGTACGCCCTGGCCAGCCGGGTGATGCTGTCTAAGAGGATCATCACATCCTTCCCGTGCTCAACCAGACGCTTCGCACGCTCAATCACCATCTCCGATACCCGTTTATGATGCTCGGGAAGCTCGTCAAACGTGGAATAAATCACTTCCACATTATGGCCTTCGATCGCCTCCTTCATGTCGGTCACTTCCTCCGGCCGCTCATCGATCAGCAGGATGATCAGGTGCATTTCCGGATTATTGGTCTTAATCGAGGTGGCAACCTCCTTCAACAGCGTGGTCTTTCCTGCCTTCGGCTGAGCCACGATCATACCTCTCTGCCCCTTTCCCACCGGGGCGATCAGATCCAGGATCCGCATGGACACCCGGGAAGAGTTCGTTTCCAGACGCAGTCTCTCGTTGGGGAAAATCGGCGTCAGATCCTCGAAGGGCGTTCTCCTGGACGCGGTCTCCGGATCAATCCCATTCACAGAGGAAATATAAAGCAGCGCGCTGAATTTTTCCCCCTGGGAGCGCGTCCTGGTATTTCCTGTCAGAATATCCCCGGTCTTTAACTTAAACCGCCGGATCTGGGAGGGGGAAACATAGATATCATGGTCGCCCGGCAGATAATTCTCGCAGCGGATAAAACCATAACCATCCGGCATCACCTCTAAGATACCGTCCGCCTTCTCCCCGCTGTCCAGCTCATCCAGCGTCACACCCTCCGTCTCGATCCGCTGGATCGTACGGTCATCCACCGTCTTCAGTTTTTCATCTACCGCCGGGTTCCCGGTAACGATGGCCGGGCGGAACCGCCTGTCCTGCCTGCCGTTTTTGGTTTCCGCACTTCCCGGCTCATGCTGTCTGCGTCTTCCCTCGGACTCCTGCTCCCGTTTCTCATGATGATGGGAAGCCTGGCCTCTGGATCTTCCGGAAGAAGCCGGAGCCTCCTGCGTATCAGCCGCTGCTGTTTCTTCTTTATCTTCAGAATCAGCAGCGCCTGCCGCCGGAGTCTCCCGGGCGTCCAGTTCATCCTGCTGAAGCATACGTTCAATCAGCTCTGCTTTTTTCAACGCAGATACCTTTTTCATGCCTCTCGCTTTGGCAAGCTCACGCAGAACCGTCAGCGAAAGACTCTCATATTTTTCTCTCATTCAATTACCTCCAGTAAATGATCTTTACTCTATTCAATCATAAATATCCCAGGGTACTTCGTCAGAATCGACATACAAAAATACAATAGGAAAGCTGTCACTGGAAGTATTATACACTATCCGTCCCAAAATAGGAAGGGTTATTTTCCCTCCGGGGTGGGAAAATAACCTGCAGCCGGGCGGAACATCCGCCCGGCTGCACGCCATGATATAAAAGGTATCTGCAGAATTGTCAGAAAGAATCAGATAAAAATTTCGCCTACGTTCCGGGAATCCTGCAATTCCACTTTCTTTACTTCCTTCCCGTCGATCTCCAGGGTGTAGGTTCCCGGACAGAGACCGTCAAACTTGAATTCCCCGAAATAATCCGTCACTGTGTTTTCACAGATTCCGTCCCCCTTAAGGGTAACAGAAATGCCTTCCGCACAATCATCGAATATTTTCTCCACTACCTGGCCTGCAATGAAGGCCTTGGTAAAACGGTAAAGATTTTTATAATATACGTGAGGATTTGTCCCCAATTCCGGCCGGAATACCTCCAATTTTTCCTGTTCCACGATTTTCGCCATTTCTTCCGGTTCCAGTTCATAATAGTGGATGGCCTCGGTGGGGCAGCTGTGTACACAGCGCGGCATACAGGGCGCCTGTCCGCTGTCCAGAATATGGGCGCACATCGTGCATTTCTGCGCTGTTTTTTTCTCCTCGTTCCAGTATACGGCGCCATAAGGACACAGCTGGGTCAGTTCCGGATGATTCCGCGCCTTTTCAGGATCGATCAGGACAATGCCGTCCTCCCGTTTTTCCGCATAACCGGCATCTACCAGAGGACATTTCTCACAGTGCTGGCACATCAGCGTCAGATAGGCAACATCAATTCTCGGGCACTGTCCGCGCTCTGTGCGCAGGAGTTTGATCCAGCGATGTCCGTGCCGGGGCTGCTCCTCTGTATAAGGCGACCAGTCATTTCCCACATGCTCATCCTTACATGCCATAAAACAATCATTACAGTCATGGCAGGAAGCAATATCCATTACCAGATACTTCTGTTTACTCATCTAATTTTCCTCCCTTCCAGTCATGCCCGGAGAATTTCCATGCTTTCTCTGTCCAGACCATCTCCTTGTTATTCACATCCTTGTACAGCTCCGTCTTACGCCCTGCGCCTTCCGGTGCCTGTACCGGGGCGTTCCAGCTTTCCTTTTCTTCCGCTCCGCCATGGTTCTTGTCCAGCGGTTTCTCCTGATAACCCTCTAACTCCTTTTTATCCCATTTCTCAATTTCCACCAGGCAATGCTCGGTAGCCATACCGCTGGCATACTTGGAAAGGAACCGGGACGGGGTCAGGATATTAATACATCCGCCTCTGTCCACAGAATGTCCGGGTTCGCCCAGAGGCTTATACTCTGCGGAAGATTCATAGCAGTGGCAGGTTCCTTCCGGAACACGCTCAGTAAGCTGGGCCGCGAAAATAACAGCGCCTCTTTCGTTGTACGCTTTGATCAGGTCGTTTTCCTTAATTCCGCGTGTGCATCTGCCGGATTCATACGCATGATCCAGTAATAGAACCCGTCAATCAGGACACGGTGATTTTCCACATCATTGATAAAGGAATCTTTTCCGTCTCCCTGTGTATGGAAACTGAATCTAGGATGCGGCGACAGAACCGCCAGCGGATACTTTTTAAACCGCGGTGTATGATGTCCCTCCCAGGACGGAATGTAAATCGGCATCAGCGGCCGCTCCTTGTCATCGGTATCATAATGGCCGAAACGCTTTAAGCTGTTGGAAACGAACTCTACTTTTCCGGACTGCGTCTGCAATCCTTTCTGGTCTACCAGGTCGCCGGGACGGAAATGGGAAATCCATCCCCTGGTATCCTGCTCGCGGTCTTCCGCGAACCAGCGCAGAGCCGGGGCAGCCGGTTTCCTCTCATCATTGGGAACGATGAAATACCCCTTCTCAAAGAATTTTTCCCAGGTTACCACCTTCGGCAGGTCAGAAGCATAAAACATCTGTTTCACCCAGCCAAGCTCGGTCTTTCCTTCTGAGAAGACATCCCCCACATGCAGCCGCTCGCAGATCGCATTAAAGATTTCATAATCCGACATGGACTCGCCCAGCGGATGGATACATTTCTTCTGCATCGTAATGACACGGTGATTGGCCTGATTGTGGGAATCCGGGTTATAGCCTGAGTTGCTTGCCCACTCGCCGATATCCCAGCGCTCGAAGTTTGTACATGCCGGCAGGATGATATCTGCAAACGGAACCTCTCCCTCAAACCAGATGGACTGGCTGACTACAAACGGAAGTTTCTTGGTGCGGTACATTCTCGCATAACGGTCTCCCTGTCCCATGGTTCCAATGTGGGAGCCGCCGTATTTATACAGCATCTGGATCCTGGAGTAGCCGTTTGCCGGATACTCATATTTATGGAACTGCTGCTCCTGCGAATCACCGACAAAACCTCTGCCCCACCATTCCACATGGTCGTCCAGCACGCATTCCGGCAGTCTCATACGGTCGATATGCACGCCTGCCGCCGTACTCAGGTTGGAAGTCATGGGCTTACTGTTGACGCCGTCAAACATCTTATACGCAAACACAGCGCCGGCCGCAGAGTTTGCGGAATCTCCGCAGATACCTCCATCCGCATATCCGGGGAAGTAGAAATCAGAATCCACGGGAACACCCTGTGTCGTACTGTAGATGTTGATTCCCGGTTTTCCCATACCCTGCATCGTAATCAGGGCTACCATCAGACGGGCCCAGTCCATACCGATGGGGCTCCGGCAGACGCCGCCCCATCCGCCAAGTCCGCCGGCTGCCAGCATGGTCTTATTCTTTGCCCATTCCCTTGCCAGCGCACGGATTTCACGGGCGGGGATCCCGCACTCTTCTGCCGCCCATTCCGCAGTCTTGGGCGTAGAATCTGTCACACCCAGCACATAATCTTTCCACTCATCAAAGCCATACGTATGGGTGGCAACATATTCTTTGTCATATGTCCCCTCTGTCAGCCAGGTATAGGCAATTCCCAGAGCCAGCGCACTGTCGGTTCCCAGACGGGGTGAAAACCACTTTCCGCCGTACAGACCGTTGGTGTGATTATAATAAGGATCGATAAATACCATTTTCACGCCCAGCTCCTTCAGCCATTTCCGGCGGATGGTACTTTCGTAAGCCCCGTAAATACCATTGTTGGTCTCCGGATCAGAGGACCAGAACACCATCATTTCACAATTCTGCAGACAATCCTCCAAAAGGTCTGTCTGCTCCGGATTGCCCAATCTTGCCGTGAAGCCCCACATATGGGTCGCGCCCCAGTGCCAGCCTTCCCAGGAGTCCGGGTTGTGATCCCCGTAGGTCATTCCCGTGGCATTCATAAAACGGAACAATGTACTGTGACGGTATCCCACCGTTCCCCACAAATGATGGGAACTGGGCTCAATAACCATCGCTCCCGGGCCATAATCCCGTTTAATCCTGCGGATTTCATTACAGACAATGTCCAGGGCCTCATCCCAGCTGATTCTCTCATAACCGGATATTCCCCGGTTTTCCTCATGCCTGTCCCCGTTCGGATCAAAGTCTACACGTTTCATGGGATACAGGTTGCGGCGGTCTGAATAAATCATGGATTTAAACTGCGCCGTAAATGCCGTGTAAGTTGTTTTTCTCGGCGGTGTAAATACTTTGCCCCGTGCCTCAATCGAATAAGAAGCCGCGTCGTCGTCATCCAGATCCATCGGAGTGATACGGACAATCTTATCCTGCTCTTCGTCAACGTAGACAAACACCGGACCGCCGGTTGTCATCTGTGTTTTTCTGACCAGATTTCCCATATGAAATTCTCCTTTCCTTTACTTTGGCCCTGTGGCCATCCAGTGATTTCCGGAAGATTTTCAGGCTGCATCGCAGCCATAACGGTATCCCTTCCGGAATGTTGTTCCTGATATATTATTTGTATCATGTCCGCCCCGTTCCGGCAAAACAGCGGCCTGCGTCCCTGTCCTTTTTCCTTTCGGACGTGCCTCCGAAAATGCAACCGGTTACTTGCATCCGGTTCTTACTATACACGCCTGTTTTTTGCTGTTCTGCACAATTATACGAAATCCTGGATTTTAGATGCCGCAGCGATTCTTTTTACACAGAACGGCTTTACCAAGACAACAACAAAAGCGATCGCGGAGCTGGCCGGCGTCAGTGAATCTACCTTTTTCCGCATATACAAAAGCAAGGCCGCCCTGCTCAGCGACCTTCTCTACATCATGACGCCCGGCCCGGAAGACATCCCCATGAAGGAGATGACCAACGGCACAGACATCCGCAAAGATTTTGAATTATTTCTCTATCACAACGCCCTCCTGCATGTACGGCACCTCCCTGTTTTCCGGCTGGCCATGCATGTGGAGGAGATTTATGACAAGTCCCGGTTTTCCAAAATCGAAGGGATGATCTCGCAAATGGCCGGGTATTTTCACCATTTACAGGAAATCGGTTTTCTCATTGAGTTCGATTACCGCGCACTGGCAGAACATGTCAACAGCCTGGCGCTGGTAAAGGCCAATGAATTTGTGACAGGTGAGATCTACGGCATTCCCATGGAACAATCAGTCCGCGCCTTTGCGCAGCAATAAATCTGACATGATCCGAAAATCATTATGGAGATTCAGATAACTGAGTTTCCGGTTCAGATCCTCGCTGTCGAACGCAAAGCTTCTGTACCGCTCCACCACCTGCAGAAAAAGTCCCAGCTTATCTTCAAAATGGCGGAATACAGTCACCGTATTACATCCCGCACGGCTGCTGATATCCCGAATGGTAGCTGCCGAATAACCCTTTTCAGAAAACACTTCCAGCGCACTCTTTAAGATTCTTTCATGCATTTCATTGACATTTCCGTACCTTGCCATTTTCACCCACTGGCCTTTCTACTGCCCGCATCTGCTGCCGGGACTTTTTGTTTTTGATACGAAAATTATACAAAAAGATTCCTGCGTCAGTCATCCTTAATATTCATCCAGTCATTCCGTTTTTTGAAAAACAGAGCAAAAATTTTTTTAAAACCTCTTGCAATTTACAGAAGAATTCTATATAATATCTCTTGCTTGCTTCGATGGCTCAGTTGGTAGAGCGACGCACTCGTAATGCGTATGTCGTTGGTTCGAGTCCCATTCGAAGCTTATGATAAAGATATATCATATCACAAAAATCCCCGGCGGATCGCCGGGGATTTTTGTATTGTTACTGTCACTTCGTTCACAGTAACTCTGTATTTTCAGACAGTAGTTTTTCCGGATGTTCCGTACTTGCACTCTCTGTCTGTCCGCAGTATAATAAATCCGGCGCCAGTTCCGGGAGGAGTGCGGTTTTGCCCGTATCGCCGGTGTCCAGGTTCACACTCATCGACATTCCCGTGGAACACGCGGCGGCTGGCGCCTTTTTTTTCATCACAGTGATCGGAGTTTTTCTTTTTTCATCCCGGCAGCATGCCGGGATCTATTTTACCTTATCCCCGGAACCGGTTCAGCATCGCGTAAATCTCCTGAATTCTCGGCTGCGCATAGCCGCAGAACGCATACCCTTCCATAAAGCCTTCCAGTCCCTTCTGCTTCAGCAGACGCTCCAGCAATTCCGCCAGCTGTTTCACACTGACAGGGGAAGTCACCTGCTTTACCAGATATTTCATCATCCCGGCCAGCGCCGCCGTCTGCTCGCTGTCCGTAATCTGCTCCACATAGCGCAGATCTACCATCTCATGGTTGATGGAAAAACCATCGGTGGACATGACTTTTGTCTTGATGCGATCCTCCCGCCCCCGGGGACCGGATGGCCTGGCCGCCTTTCCCCTGGGCAGAGCCCAGAACCGGCGGGACTTCTCCGGCAGGACAAAAGCGCCCACTTCAAATTCCGGCAGCGGATAATCCTTCAGGTACTGATCCACCTTTTCCTTCACATCCAGCGGACAGTAGGCGTCCATCTGGATCACGGTGTCCGCCATATGGAAGAAAGCGCCGCTGCTGCCCGCCACTAAGACCGTGGAAATCCCTGCTTTCTCATACAGGTCGCGTACCCGGGCACAGAACGGCGTGATGGGCTCCTTATCTCCGTGGACGATCTTCTGCATAAATTCATCCCGCACTAAGAAATTGGTGGCAGATGTGTCCTCGTCAATCAGGAAGGTGCGGCTGCCTGCCTCGATTCCTTCCATCACTGCCGCAGCCTGGGAGGTACTGCCGCTGGCATCCTCGGTGGAGAAATTTTTCGTATCCTTCCCGTTGGGCAGATTATGGATAAACAGGGACAGATCCAGATTCTGCACCGAACGGCCGTCCTCCGCCCGCAGCTTCACAGCCGTATTTTCTGTGATCACATACTCCCTGCCGTCCCCGGCAATGTGATTGTACACCCCCTGCTCCAGAGCCTGCAAAAGCGTTGATTTCCCGTGATAGCCGCCGCCGATAATCAGCGTCACGCCCTCCGGGATCCCCATTCCGGCAATCTTCCCTTTACAGGGCAGCTCCATCTCCACCCGCAGAGTTTCCGGCACGGTAAGCGGCACCGCATCCTTTAACGGCCGGCTGGACACTCCGCTCATCCGGGGCAGAATACTTCCCTCCGCCAGAAAAGCCACTAAGTTCCGCCGGGGCAGCTCCTGCCGGATAAAATTCTGATCCACCGACAGCTCATAATTTTCCTGCAGTATCTCCTTTTTCCAGCTCCGGAAATAAAAACACTGCACCACCACCGGCGGGAGAAAATCAAACAGAATCTTTTCCAGTTCATACGCATTGATCGTACGCCCATTGGCCGGAAATCCCACCTCAAAACGGGCAGTCACACTTTTTTCCGTTATTTCCAGCGCTGTCCGGCGCAGAATCTCCTGCCCGGGGCGGCTGGTGGCGATCAGGCCGCTCTTTCCGGATCCCTTTGCCTTAAAGCTGTAATCCTGCAGTTTTTTCGCAAACCGCCGCAGCAGACAGTCTTCCAGGGCTGTCCTGGCATACGCTTCCTTCCAGTACAATTCCGGGAATCCCGCCTTTTTCATGGGAACCGCCACACTGACATTGGACGGGGACGCGAACGGATCCCCCTGCACATGGTCGATGGATAACACATAATCCCCAAAATCATACTGGCCCCGCAGATCTTTGTAAGCGGGATAGCTCTTTCTGTGAATCCGCTCCAGCTCCTGTCTTAACTCTGTTTTTGATTTCAAAGCTCATACTCCTTTCCCGGGCTGCGCCCGCCGGATATTCCGAAAACCTCTCTTTACCTGAAAACGGGGCATATGCACATCTACATATGCCCCGTCATTGCTTCCTGAATCCTCGCGCCCTTTCCCCGGGCGCATTTTCCTGATCAGACCGGCGTATCCTGCACGCCGTATCAATTCTGATTCTTATTAAAGAACCCTTTCTTTTTATGTTTCTCATGTTTGGCCGGACCCTCGGATCCCTTTGCCAGGGTGTTGCCGGCAACCGCGTCGAAAGCACGCAGCGCCTCTTTGGCCTCCGCAGTCAGGTTGGTGGGCACCTGCACGATCAGGGTCACATAGTGGTCGCCGCGGTTATTCTTATTCCGCAGGGACGGAACTCCTTTTCCTTTCAGCCGGATCCTGGTATCTGTCTGGGTTCCCGGCTTCACCTCGTAGATCACATCGCCGTCCACGGTGTGGATCCGGGTCTCACCGCCCAGAACCGCCTGCGCGTAGGAAATCGGCGCCGTGGAATAAATGTTCATTCCCTCCCGCTGGAAAACAGGATGCGGGGATACCACAACCTCTACCAGCAGATCGCCTCTGGGGCCGCCGTTGATGCCCGGCTCGCCCTTATCGCGGATGCGGACACTCTGGCCGTTGTCAATACCGGCCGGAATATTGACCTTGATCCGCTTTCTGGAGGAAACATAACCGGTTCCGCGGCAGTCCGGGCATTTCTCACGGATGATCTTTCCGGTTCCGCGGCAGTCCGGACACTCACGCACATTCTGCACCATACCAAACAGGGACTGCTGGGAAAAAACCACCTTTCCCTTGCCGCCGCACTTGGAACAGGTCTCCGGGGAAGTCCCCGGCTTTGCACCTGTGCCGTGGCAGTTGGTACACTCATCCTTCAATACCAGCTCAATCTCCTTCTCACATCCGAAAACAGCCTCCTCAAATGTGATCCTGACGCTGGTCCTTAAATTGGCGCCCTTCATGGGGCCGTTGCTGTTTCTCCTGGAACCGCCGCCAAAGAAATCGCCAAAAATGTCGCCGAACATATCGCTGAAATCCATGCCGGAGAAATCAAAACCGCCCGCCCCGGCTCCGCCAGCGCCGCCTTCAAAGGCTGCATGGCCGAACTGATCATACTGGCGTCTCTTCTCCGAATCGGAAAGCACGGCATACGCCTCGGAAGCTTCTTTAAACTTGGCCTCCGCCTCTTTATCTCCCGGATTGGCATCCGGATGGTATTTTTTTGCCAGCTGCCGGTACGCTTTCTTTATGGTCGCTTCGTCAGCCCCGCGGTCCACACCTAAGACCTCATAATAATCTCTTTTCTGTTCTGCCATAACAATCCCTCTACTTTATCCAATGATGCACCAGGAAGCAGTCTGCCTCCTGGTGCCTGATTTATCCGCCAATGTGCGTCTTATCTTTTAAACTTCCTTGTAGTCAGCGTCTACTACATCGTCGTTGGGGCCTGCCTGCTGCTGATAGCCGCCTGCCTCGGGACCTGCGCCCTGTGCGCCTGCACCGGCCGCGCCCTGCGCTGCCTGCGCCTGCTCATACATCTTCTGGAATACCTGCTGAGCACTGTTCATCAGCTTCTCTTTTGCAGCCTTCAGCTCATCCAGCTCTGCATCTGTCATCTGGTCTGCTTCCGGATGTGCATCTAAGATCGCTTTTACCGCGTCAATGTCAGCCTGCACCGTCGCCTTCTCGGAATCAGAGATACCGGATCCCACTTCCTCTAATGCTTTCTCGGTCTGGAATACGAAGGAATCTGCGTCATTTCTGGCGTCGATGGCCTCTTTTCTCTTCTTATCCTGCGCCTCAAACTCAGCGGCCTCTTTCACTGCCTTATCGATCTCGTCATCCGACATATTGGATCCTGCCGTGATGGTGATATGCTGCTCCTTGCCGGTTCCCAAATCCTTGGCAGATACATTTACGATACCGTTGGCGTCGATATCGAACGTAACCTCGATCTGCGGAACGCCGCGCCGTGCAGGCGGGATTCCATCCAGACGGAACTGGCCAAGGGACTTATTGTCTCTCGCGAACTGACGCTCACCCTGTACCACGTTGATATCAACCGCTGTCTGGTTATCCGCTGCGGTAGAGAAGATCTGGCTCTTCTTGGTGGGGATCGTTGTATTTCTCTCAATCAGCCTGGTTGCGATGCCTCCCATGGTCTCAATGGAAAGAGAAAGGGGAGTTACATCCAGCAGCAGGACTTCGCCTGCGCCTGCGTCGCCGGCTAACTTACCACCCTGGATCGATGCGCCGATGGCAACACACTCATCCGGATTCAGAGACTTGCTGGGTTCTTTGCCGGTCAGAGCTTTCACCTTATCCTGAACAGCCGGGATACGGGTAGAACCGCCTACCAGCAGTACCTGACCCAGATCAGAAGCGGTCAGTCCGGCATCCTTCAGTGCATTCTGTACCGGGATCGTGGTTCTGTCAACCAGGTCGCGGGTCAGCTCATCAAATTTCGCTCTGGTCAGGTTCATCTCAAAATGCTTCGGACCCTCTGCGGTGGCAGTGATGAACGGAAGGTTGATGTTGGTAGTGGTTGCGGAAGAAAGCTCTTTCTTTGCCTTCTCAGCAGCCTCTTTCAGTCTCTGCAGAGCCATCTTATCAGTGGAAAGATCTACGCCCTCCTGTTTCTTAAACTCAGAAATCATGTAATCGGTGATCTTCTGATCGAAGTCATCGCCGCCCAGACGGTTATCGCCGGATGTGGACAGTACCTCGATAACGCCGTCGCCGATCTCGATGATGGAAACATCGAAAGTACCGCCGCCCAGGTCGTATACCATGATCTTCTGCTCTTTCTCATTATCCAGGCCGTACGCCAGAGCTGCCGCCGTAGGCTCGTTGATGATACGTTTTACATCAAGGCCTGCGATCTTGCCGGCATCCTTGGTGGCCTGACGCTGTGCGTCATTGAAGTAAGCGGGAACTGTGATGACAGCCTCTGTCACCTTTTCGCCCAGATAATTCTCTGCGTCTGCTTTCAGTTTCTGAAGGATCATGGCAGAAATCTCCTGCGGAGAATATTTCTTTCCATCGATCTCCTTCCTGTAGTCTGTACCCATCTCTCTCTTAATAGAAGAAATGGTCTTCTCTGCGTTGGTAACAGCCTGACGTTTTGCGGGCTCGCCGACCAGTCTCTCGCCGGTCTTTGTGAATGCCACAACAGACGGAGTTGTCCTTGCGCCTTCTGTATTGGCGATAACCACCGGTTTACCACCTTCCATCACTGCTACACAGCTGTTCGTTGTACCTAAGTCAATACCTATAATCTTGCTCATGATTTTGTCCTCCTGAATTCATATTCTTTATGCTAAATATAAGTGTTATTCTGTTTAATTGGCCACCTTGACCATACTGTGCCTTACCACGGAATCCCGGTACAGATACCCCTTCTGGAACTCCTCCACCACAATGTTTTCACCGAGTTCTTCGTCATCCACATGCATCACCGCATTGTGGAAATTGGGATCAAACTCTTTGCCCTTGGCCTCGATGGGCTTCACGCCCGCCTCCTCTAAGGTGGTCAGCAGCTGTTTGTAAATCTTATCCATGCCTTCCGCGAAGGGAGAGCTCTTCTCCTCCTCGGAAACGGTTGCCAGGCCGCGCTCGAAATTATCGATCACCGGCAGGATCTTCTCGATGATGCTTTTGGCGCCGGTCTCAAACATCTGGCTCTTCTCCCTCTCCGTCCTCTTGCGGAAATTATCGAACTCCGCCATCTGCCGTTTCACCCGGTCGGTCAGCTCCTCGATCTTCTCATCCTTCTTATCCTTTTTCTCTTTCTTCCTGAAAAATCCGCCTTTGTCCTTTGCGGCATCTTTCGTCTCTGCGGAATTCTCCGCCGTATCCTCCTCAGAAGCCTCTGCCGTGCCGTTGTCTGCGGCAGCTGTATCTTCTGCCGCAGCCTGGCCGTTTTCCGGCTCATCCGGCTGCATCTGCTCTGCTGTTTCCTCTTTCACATCGGTTTCCTGGTTGATCTCTCTCTTTTCTTCCATCGAAATCCCGCCTTTCTGTACCTGCTGCGCGGCAGCTATTCGTCTTTGTCCTTTTTATTAAAAATCTCATCCAGCTGAACCTTCAGCGTCTTGAGATTATCCATCACCATCTT
>CALWGM010000040.1 GCA_944380065.1 uncultured Lachnospiraceae bacterium
CGTCTGGAAAAGGGCAGGGATATCGTGTTTTTCTGCAGGACGCTGATGAATCTGCTCTGCTGTAAAAATGCCTTTGATCTGGCGGAATCAAAAATCCGGACAGAGAAAATACCGGACAGCAAAAAGCGACGGATTACAGAAAGCAGCGCCCGGGAATGGAAGCAGGAATTTCTGCAGCTCCTTGGGGGTTACTGCGATCTGTCAGAGGAAGTCTGCAATACTTTTGCGCAGTATCTGCTGTATGCCAAATCACTGGAAGAAACTTCTGTGGATTATGGCGAACTGTATGATATTCTTTATGCATAAAATGGGGAGTGGGAGATATGGGCCTGGAATCAAACAGTGATGTAAAGGAAAACCGGGAGGTCCGGGAAGCGAACGAGAATGCCGCGGATGAAGCGGCGGAGAAGAAGGCGCAGGATCGGGAGCGCGGGAGCAAATTAGATGACCGGGGGAAAACAGACAGACCGGACGGTTCCGGGGAAAAAGAAAAAGCGGATACGAAGAAAGCCGATAAGCTGCATGAGGCAGAAACGAAGGAGAAAAATCCGGAAGCGGATACGAAGACAACAGATAAACCGGATGTGTCGGAAGAAGGAGAGAAAAATCCGGAGGCAGGAAAAGAAAGCCCGGAAGATACCGCAGATCATCTGAAAGAAGAGAAAGAAGATTCGGACAGTCCGGACAGCAGAAAAGACGATCTGGAGGAGAAGAACGTCATGAGCCCGGCTCTGGAGGAAATGCACAGTTATATGTCAGAGCATAATTATGGGTACGGAGATTATCCGACCTATTCTCAGGATCCGGAGTGGCAGAGGCTGAATGAGAATCTGAAAAACGAAGATGCCGGAGTACAGCCGGAGAAGAGCGACCCTGGCGATTCCGACAGAGGGAAAGCGCTGGATGGTTCGGGCGATGATGAGATTCTTAAGAATTCGGATGTTTCCGACGGAGGAGACGCACCCAATGATCCGGAACAGAACATCGAGGATTCCCGGTACCGCACGGTGGATGCCAACGCGATTGACATGACAGACGCCAGGGGGATGGATGATCCCAATTTCTGGAACCATCACGGGAACAGCAAAGAGACTTATATGGATATGGCGGAAAAGCTGCCGGATATTCAGAAGGAACTGGGTGAGGGAAAATTCCTGGATGAGCTGAAAGAGAATCCCGATTACGCGGATACGGTCAATGCGTACTACAATCCGGACAATATGGTGAAGGTGGAGCAGAAGCCGGATGGATCTTATGCGTTTCAGGATGACGGCAGGCACCGGGTGGAGGCGGCCCGGGAGGCGGGAGTCAGCATACCGGTGGAAGTGGTCAACTCCGCCGATGCGAAAACAGAACTGCAGGATACAAAAGCGGATTCTCCGGAGAAAACCGCTTCAGAGGTTTCCGGCGAAAACGGGGAACAAAGATCCGAAGGGCGTTCCATAAAAGAGATCGAAAATTCCGACGGCGCGCAGAAAAGCATGGGAGAACTGAGGGAGCGCTTCGATGATCTGAATGAGAAGTATGAAAATACGGATGCTTCCACAAAGGAGGGGAAAGATGAGCTGGGCAGACTGTACGGTGAGAATATGGGGGCCATCAAAGACACCCATGAAAAGTATGATGCGGAAATGTCCCGGCAAAAGGAGCTTTCCCAGGAGATGAGCGATCTCCATAACCAGTATGACAGCGATTTTCCGCCGGATGTGCAGAAGCATTACGACGGCCTCGTGAAAGAATACCGTGATTGCCAGAATCACGCGGAAGAGTTAAAATATCAGGAGGCAAAGTTAGAGAGCAATAATGTACATATTGCGGAGCAGCTGGATAAACCCTATGTTCCCACTTCCGATATGAACGGCGCCCAGAACCGGCAGCAGAAAATGGACGGCCTGCAGTCTTCCCTGAATGATCTGGAATCTAAGATCGATGCCGGAAAAGCGACACCCATGGACGCCTATGAATTTGCCAGTACCAAACAGATGATGAAAGATGACATCGCCCACCCGGCCAACCGGAATGAACCGTTCGGCGTAAAGGATCCGGAATCCCTGGGGAAGATGGACGCCCAGGTGGAACGGATTTCCGATAAGCTGGCCGAACAGTTCAAAGATTATAAGTTTCATGATGACGGCACCTACACCAGAACAACGGAAAAATCCTGGGGCGCTTACGGAGTAAAAACAGGCGCCCGGGAATATACCGACCGGGAGGGAAACCGGATTACAAAAAGTTCTGAGATCAGCGTGGGCAGCGGTCAGGGGAAGATTGAGCGAACGGCGGATATTTATACGGATAAAGGCCGCAGGCTGGATGCGTCCGTTCATTTTGACGGCTTTCGGACGCGGAGCGAAAAGACGATAGAGGGAGCGGATCATTCCTGTTCTTTTGAGGAAAAGGAACACCGGGCTCTGGGCGGCGATGTGAAAACCTCTTACGACGCGCAGAAGAAAACGGCTGACATTTCCGCGGAAGGGAATCTGGCCGCGCGCAGCAGCGGGAAAATATCGGAGACTGCGGACGGCAGTATGAAATCCACACAGACAGAAACAACCCTCGGCAATATAAAGATTGAAGGGCAGAAGGATCTGTCATCGTTCAATCGCGCTGAGGTGAAAGGCAGTGTGGAGCTGAATGCGGCAAAGGAAGGAATTCACCGGACGGTGCAGAATGCAGACGGAAGGGGATATTCCCTTGATCTGGAAGCGAATCTGGGTCATATAAAGGAAGGAATTAAAGTGAAGCCTTCTGATCTGGAGGTGAAACCGGATCTGGAAAAACCGAAAGCTGTTCAATTTACCCAAAAGGAATACAAAGCATTAGGAGAAGAGGATAAAAAGAAATGAATAAGGTGAGTTTGAAGCTGAATCCCTATCAGGAATTCAATACGATTTCTTTGAATGACCAGAATTTGTCTGTTTACAGTGAACTGAATAATTTTATGAAGGAGCCCTTCTTAAAATGGGCGGGACAGTTTTTTGACTCGGTGGAGCGGGAACTGAACGATGAGTTTGATCTCTGCGTGCGTTCCCAGAATTTTGAGTTTCTGTTTCTCTGCGCTATGGCAAAGAATTTTCCGGACTGTCTTTCGGTGGAGCGGGAACCCTTTGACCTGGATTATTCCATGGAGGAACGGCTGGCCTTCCTGAATCAGCTGACGGCGGATTTTCCGACAGATGTGGAGAAGAGCCCGGTACCTGTCTGGCTGGAAAAGGGAGTTTTCCTGAATTTAGGGGAGGGATTTCAGGCTGTGTCAGACCCGGATGAGGCATTCCTGATCCTGGCAGTCAGTGACGCTTTCTTTCCGCAGTATTTCCAGAGCCGGAAGATGAAGATCATTGCCCTGATCGGGGAGGAAGAGGGACTGGAGAAAATCAACGCCTGCTTTTTATGGAAGCTGACCGGCGACCAGGTGCTCCCCCTCCTGGATGCGGTAAAATACAGGTTTTATAATATACCATATCTGAAGAAGGTATCCGGTATCCTGCAGGCGTCGGCAGATCAGATGAACGCAAAACAGCGGAAACACCTGGCGCTGATGACAGCCACAGACCCGTATGTATCTGTGGCGCAGATCCCGGATCTGGAAGCCGGGAAGAGCTACCAGCCCGTTTTTGAGATCCTTCCTCCCACGGCGGCGATGCCGCAGATCCGGATGAGGGTGCTCAATGAAGCGGTTTTGCAGGGAAGCGGCAGGGAACTGAATGGAATCCGGCCGGGAACCACGGTCGTGGAGTTTTATAAGAATGAGGAGATGATTCCCTTCTGCAGGCAGGAGGTGAATGTTTACCAGAATAATTCCATTCAGAAGATCCAGCTGCAGCTGTATGCAGATACCATGGGTGTGGAATATGCGCAGACGGTGGGGGCGGAGTTTTTCCCGCCGGACGCGGACGATATCCCGGAGGTGGTCTGGAGCAGCAGCAATCCACAGGTGGCTACCGTGGATGCCGCGGGAAAAGTGGTGTCCCATGCGCCGGGAGAATGTACCATCACCCTTTCCGGCCGGGAAACTTCGGCAAGTGTGCGCCTGAGGATCCTTCCGCAGATTGAGACCATACAGCTGCCCATGGATGAGGTGGCCTGTTACGTGGGAGAAGTGATTCCCGTTCAGGTAAACATTGCGCCGGAAAACGCCTATAATAAAGAGGTGGGCTGGTGGACCAGTGACAAAATGGTCGCAGTTGTGGAGACCACAGCTACCGGCGATTTCCGGATCCGGGCAGTGGGGATCGGCCAGTGCACGCTGACATGCAGAGCGAAGGAAGGAGGAGCAGGAGCATCGATTGAAATGTTGGTAGACAGTACCTTTAATAAGAGGAAGAAGCGGAAACGCATGATGTTTTTCAGCTGACAGGATACATCCGGTACAAAAATACAAAAAGGGAGGAAATGTTATGTTTTGTTCAAATTGCGGCAAGCAAGTGGATGACAGTGCAACGTACTGCTGGAACTGCGGAGCGGAACTGATCCGGTATAACGTGCAGCAGAAAGCGGAAAAACCACGGCAGGAGGAAACCAGACCTGCGTGGGAGACACCGGTGAAGGAGATGCAGGAAAAGGAAACATGGGAGTCCCCGCAGAAAGCGGAAGAGAAAACCGTGCAGCAGGAGCCTGCATGGAAGACCCCGGTACAGGAACCGGCAGACAGCGCCGGGTTTGGCGGATTTGGCCCGGTCAGGATGACAGAGGAGACTTCTCCGGAGGAGGAGAGCGCTTTTGTGCCTGCCGGATACAGCGACACGGTGGTGAAGGTCTCCGAGGCGGAGCAGGAGTATGATTACAGGAACCTGCCCACGGAAAAGCCTGAGGGGATCCGCAGTATCTATCTGTTTGATTTCCTGATCCGTATGACGGAGCGGGAGAATATTCCGGTGCTTATTTATCTGGGCGTCAATGTCCTGATTATCGGAGCTGTATTTACCGCCCTGTTTATGCTTCCTTTTGGCTGGGGCATTGTAGCCGGACTGATCGTCTATGTGGCGTCTGTGATTATGGCATTGTCTCCGGTGGGCGAGTTTATCCTCCGGGTACAGAACGGCTGTCGTAAGATTACAGACCCGGCGGATATCAACCGTCTGGAGCCGCTGTTCCGTGAGGTATATTACAAGGCAAAAAAGGCGAACCCCATGATTTCCAGCGATGTGCGTCTGTTTATCAATGACGATGAGTCGCCCAACGCGTTTGCCACCGGAAGGAAAACCATGTGCGTGACCCGCGGGCTTCTGTCCCACTCGGATGAAGAGATCAAAGCGACGCTGGGACATGAATTCGGGCATCTGGCGCACAAAGACACCGACCGGGTTCTGGTTGTCGGCGTGGGAAATACGATCATCACCATTATTTTCATGATCATCCAGATCGGCATCATCATTGCAAACGTTCTGGTGGCCATTGCCAGCGTTTTCTCGAGACACGGCTTCCTGATCTCGATCTTCAACGCGCTGGTTACCTTCCTGTCGCTGATCGTGCTGCGGGGACTGATGAAGCTGTGGACAGCTTTCGGCGTGGCTCTCTGCATGAAGACCAGCCGTGGAAACGAATACCAGGCCGATGAATTTTCTTTCAACCTTGGTTATGGAAATGACCTGTGCAGGCTTCTGGCAACCTTCGGGGATGTAAAGGCAAAGGGACTGTTTGCCAGCCTGGCCAGCAGTCATCCGCAGAGCTCTGACCGGATCGCGAGACTGGTTCAGCTGGGTGCGGTATATCAGAGATAGGGGAGTGTGGAAAGATGAGCAGAAGAAACAACCAAAGAGCAGCGGGGCAGCCTGTCAGACAGCAGGCGCCGGGGAACGCACAGCAGCCCAGACAGGTGGATATGCGGCGCAATCCGCTTTATCCGGACAGGATTGAGAGCAATGCCCTGGGCGTACTGATCGCTTTTGTGGCAATCATTGTAGCAATCGTGGCGCTGGCGCTGATCGTGAAGAATTTCAGCTATCCGGCCAGGGAGCAGCGGGCGTACATCGCCCGCATGAACGCGGAGCAGGAGCAGGCGGACTTCACGGAGAGCCAGATCGCAGAGGATACGGACGTTTATGACGGATATGAAGATATGGATGTCTATGGAGATGAGACAGGGGATGACTGGGGCTCCGGAAGCGATGACAGCGATCTGCTGCTGAACGGGGAAGATGAGTTCGCCGACGCAGACCAGGGAGAGGATGACGACGCGTCCCGGGAGGGGATCCATTCCTATACCGTGACTGTTTCAGACTGTACCTGGGAGGACGCCTGGTATGACTGTGAGAGCCAGGGAGGGCATCTGGCAACCATCGACAGCCGGGAAGAGTGGGATTACCTGATCAATCTGCTGAAACAGCAGAATACCGGGGCATACTATTTTTATCTTGGCGGGGCCAGGGATATGAACGATGTCAGCTACTACTGGCTGGACAGGGAGCGGATGCCTTACGGAAATCCGATCAACAGCAACCTGTTCTGGGGCAGCGATCTGTGGCTGGAGGGCGAGCCCAGCTTCCAGGACGGGGATACGCCGGAGACCAGCCTGGCGATCCTGTATATGAAGTCTTCCGACCGCTGGGTGCTGAATGACGTTGCCAATGATACCCTTTATACCGAGCAGTATCTGGCCGGGAAAGTGGCTTATATCTGTGAGTTTGAGTAAAGACCTGAGAAAGGAGATGCGATTGAAACGAGGAATGCTGAAATTAAAAACAGCTGCAGTATGCACGGCGACGGCCGTGCTTGCTGTGGTTTTGGGGGCAGGATGCGGTTCCCCGCAGGAAAACAAAGCGGCGCCGGAGGAAACCGTTTCTGTGCAGGAGACGGAAAAGGTTCCGGAAGCGGAGGAGCCTTCCGGGGAAATCCAGGGAGTGATTGAGGAGACCGCGCCTCCTCAGACCTTAGAGGAGCAGGTGGAGCAGTATCTGGGAGATATGACGCTGGAGGAAAAGGTCGCCCAGCTTTTCGTGATTACCCCGGAGGCAATTACCCATGTGGAAACAGTGACCGCCGCAGGGGAAACCACCCGAAAGGCGATGGAGGAATATCCGGTGGGCGGCTTTGTCTACATGAAAGCCAATTTAGTGTCAGAGTCCCAGACCAGAAAAATGCTGGGAAATGTGCAGGAGTATGCACAGGAGATCACGGGACTCCCGGTTTTCTTATCTGTGGATGAGGAAGGCGGAACTGTGGCCCGGGTGGCGAAGAATGACGGATTCTCCGTGGAGGACGTGGGCGATATGGCGGATATCGGGGCGTCCGGCGATACCGGGAAGGCCTATGAGGTTGGGGAGACCATAGGAACCTATCTCTCGGATCTTGGCTTTAATCTTGATTTCGCTCCGGATGCCGACGTGCTGACCAATCCGGACAATGCAGTGATCGGGGTGCGCTCTTTTGGCAGCGACAGCCAGTTAGTGTCCGATATGGTTTTGGCGGAGATGGACGGGCTGTCTGACGCGGGCGTGCTGTCCTGTGTGAAACATTTTCCCGGGCACGGGGGTACGGCGGGAGATACGCATGAGGGATATGCCTATACAGATAAGACGCTGGATGAACTGAAAGCGGCTGAACTGGTTCCGTTTGCGGCTGCTGTGGAAGCGGAGGTACCTTTTGTGATGGTTTCCCATATTTCTGTCCCGCAGGTGATCGGGGACAACACCCCTTCTTCCCTGTCAGAGACTATGGTAAGCGAAGTGCTCCGGAATCAGCTGGGCTATGACGGCATTGTGATTACCGATGCCCTGAATATGGGGGCCATCGCGGAAAACTATTCTTCTTCTGAGGCTGCGGTCCGGGCGCTGTCGGCAGGCGTGGATATGCTGCTGATGCCGGCGGATTTTGAATCTGCCTACAACGGAGTCCTGCAGGCAGTAGAGGATGGTACGCTCAGCGAAGCGCGGATTGACGATTCGGTGCGGCGGATCCTGCAGGTAAAATTGTCTGTATAAATCCTGCAGATGGATGCCGGAGAGCTCCGGGATTGTAAAAAGAAGGTATTTTTTGGGTTGCTTTTTTAACAAACTTTCTTCCGGGACTGGATTTTTTGAGTATAAGGTATTAAAATGGGGAAAAGTAACCCGTAAGAAACGAAGACATGTAAAGTGAGGAGTTTTTATGTACTGTACAAGAAATGTGACAAATGACCTGGTATGGGTCGGCGGGGATGACCGGAGACTGGCCATGTTCGAGGGCGTATATTCTGTTCCGGACGGCGTTTCCTATAATTCCTACCTGCTTCTGGATGAGAAGACGGTACTGTTTGATACGGTGGATGAGGCAGTCCAGAAGGTGTTTTTTGAAAATGTAGCCCATACACTGGCGGGCAGAAAACTGGATTATGTGGTGGTCCAGCACATGGAGCCGGATCATTCCGCCACACTGGAAGGGATTCTTCTGCGTCATCCGGAAGCGACGGTGATCTGCAATAAGAAGACCGAGACCATGATCTATCAGTTTTTCGGCGCGGATCTGAAGATGGATGTACAGCTGGTAGGCGAGGGCGATACCTTAAAGACCGGCAGGCATGAGCTGATGTTTTTAATGGCGCCCATGGTACACTGGCCGGAGGTTATGGTGACCTACGATACCGCTGACGGGATCCTGTTTTCCGCAGATGCGTTTGGCACCTTCGGCGCGTTAAACGGCGCGCTGTTTGCGGACGAGGTGGACTTTTTCGGGGATTACCTGAAGGAGGCCCGCAGATATTATACCAATATCGTGGGCAAATACGGCACACAGGTGCAGGCGCTTTTAAAGAAAGCCGCCACGGTGGAGATCCATATGATCTGCCCGCTGCACGGTTTTGTGTGGCGCAGGGGCATCGGCGATTACCTGGTGAAATATCAGCAGTGGAGCCGTTATGAGCCGGAAGTGACCGGAGTGATGATCGCCTACGCTTCCGTTTATGGAAATACGGAGAATGCGGCCAACATCCTGGCCTGCAGACTGCGCGATCTGGGGATCCGCACCACCGTATTTGATGTGTCGGTAACAGCGTCCTCCGAGATCGTTGCCGCGGCCTTTGAGTACAGCCACCTGGTATTTGCGTCTACCACTTACAATGCAGGCATTTTTATTTCCATGGACGAGCTGCTGCGGGATCTGGCGTCCCATAACCTGCAGAACCGCACGGTGGCCTTTATCGAGAACGGTTCCTGGGCGGCTACCAGCGGCAAGCTGATGAAAGAAATCATTGGCAGCCTGAAAAATATGACGGTTCTGGAGCAGACCGTTTCCCTGAAATCCTCCCTCCGCGAGGCGCAGCTGGACGACATCGGCGCGCTTGCAGAGGCGATCGCGGCTACCATGCCGAAGAAGCTGACTCCGGCAGACGCGGCGGACGCGCCGGCCAGCGTGGACAAGAACGCGCTGTTTAAGCTCAGCTATGGCCTGTATATCCTCACCGCCCGGGACGGGGAGAAGGATAATGGATGCATTATCAATACCGTGACTCAGCTGACCGATACGCCCAGCCGTTTTATGATTGCAGTGAACAAACAGAACTATACCCATGATATGATCTTAAAGACCGGGAAGTTTAATATTTCCGTCCTGACCCAGGAGGTTCCGTTCCAGGTCTTCCAGCACTTTGGATTCCAGAGCGGCAGGGATGTGGACAAGTTCGCGGACGCGCCGGAGTGCGTGCGCAGCGCCAACGGCGTTTACTATGTGCCGAAATACGCCAACGCTTTCATTTCCGGGACCGTGATCGAGACCCACGACTATGGCACGCATACCATGTTTGTGGCTGATGTGACACAGGCGCAGATCCTTTCTGAGGTTCCTTCTGTCACCTACACCTACTACTTCGACCATATCAAGCCGAAGCCGGCTCCGGTGGACGAGAAAAAGAAAGGCTTCGTCTGCAAGATCTGCGGGTATGTGTATGAAGGGGATGAACTTCCGGAGGATTTCATCTGCCCGCTCTGCAAGCATGGCGCAGCAGATTTTGAGCCGCTGTAAAAAACAGAAAAGTGAAGTTGCGGATATACTGGATTTCCGGCGCAGAGGATCTTTCCCCTGCGCCGTTCTGTTTGGGATATTGTACAATAAAATTGCAGGATTGTGCAGTGACAAAAGAAAAAGATGTGATATAGTTTTGGTATGGCAAATGGGTGGTTCAGAGTTCTGAACCAGGACGGCTGAAAACAGCGGAAAGGAAGTATCATGGGAATTATTTATCATCAGGAGACGAAGGAGTTCCATCTTTTTAATAAAGAAATCAGCTATGTGATGCAGGTTTTAAGAAACGGCCAGATGGGGCAGCTGTATTTTGGAAAACGTGTGCCGGAAATGCGAAGCTACGGGTATCTGATCGAGCGCTCCCGGCGGCCGATGATTTCGGAGATTTACGAAAACGAATATGGATATTCCCTGGAGAACCTGCGCCAGGAGTATCCTTCTTACGGAACGACGGATTACCGGATGCCGGCGGTGGAGATCGCCCAGGAAAACGGCAGCCGGATCACCGATTTTACTTATGTATCGCACCGCATTTATGCAGGGAAACCGAAGCTTTCCGGTTTGCCTGCCACCTATGTGGAGTCGGAGGAGGAGGCGGATACCTTAGAGATCCTGCTGCGGGATGCGCTGACCGGGGTGGAGCTGACGCTGATCTACACGGTCTTTGCCGGCGAAAATGCGGTGGCCCGCAGTGCGCGGTTCCGAAACTGCGGCAGCCGGGAGGTACAGATTGAAACAGCCATGAGTATGAGCCTTGACCTGCCGGACGCGGACTATGACTGGATCCAGTTTTCCGGCGCCTGGGCCAGGGAGCGGTATGTGAAAGAACGGAAGCTGCAGCAGGGGATCCAGTCGGTAGGGAGCCTGCGGGGCGCCTCCGGCCATATGCACAATCCGTTTGTAGTGCTGAAGCGGCCCACAGCCGATGAATTTCAGGGCGAAGTGCTGGGCTTTTCTCTGGTGTACAGCGGCAATTTCCTGGCACAGGCAGAGGTGGATACATACAATGTGACCCGTATGATGCTGGGGATCCATCCGCAGGAATTTTCCTGGTGCCTGGAACCGGGGGCGGAGTTTCAGACCCCGGAGGCTGTGATGGTGTATTCCGATCAGGGTCTGAACGGGATGAGCCAGGCGTTTCACCGCCTGTACCGCACACGCCTTGCCCGGGGAGAGTGGAGAGACAGAAACCGTCCGGTTCTGATCAATAACTGGGAGGCTACGTATTTTGACTTTGACGAGGAGAAGCTGCTGGAGATCGCCAGGACAGCGAAAGCGGACGGCGTGGAGCTGTTTGTTTTGGATGACGGCTGGTTTTCCACCCGCTGCGGGGAGACCAGCGGTCTGGGGGACTGGTGGGAAAACCGGGAGCGTCTGCCGGAAGGGATCCGGGGCCTGTCTGCAAAAATTGAGGCGCTGGGTATGCGGTTCGGCCTGTGGGTGGAACTGGAGATGGTGAATAAGGACAGCGAACTGTACCGGAAGCACCCGGACTGGATTCTGGCCACGCCGGGACGGTCTCAGTCCCATGGACGGAAACAGTATGTGCTGGATTTCTCCAGAAAAGAAGTGGTGGATGCGGTCTATGAAATGATTGCGAAGATTCTGGCGGAATCCAGTGTCTCCTACATCAAATGGGATATGAACCGGAATATTACAGAGTGTTATTCCGCAGTCTTGGAGGCGAAACGTCAGGGGGAGGTGTTCCACCGTTATATCCTGGGCGTTTATGATTTATACGAGCGGCTGATCCGGGCGTTCCCCCATATTTTGTTTGAGTCCTGCGCCAGCGGCGGCGGACGGTTTGACGCCGGAATGCTCTATTATGCGCCGCAGGCCTGGACCAGCGATGATTCCGATGCGGTGGAGCGGCTGAAAATCCAGTATGGCACCAGCTTTTCCTATCCGTTGAGTTCCATGGGCGCGCATGTGTCTGTGACGCCCAACCACCAGCTGGGACGGGTCACGCCGCTGAAGTTCCGCGGGGATGTGGCGGCCTTCGGCGCGTTTGGGTATGAGATGGATCTGGGAAAGCTGTCGGAGGCAGAGCATGAGGTGATCCGCGCACAGGTGGCTTTTGTGAAACGGTACCGGGAGCTGATCCATAAAGGGACGTTTTACCGGCTGCTCAGCCCCTTTGAGGGAAATTTTACTGCCTGGATGGTGGTGTCGGAGGACAGACGGCAGGCCCTGGTGGCTGTCTATAAAGTCCTGAATGATGTAAACTGCGAGTACCGGAGGCTGAAGCTGCACGGTCTGGCAGAGGAAACCGTTTACCGGATCCGGGAGGACGGCTGCGATAAGGGTGCCCGTTCTGGCAGCGAGCTGATGCGGATCGGGATGGTCACCACGGACGATTCTGCCGGGGAACGCAGGGCGGAAACGGCATACGGGGACTTTTATTCCAGGATTTTTGTTTTGGAGGCAGAAGCGTAATGACAGCAGGCGTAAACTACAGAAAAACCATCTACGCCTGCTTTGTGGGATATATTGTGCAGGCCATCGTGAATAATTTTGTGCCTCTTCTGTTTGTGACTTTTCAGGGCAGCTACGGGATCCCGCTGTCAAAGATCACCATGCTGATCACGCTGAATTTTGTGATTCAGCTGCTGGTGGATCTGCTGTCTGCGGCGTTCGTTGACCGGATCGGGTACAGGGCTTCGATACTGATTGCCCATGCCTGCGCGGCTGTGGGGTTGGTGGGGCTGGCCTTTCTGCCGGATCTTCTGACGGATCCGTTTGCCGGGCTTCTGATTTCCGTTGTGGTTTATGCGGTGGGCGGCGGGCTCTTAGAGGTGCTGGTCAGTCCGATCATTGAGGCCTGCCCCACAGAAAATAAGGAGAAGGCCATGAGTCTGCTGCATTCCTTTTATTGCTGGGGTCATGTGGGCGTGGTACTGATCTCCACTCTGTTTTTTGCCCTGTTCGGGATTGAGAACTGGAAAATCCTGGCTTTGGTCTGGGCGCTGTTCCCGATTGTCAACGGGATCCTGTTTGCCGGGGCGCCGATCCGGTCCCTGAAGGAAGAAGGAGAATCGGGGATGTCTCTGAGGGATCTGGCCTCATCTAAAGTTTTCTGGATCATGATGCTGATGATGCTCAGCGCCGGAGCCAGCGAACAGGCGGTCAGCCAGTGGGCGTCCACGTTCGCGGAGGCGGGACTGGGCGTGACAAAAGCGGTCGGAGATCTGGCAGGGCCGATGGCATTTGCGTTCCTGATGGGAACCTCCCGGCTGATTTACGGAAAATTCGGACACCGGTTGAATCTGAACCGGTTTATGGCCGGCAGCTGCCTGCTCTGCATTTTCTGTTATCTGTGGATTGCATGGATCCCGGTTCCGTTCCTTGGCCTGGTGGGCTGTGCGGTCTGTGGATTTTCAGTGGGAATCCTGTGGCCGGGGACCTTCAGCAAGGCGTCTGCGGCGATCCGCGGCGGGGGAACCATGATGTTTGCGCTGCTGGCGCTGGCCGGGGATCTGGGCTGCACCAGCGGCCCCACCTTTGCGGGACTGGTGTCCAGCCGTTTCGGCAATGACCTTCACACCGGTATTTTGGCGGCGGTAATCTTCCCGGTATTGCTGCTGGCCGGTATGGTTCTTTGCAGGAAGGTGAAGCCGGGAGCTGCCGGGGAATCAGGCAGAATGTGATATTTTGTGGAAAATGTCTTGATTTGTGACTTCCGGTGAGATAAACTATTGCAAGAGTCAGAATTTCCGTCTGTCCGGCTGCCGGACAGGCGGAAACATGATACAGACCATTCAGAGGGGAATTATTTTATGGAAAAAGAAATGATAAATATCAGAGACCTGTACCGCAGCCAGGAGGCGTATGCGGGGCAGACAGTTACGGTAGGCGGCTGGGTCCGGAGTATCCGGGACTCCAAAACCTTCGGTTTTATGGTAATCAGCGACGGCACTTTTTTTGAGACACTGCAGGTGGTTTACGCGGACGGGCTGGAGAATTTTGCGGCCATCAGCAAACTGAACGTAGGGGCGGCGGTGATGGTGACCGGCGTGGTGACGCCCACACCGCAGGCGAAGCAGCCGTTTGAGATCCAGGCCACGGAGGTGGTTGTGGAGGGAGAGTCCACGCCGGATTATCCGCTGCAGAAGAAACGCCACGGTTTTGAATATCTGCGCACCATCAGCCATCTGCGTCCCCGGACCAATACCTTCCAGGCAGTGTTCCGGGTGCGCTCCCTGACAGCTTACGCCATCCATAAGTTCTTCCAGGAGAGGGATTTTGTGTATGTGCACACGCCCCTGATCACCGGCAGTGACTGTGAGGGCGCCGGCGAGATGTTCCAGGTGACGACGATGGATCTGAAGGATATCCCGAAGACGGAGGAAGGGGCCGTGGACTTTAAACAGGATTTCTTCGGGAAACCTGCCAACCTGACCGTCAGCGGTCAGTTAAACGGCGAGACCTTCGCCATGGCGTTCAAGAATATTTATACCTTCGGACCGACCTTCCGGGCGGAGAATTCCAACACCACCCGCCATGCGGCAGAGTTCTGGATGATCGAGCCGGAGATTGCTTTCGCTGACCTGAAGGATGATATGAGACTGGCTGAGAACATGCTGAAGTATGTGATTCACTATGTATTGGAGCATGCGCCGGAGGAGATGAATTTCTTCAATAAATTTGTGGACAAGGGGCTGATTGAGCGGCTGCAGCATGTGGCGAACTCTGATTTCGGCCATATTACCTATACGGATGCCATCAGAGAGCTGGAAAAACACAACGATGAGTTTGAATATAAGGTGTTCTGGGGCTGCGATCTGCAGACGGAGCATGAGCGTTACCTGACGGAGAAGATTTTCAAACGCCCGGTTTTCGTGACTGACTACCCGAAGGAGATCAAGGCTTTCTATATGAAGCTGAATGAGGATGGAAAGACCGTTGCGGCTATGGACTGCCTGGTTCCGGGAATCGGGGAGATCATCGGCGGCAGCCAGAGAGAGGATGACCTGGCAGTGCTGAAGGCGCGTATGGCAGAGTGCGGACTGAAGGAAGAGGATTACGGCTTTTATCTGGATCTGCGCAAATACGGAACGGCCCGGCATGCGGGATTCGGCCTGGGCTTTGAGCGCTGCGTCATGTACCTGACCGGCATGGGCAATATCCGTGACGTGATCCCGTTCCCGCGTACGGTGGGGAACTGCGAGCTGTAAAAGCGGCAGGGCGGCCAGCCCGCCAGAATGTCAGGTCTGTGGGAACTGACAGGAAATGGGCAGAATACAGGTTACTGTCAACGGAGTGAACAGTAACGAATATAGGAATGACAGAGGGAGACGAAATATATGGGAAGTATTGTAATACCCGAGGACTATCAGCCGGCGCTGGATCTGAAGGAAACGCAGATCGCCATTAAAAAAGTGAAGGATTTCTTTCAGTTAGAGCTGGCGACGGAGCTGAACCTGCACCGTGTGACTGCGCCGCTGTTTGTGACGCCGGAATCCGGGCTGAATGATAACTTAAACGGCGTGGAGCGTCCGGTTTCATTTGGGATCAAAGAGCAGGGCGACCGCCATGTGGAGATTGTCCATTCTCTGGCAAAATGGAAGAGGATGGCTCTTGGCAGATATGGTTTCCTGGCCGGCGAGGGTCTTTATACCGATATGAACGCCATCCGCAGGGATGAGGATACCGATAATATCCATTCCATTTATGTGGATCAGTGGGACTGGGAAAAGATCATTACGAAGGAGCAGAGAAATGAGGAGACGCTGAAGGCAGTGGTGAAGTCCGTTTATGCCGCGCTGCGCGTGACAGAAAAGCGGATGGCAAATGAATATGGTTATATCCAGTGCATCCTGCCGGAGGAGATTTCCTTTGTGACCTCCCAGGAGTTGGAGGACCGTTATCCCGGGCTGACGCCGAAGGAGCGGGAATATGAGATCGCGAAAGAAAAGGGAGCTGTATTCCTGATGAAGATCGGCGGCCTTCTGGCCTCCGGGGAGAAACATGACGGACGGGCGCCGGATTATGATGACTGGGAGCTGAACGGCGACATCATTGTATATTATCCGGTGCTGGACATTGCCCTGGAGCTTTCTTCCATGGGAATCCGGGTGGATGAGGATTCCTTAGTGAAGCAGTTAAAATTGGCAGGATGCCCGGAGCGGGCCGAGCTTCCGTTCCAGAACGCGATCCTGGAAAAGAAGCTTCCCTATACCGTAGGCGGCGGTATCGGACAGTCCCGGATCTGTATGTTTTTCCTGCGGAAAGCGCATATCGGCGAAGTGCAGGTTTCCATCTGGCCGCAGGAGGATGTGGAATATGCGGCGGAGCGCGGCGTGACGATCCTGTAAAATGACGGAAACTGTTGTTTTGCATAAAAATGCAGCAGAAAACCTGCGAAATACATGAATTTGAATAAAACAGTCGGATAAAGTTCATAAAAACTTAAGAACTGCCCGAATTTTCTACAAGAAAAGGCGCGCGCCCCTGTGGATACTGGAGAAAATAGATGGTTTTTACGGGGGGAAGGGATGGAAATTCCTGTTTTTTCCACCGAAAACAGCTGCAGCAAGGATTTGACAAACGCAGAGGTTCGTGGCATAATGCGCCTGTAAGTTGCAGAAAGGGTGATTTTAAGTGATCGAAAAGAAGATTCAGTTACATGCAACGGATGAGGTGCAGGAGTTTGTGAAGGCTGCCTCCCAGTGCGATTTCGACATCAATCTGCAGTACGAGAGGGCAATAGTGGATGCGAAATCCTTTTTGGGTGTGCTGAGCCTGGGGCTGTGCAGGAACCTGACCGTGAGCTACGGCGGGGAGAATGGAGGCTTTGAACAGATCCTGAGAAAATTCGCTGTTGCGTAACATCAGACAGAAAAACTGGAAACGGCGCCTTGCGGGGCGCCGCTTTTGTGTTTTTTGTGTGAATCTTTTCTGTTTTTTCTATTGTCTGTTTGAATCATTCACAGGAAAATGATATGATACAGGAGTCCGGGGATAAAAACGTATGCCGCGTTCCTGCACAGGCAGGACTCCGGCGTGAAAAATGAATTTGAGGTTTGATACGAATGAGTTTATATGATGTGCTGGAGGAAAAGCGGAACCAGATTCTGCGGGAGAGCATTACCTCCGAGGAGTTCCTGGATTTCATGAAGAAAAACATGGAGCCGTTTGAGACGCTTCTCACCTATTACCGCTGTGCGATCATGGAGGTGGAGACAAAGTTTCAGGTGCTGAACGAACAGTTCTCCCTGCAGTATGACCGGAATCCCATTGAATCCATTAAGAGCAGGCTGAAGTCCACCGACAGCCTGATCCGGAAAATACGGAGGAAGCAGGTTCCCCTGACCGTGGAAGCCATTGAACAGAATATTACAGACATTGCCGGCGTGAGGGTCGTCTGCTCTTTCCCGGAGGATATCTATCTGCTGGCGGACTGCCTGCTGCAGCAGGATGATATTACGCTGATTGAGAAAAAGGACTATATTGAAGAACCGAAGCCCAGCGGCTACCGCAGCCTGCACCTGATTGTGGAGGTGCCGATCTTTCTTCAGGATGAGAAACGGAATATGAAGGTGGAGGTACAGTTAAGAACCATCGCCATGGATTTCTGGGCCAGTGTGGAACATAAGCTGCGCTATAAAAAGAATATCCCGGAGGATCAGGCGGAGGAGCTGGGGAGAGAGCTGGTAGAGTGTTCCGATATCAGCGCCGCGCTGGATTTCAGGATGCAGGATATCCGCAAGCGCCTGGCGCGGGCGGAGCTGGAAAATGAGCCTCAGCCCACAGAATTGCAGCGGCGGATGGGAGCGCGGCTGCGGGAACAGCCGGTGCTGACTGCGCTGGAGACGAACCTGCAGAATCTGAAGGAGAAGAATCTGGGACGTGCAGGCCGGCTGCGCGGGAGACAGACGGGAACGGACCAGGAGACAGAATCAGGGAGGAAAGATACATGAAAAAAGAACACGAGAGCACGGAACATGAGCTGCGTTTGTATGCAGTCAAAGAACATGAGATCCGTAAACAGCTGATCCCGCCGCTCCTGTTTTTCGTGGCGGTAGGAGGCATCATCCTGTTTTCCGTGGTGAAGCATCAGCAGAAAATTGATGCCGGCGGGGCGGAAATGACGGAAGACGCCATCCTGGTGGATTATATGTCGGCGGCTGTGGGGCTGGAGATCTTTGAAAATACAGATGAGCTGGATAAAAGCTACGGCGACTACTTTTATCTGGGAGCTGATTTTTACGAGGCCGGAAAGGGGACTGCCATGGCGGTGGCCGGCCATGTGGGAACGACGGTTTTTGACGGGACAGATAGGGTGGAGACATTTCGCTGGACCTGCTCGGACAAGGATGTGACGCAGGAGGAAGTGGACACGCTGGCGCAGGAGCTGACGATCGCGTATGGAGCCTATGAAAAGGACGCGGACGGCGTTTACCGCTGGTATGCCGCGGAGGACGGCACGCTGGGGGAGAATGACGCGCTGGCCTGGATTTCCTGCGGCCTGAACGGAGACGGGGTTCTGGTCATTGAGGGGAGCGCAGAATAAAAGATACTTTTTTCTTGCGAAAACAGCGTTCGGGTGATAAAATTAAGAAAACTGACACGGTGACAGAACAGGAGGAAGGATAATGGTTTATAAAGAGTTTCAGGATTTGAAATTGTCTGCACTGGGTATGGGGGCGATGCGTCTGCCGGTGATAGACGGGAAAGAGGATCAGATTGACGAGGCGGCCGCAGGCAGGATTATTGACGAGGCTTTTGCCGGAGGGGTCAACTATTACGACACGGCATGGGGATATCACGGCGGGCAGTCGGAACTGGTGATGGGACGGCTCCTGAAGAAATATCCCAGGGAGCAGTTTTACCTGGCGACCAAGTTCCCCGGCTATGACCTGGCCAACATGCCGAAGGTGAAGGAGATCTTTGAAAAGCAGCTGGAAAAATGTCAGGTGGAGTATTTTGATTTTTATCTGTTCCACAATCTGTGCGAGATGAATGTGGACGCCTATCTGGATGATGAGAAGTATGGGATCTACACCTATCTGATGGAGCAGAAGAAAAACGGGCGGATCCGTCATCTTGGTTTTTCTGCCCACGGGAGCTATGATGTGATGAAGCGTTTCCTGGATGCCTATGGCAGGGATATGGAGTTCTGCCAGATCCAGCTGAACTGGATCGACTATGACTTCCAGGATGCGAAGGGCAAGATCGATCTGTTGAATGAGTATCAGATCCCCATCTGGGTGATGGAGCCCCTGCGGGGCGGCAAGCTGGCGGCGCTGGGTGAAAAGTATGAGAAACAGCTGAAGGAACTGCGTCCCCAGGAGACGATTCCGGCCTGGTCCTTCCGCTTCCTGCAGACGATTCCCCATGTGACGATGATCCTTTCCGGTATGTCCAGTGAGGAGCAGCTGAAGGCGAACCTTGAAACCTTCCGGACAGAAGAGCCGCTGAATGATGTGGAGTGGAAGACCCTGCTTTCGATGGCAGAGGACATGACAAAGAATAATACCGTACCCTGTACGGCCTGTCATTACTGTACCTCCCACTGTCCCCAGGAGCTGGATATCCCCACGCTGCTGAATCTCTACAACGAGCATGCGTTTACAGGCGGCGGCTTTATTGCTCCGATGGCATTGAGCGCGATCCCGCAGGACAAACAGCCCACGGCCTGCATCGGGTGCAGGAGCTGCGAGGCAGTCTGTCCGCAGCAGATCCATATCTCGGAGGTTATGGCGGACTTCTCAAAGAGACTGCAGGGATAAGGACAATCACAGATACAGATTCAAAAAACGGACGAAGTGGTCAGCCGGTTTTGCGGCTGGCCGCTTTTTCGTTCGGGGACAGAGCCTGTCGGGGCGCAGGGGCGCGTCGGCAGGCTTTTGTAAAAATCAGGATTGTTTTGGGAGAGAATACTATATATTGTATTTATTCCGGAAAAGCCATACTATATATTGACTTCCCGGGGCGGCGCCTTTATAATGAATGATAAGTTCGTTTCCCGGAGGAAGTCATATTTCACGGGTGAAAACGGCGCGATTTCTGAACATAAGAGGGTTTGGCTATGAAGATTGGCGGGCTGCAGAAGCTGACGCTTTTAGATTATCCCGGGCAGATTGCCTGTATCGTGTTTACCAAAGGCTGTAATTTCCGCTGTCCCTTCTGCCAGAATGCAGGCCTGGTGGTTCCGGAGCGGGATGACGGGTATGAGGTGGATAAGGAGGAGGTTTTTTCTTATCTGGAAAAGCGGCGGGGCATGCTGGAGGGCGTGGTGGTGACCGGCGGGGAGCCCCTGATCTGGCCGGAGCTGGACAGGTTCCTGGCCCGGGTGAAGGGGCTGGGCTACCGGGTGAAGCTGGATACGAACGGCAGTTTCCCGGAACACCTGAGAAAGCTGCTGGATCAGAAACTTCTGGATTATGTGGCTATGGATATCAAGCAGGCTCCGGGGCGCTATGGAGCCGCCTGCGGCCTGCCGGGGCAGGAGATTGCCCGGAAGGCAGACCGGAGCCTGAGGCTGCTCCGTGCTTCCGGGATCCCGTTTGAACTGCGCACCACGCTGGTTCGGGGGATCCACAGGCCGGAGGATGTGACAGCCATGGCGGAATGGATTGCAGGGCCGGAGCCTTATTATCTCCAGTCCTATGTGGATTCCGGACAGATCCTCGCGCCGGAGGGGCTTTCTGCTTTTTCGGAGGAAGAACTGCGGGAACTGACAGCGCTGGCAGGGAAGTTCTGTCCGGCGGCTGTCCTGAGAAGATAGAATAAAAAGGGATGTTTTTCCGGCCAGAGAGCCGGTGACAGGGAGAAAGGAAGAGATTCAGGATGGAAGATTATCGGGTAGTGAAACGGGACGGTAAATTGGTGGAGTTTGATCTGAAGAAGATTATTTCCGCAATGGAAAAGGCGTTCGGGGCGCTGGAAAAGCATACACATTCTTCTGTGATCCAGCTGCTGGCGCTGCAGGTGACCGCCGATTTTGACAGCAAGATCGAGGATGGGCACATTTCTGTGGAGGATATCCAGGACAGTGTGGAAAAGGTGCTGTCCCAGGCCGGATACGCGGATGTGGCGAAGGCTTATATTCTTTACCGCCGGCAGCGGGAAAAACTGCGCCAGATGCAGTCTACCCTGCTGGATTATAAAAAGACAGTGGATAATTACCTCCATGTGAACGACTGGCGGGTGAAGGAAAACTCTACGGTGACGTATTCCGTGGGAGGCCTGATCCTGTCCAATTCCGGGGCGATCACGGCCAACTACTGGCTGTCAGAGATCTATGACGATGAGATTGCAAACGCGCACCGGAATGCGGATATCCATATCCACGACCTGTCCATGCTGACCGGTTACTGCGCAGGCTGGTCATTAAAACAGCTGATCCAGGAAGGCCTGGGCGGGATTCCCGGGAAAATCACTTCGGCGCCGGCCAAACATCTTGCCACCTTATGCAACCAGATGGTGAATTTCCTGGGTATTATGCAGAATGAGTGGGCGGGGGCGCAGGCATTCTCCTCTTTTGACACGTACCTGGCGCCTTTTGTCAAAACAGATCACCTGACGTATGAACAGACGAAGAAATGTATAGAATCCTTTATTTACGGTGTGAACACGCCCTCCCGCTGGGGGACGCAGGCGCCGTTCTCCAACATTACGCTGGACTGGACCGTTCCCGCCGACCTGGCGGAGCTGCCGGCCATCGTGGGCGGGAAGGAAATGCCGTTTACCTACGGGGACTGTAAGCGCGAAATGGATATGGTCAATAAGGCTTTTATCGAAGTGATGGTGGAGGGGGACGCCAACGGCCGCGGCTTCCAGTATCCGATCCCCACTTACTCCATTACCAGAGATTTTGACTGGTCGGATACGGAGAATAACCGTCTGCTGTTTGAGATGGCGGCCAAATATGGTACCCCGTATTTTTCCAATTACATCAACAGTGATATGGAACCCAGCGATATCCGCAGCATGTGCTGCCGCCTGCGGCTGGATCTGCGGGAACTGCGCAAAAAGACGGGCGGATTCTTTGGCAGCGGGGAGAGTACGGGCTCTGTCGGCGTGGTGACCATCAACCTGCCCCGGATCGCCTACCTGGCAAAAGATGAGAGGGACTTTTATACCCGTCTGGATAAGCTGATGGATATTGCGGCCCGCTCGCTGAAGACCAAGAGGACGGTGATCAGCAGGCTGCTGGACAACGGCCTGTATCCGTATACCAAACATTATCTGGGCAGCTTTGACCATCATTTCTCCACCATCGGCCTGGTGGGGATGAATGAGGCAGGCCTGAATGCAAATTGGCTGCAGAAGGATCTGACCCATTCCGGGACGCAGGCGTTTGCCAGGGATGTACTGAACCATATGCGGGAACGGCTGTCTGATTATCAGGAGCAGTATGGCGATCTTTATAACTTAGAGGCCACCCCGGCAGAGTCCACGGCGTACCGTCTGGCGAAGCATGATGTGGAGCAGTTCCCGGATATTATTACAGCGGCGGAGCCGGGCGGGACTCCCTATTATACCAACAGCTCCCATCTGCCTGTGGGTTATACCGACGATATGTTCTCTGCCCTGGATATCCAGGACGGGCTGCAGACGCTGTATACCTCGGGAACCGTGTTCCATGCGTTCCTGGGAGAACGGCTGTCCGACTGGGAGACAGCGGCCAAATTGGTGCGCACGGTGGCGGAAAACTACCGGCTGCCCTACTATACCCTGTCGCCTACCTATTCCATCTGTAAGGATCATGGTTATCTGACAGGGGAACAGTTTGAGTGTCCCATCTGTCATAAAAAGACGGAGGTTTACAGCCGGATCACAGGGTATTACCGTCCGGTGCAGAACTGGAATGACGGGAAGGTACAGGAGTTCAAACAGAGAAAAATCTATCAGATGAAAGAACGGCAGACCGCGCAGCCTGTTTCGTTTAAACTGTTTACCACCACCACCTGCCCCAACTGCCGGATCGCGAAGGAGAAGCTGGCGCAGGCCGGGATCCTGCCGGAAGTGATCCTGGCGGAGGAACAGCCCCAGCTCTGCTCCCGGTACGGGATCCTGCAGGCGCCGACCCTGACGGTGGAGGACGCCTCCGGGTGCAGTATGTATGCGGGGATCGGTGAGATCCTGCGGTTTATCAGCCAGGCGGGCAGCAGGGCGGCGGGATTCTGATCCCGCTGTCCACAGCAAAAAACAGAGATGGAAGAACAAAAAAGGCAGCGCAGGTTTCCGGGCGCTGCCTGATTGCATTTATGATACAGTTTCACGGAGAAGCTTTCAGGAGAGGAAAGCGGCCAGCATCCGTGTCAGCTGCTTGAGCTCAAAACGGGAGGTGTTGAGGCACATGTCGTAATTGGCCCTGTCTCCCCATTTCTGGTCGGTATGGAAGCTGTAGTACCTTGCGCGGTTGCGGTCGATCTGCTCGATATTGTGCCGGATCTCCCGGTCTGAGAGGTGCTCCTCCGCAGACGCCCGCTGCCGGCAGCGTTCGATCCGGCTGTCCATGTCCGCATAGACAAAGATCCGGAACGGTTCCCGGTCGCGGAGAATGTAATCCGCGCACCTTCCGACAAAAATACAGTCTGATTTTCCGGCCATCTCCTCAATGATCTGTTTCTGGGTCTGGAAAATCTCCAGGTTCATCTGGAAATTGATATCGTTGGCCGGAAGGGAGAAGCTGTGGGCTACGGTGATCGGGTAGGCGATATACGGCCGCTTTTCCATCACATTCTGAATGTACTGCTCGGACAGCCTGGTCCGTTTGGAAATCTCAATGATGATCTCCTGGTCATAGTAAGCGGCGCCCAGCTGATCCGCCAGCCGGCATCCCAGTTCCCGGCCGCCGCTGCCGAACTGACGGCTGATGGTAATGATTTTGTTCATAGAAAAACCCCCTTTGCGCTGCCGGCCGCTGCCGGCATCTGCCACTTGTTTCTTCTATTTTACCATGGGGATTCCCCTGACTTCAAGAGGGATAGCGGCTGAAACGGCAGGTTTTATGCGGGAGGGTGATGGGCTGACAGGGACTTCGCCCGCGGCTTTTTCCGGGAATTTGCCTTCGGGGGATTGAATTTTCCGGAAGCATTGTCTATAATGATACGGTCTGGCGTTCTTTGCCGGATACAGCATGTGAATGAACAGAATGGGGTATTGGATACCTGACGGGTCTTGAGTGACCCCCAAAAAAGGAGGAAAACGCAGCATGTACTCAACAGAGGAAATCAGGGCAGTGGATCCCGAGGTTGCCGCAGCCGTTGACGCGGAGTATGAAAGACAGAACAGCCATATCGAGCTGATCGCTTCCGAGAACTGGGTCAGCGCCGCAGTGATGGAGGCACAGGGATGCATTATGACAAATAAATACGCCGAAGGTTATCCCGGGAAGCGTTATTACGGCGGATGCCAGTGCGTGGATATTGTGGAAGATCTTGCCAGGGAGCGTGCAAAACAGCTGTTTGACGCGGAGTATGTCAATGTACAGCCCCACTCCGGCGCGCAGGCCAACATGGCGGTGCAGTTCGCCCTGCTGCAGCCGGGCGATACGGTGATGGGTATGAATCTGGATCACGGCGGTCATCTGACCCACGGCTCACCGGTGAATTTTTCCGGCGTTTATTTCCATATTGTACCGTATGGTGTGAATGATGAAGGGTTTATTGATTATGACGAGGTGGAGCGGATCGCGCTGGAGTGTAAGCCGAAAATGATCATTGCGGGAGCCAGCGCCTACGCAAGGACGATTGATTTCCCGCGGTTCCGTGAGATTGCGGACAAGGTCGGCGCCTATCTCTTAGTTGATATGGCCCATATCGCGGGCCTGGTGGCGGCAGGGCTTCATCCCAACCCCATGCACTATGCGGATGTGGTGACGACGACGACCCACAAGACGCTGCGCGGTCCCAGAGGCGGTATGATCCTGGTATCCAAAGAGTCCATGGAGAAGAATAATTTCAATTTCAATAAGGCGGTGTTCCCCGGTATCCAGGGCGGTCCGCTGATGCATGTGATCGCGGCCAAGGCGGTCTGCTTTAAGGAAGCGCTGAGCGATGAGTTCAGGGCATATCAGCAGCGGGTTGTGGACAATGCCCAGGCGCTGAGCAAAGGACTGATGAGCCGTGGGATCCGGATTGTCTCCGGCGGCACAGATAACCATCTGATGCTGATCGACCTGACTCCGTTCGGGCTGAGCGGGAAGGCGGTGGAGAAGCTGCTGGATGAGGCGCATATTACAGCCAATAAAAATACCATTCCCAACGACCCGAAGTCTCCGTTTGTGACCAGCGGGATCCGTCTCGGTACGCCTTCTGTGACTTCCAGAGGTATGAATACAGAGGATATGGACAGAATCGCTGAGGCGATCGCCATGGTGATCAAAGAGGGCGAGGACGGCGTTGCGAAAGCCAGAGCAATTGTAGACGAGCTGGTTGAAAAATATCCTCTGAATATCCGGTAAGAGTATCTGTGAAAGAGCAGAACCGCTACAGATTTTTCTTCGTGAATCTTAAAGAAGGCTTAAAGGCTTCTGGAAAATAACTTAAAATGATTTTGATAAAATGACTGCAGTTGAAAAACTGTGGTCATTTTTTATAAACAAAAGAAGGAGGTCTTTATGGCAGAGAAGAGGAAATCAGTTTTTATTACGATTATTGCGGCGGCGGCAGCAGCAGCAGTGCTTGCGGCGGCTTTGGGAGGACGATCCGGTATTCGGGGCGGCAGTCAGGACGCGGCATATGTGGAGCCGGTAGCGAACATGGCGGGAGGAGCATCCTCCGGTACTCTGAACCGGTATTCGGGTATTGTGGAATCTCAGGAAACCTGGGATATTAATCTGAGTCAGGATCAGTCGGTGAAAGAAATTCTGGTTTCAGTGGGGGATACCGTTCAGGAGGGAACACCGCTGTTTTCATATAATACAGACGATATGAAGCTGCAGCTTTCGCAGGCAAAGCTGGAGCTGGAAGAAATGGGCAACGAGGTCAAAAACTATAACAGCCAGATTAAAGCTCTGAAAGCAGAAAAGGCAGCGGCTCCCAAGGAAGAACAGTTTAATTATACGGTTCAGATTCAGAGCCTGGAAACATCGATCCGTCAGTCGGAATATAATCAGCAGAGCAAGCAGATGGAGATTGATAAGCTGAAGAATGCACTGGATCAGGCAACTGTTACAAGTAAAATCAATGGTGTAGTGAAATCCATTCATGAAAATAAATCCACAGAAGAAAACGGAGAAACAAAACCATTTATGTCAATTCTGACAGCGGGAGATTACCGGGTAAAAGGACTGATTAATGAGACAAATGCATGGATGATTTCTGAGGGACAGCCTGTAATTCTGCGTTCCAGAATTGATGAAAATCAGACATGGACAGGAACCATTCAGAAAATAGATACAGAAAATGCGGAAAAAGGGAATAGCACATCTTCCTATGCAGGAGACTCCGAGTCTGGTTCCCAGTCTTCCAGGTATCCCTTTTATGTGTCTCTTGATTCCAGTGAAGGACTGATGATGGGACAGCATTTGTATATTGAGCTGGACGAAGGGCAGACGGAGAAGAAAGAAGGAATCTGGATTTACAGTGGTTATCTTGTATATGATGATGTATCCGGAGCGGGAAGCGGCGCGGATGCAGAAAGCTTAAGCGCGGAACCGGAATCCTCTGAAAAGGGCAGCGCCTGGGTGTGGGCAGACGATGGAAAAGGGAGATTGAGAAAATGCCCGGTAGAACTGGGAGAGTATGATGCCGGGATGGATCTTTACCAGATTGTCTCGGGGCTTGAAGATGATGATCTGATTGCATGGCCTGTGGAAGGTTTTTCAGAGGGCATGAAAACAACTACAGAGATTGCGGACAGTATGAGTGAAACAGAGGGAGAGGAGGTACCTGCGTCAGAAGGCGGAATGGATGATGCGGCTTCCGGAGATGAGAATCAGATACAGGAGGATGCGGAATGATTTTAAACCTGAGTCATATCTATAAGGATTATCAGCAGGAAAAACTGGTGGTTCCTGTGCTGAAGGATGTCAGTTTTTCTGTGGAAAAGGGAGAATATGTGGCGATTATGGGACCTTCCGGATCCGGAAAAACAACGCTGATGAATATTATCGGATGTCTGGATCTTCCGACCAGCGGGTCCTATGAATTGTCGGGAGATGATGTGCTGAAATATGGCGACCGTCAGCTGGCAGATGTCAGACTGAAGCATATCGGATTTGTGTTTCAGGGGTTTCATCTCATGCCCAGGGAGAGCGCCCTGGAAAATGTAGCGCTTCCGCTGATTTATGCGGGAGTCAGAAAGACTGACCGGATAAAACGGGCGAAAGCGGCTCTGGAGCGGGTAGGGCTGGCGGACCGCGTGGATTTTAAGCCTACTCAGCTTTCCGGAGGACAAAAACAGCGGGTGGCAATTGCCCGTGCTATGGTCAATGATCCGGAAATCCTGCTGGCGGATGAGCCCACGGGTGCTCTGGATTCCAGATCCGGAAATCAGATTATGGAGCTTTTTTCCCGGCTGAATGAAGAGGGGGTAACGATCATTATGATTACTCATGACGAAAAAATTGCCTCCAACGCCCAGCGGATCATACGGATTATTGACGGGGAGGTGTCAGATGAAACATAAGCTTATAAAACGATTTCTTATTTTTATAATTCTCGGAACTGTTGCTGCCGGTGGAATATGCGGAGGGATGTATGCCCGGAAAAACAGCCTGAAGGCGGAGGTAGTGCCGGTGGAGCTTCTGGGTTCCGGATATTGGGGAGACGAGGTCAGCAGCTCAGGCGTAGTTTCTAATGACTATTTTCAGGAAGTGAAGCTGGATCAGAACGCGCAGATCAAAGAAGTCTGTGTGGAAGAAGGACAGGAGGTTCATGCGGGAGATAAATTGTTGATTCTGGATGTTTCCGGGGAACAGCTGAATTATCAGATCAAAGCGCTGGAGGTGGAAAAACTGCAGAATAAAATTGACATTGCAGTAAACGAGCTGAAAATACTGAAGAATACAAAACCTTATGAGCCGTCGGCGGTTCCAGAGGCTGTTATGGAAACAGAACAGATAACTGACAATGGAGAAGCACAGGTTTCGGAGACGGATCAGGCAGCAGCGAAGGCGGGCGGATCGGAGACAGGGGAATTGTCAGAGGATGTTTCGCCCGGATATACCAGAGAAGAGCTGAAGCAGATGATCACAGATAAAGAGCGGGAGATTTCAGAACTGGATCTGTCCAGGCGGAAGGCAGAGCTGGAAGCGGAGAAATTGAAACAGAAGCAGACGGATGGTGTGATTTATGCTGCAGTGGACGGTACCGTAAAAAATCTTCAGAATAAAGATCAGCTTCCGGTGGATAGTACGCCGTTTCTGACAGTGGCCGGTACAGGCGGGCTGTATGTAACTGGTTCTGTCAGTGAGTTTCTGCTGGATCAGATACAGCCGGGGCAGAGGGTGACGGTCAGTTCCTGGGAGAGCGGCATTACCTGTGAAGCTGTAATCCGGGAAATCGGCACATATCCCACTGCAGCTGGAGGATACGGTGAAGGAAATGCTAATGTTTCTTATTATCCCTATACTGCTTATATTGAAAATGAAAACGGCGGAGAACTCAGAAACGGCGAGTCTGTGGATCTGAATATGACAGTAGGCGGAAATGAAAATCCGGAATCTGTGTATTTGTCAAAGATGTATGTGCGCACAGAAAACGGCAGATCTTATGTAATGAAGGCAGATAATAATAACCGGCTGGTAAAGCAGTTTATTCAGACCGGGAGGATCATAAACGGCGATACAATAGAGATTCTGTCCGGACTTTCCACAGAGGACCGGGTTGCCTTCCCATATGGGAAAGCCGCCAGGGAGGGCACCCGGGCAGTGGACAGTGAAGAAAGCGGAGTGTAAAGGGGAAATCCCCTCCGGGGATACCTGTATGGGCGGAAAACAGCCCAGGAAAAGGAGAAATTAAATATGTTGGAAAATATCAGATTATCATTTCAGGGCATCTGGTCACATAAAATGCGTTCCTTTCTTACCATGCTGGGGATTATCATTGGAATCGGAGCGATTATTGCTATTGTATCAGCTATTCAGGGAACAAATGAACAGATTAAGCAGAATCTGGTGGGAGCGGGAAATAATACAGTGGATGTACGGCTGTATCAGGAGGACTGGACCTATGAACCGGAGTATTATGGCATTCCGGATGGAGTTCCCGTAATCTCAGAGGAGATTCTGAAACAGATCCGGGAGCAGGATGCAGTAGAGCAGGCGTCTGTTTATAACAGCCGTCAGGGGAGCGATGCGGTGTTCTATAAAAATACAGTACTATCGGGCGGATATGTGACTGGAATTGATCAGAATTACTTTGATACCTGCAGCCTGACCATAAAACAGGGACGCGGGTTTGATGAAAAGGATTTTTCCGCTTACCGGAAAACTGCCATTCTTGACGAAGACAGCTCTGCTTCTCTTTTTCAGGGAGAAAATCCTGTGGGAAAGACAATTGAAATCAGGGGAGAACCTTTTGTAGTAATCGGAATTGCAGGAAAAAAGGATGGCTTTGAGCCGGTGATTCAGTCTGTGGATGATTATAATACTTATATGCAGGACAGCAGCGGGAAGGTGTTTATACCGTCTTCTGCCTGGCCTGTGGTATTCGATTATGATGAGCCTCAGAATGTGATTATCCGGGCGGTCGATACGGATTCCATGGCATCAGCCGGACAGGAGACGGCGGAAATTTTAAATGGAAGAATCACGGCGGAGGGCAGTCTGCGCTATAAAGGGCAGGATCTTCTGGAGCAGGCCCGGGAGCTGCAGGAACTGGGACAGTCCACGAACCGGATGCTGATCTGGATTGCAGGTATTTCTCTTCTGGTAGGCGGTATCGGCGTAATGAATATTATGCTGGTTTCTGTGACAGAGCGCACCAGGGAGATAGGTCTGAAAAAGGCAATTGGGGCAAAAAAAAGTCACATTCTGGCGCAGTTCCTTACAGAGGCCGCGGTTCTTACCAGTCTGGGGGGCGCGATTGGTGTGGCAGCCGGCATTATCCTTGCAAAGATTATTTCAAAAATTGGAGGTACACC
>CALWGM010000041.1 GCA_944380065.1 uncultured Lachnospiraceae bacterium
GAGCACGCACTTCTGCAATATCAAGATAAGCCGATACAATTTTATTTAGAGCATCCAGTTCCGTCTGTGTCAAATAATTCTTTGCAATCTCGGTATCGGATCTCTTTATTTTCTTGCCTTCCCAGGAGGTCAGCCCCATATTTTCTTTCTCCGCATCAGCGCGCTGATATACGATTTCAGCCGCCGTATGCCGGTGTGCCACCCAGACGCTTCAAACGATCATCATCTAACGCAAACCCTTTTTTCATATATTCTTTCAGAACAGAGCTGGCCCAGATACGGAATTGTGTACCGCGCAGCGACTTTACCCGATAGCCGACCGAGATAATAATATCCAAATTGTAATAATCAATATCTCTGGTTACCTGTCGATTTCCTTCCGTTTGAACTGTTGCAAATTTTGCAACGGTTGCTTCCGGCCGAAGTTCGCCCTCCGTAAAGATATTTTTTATGTGTCGTGATATGGTTGACTTGTCGCGCTGAAATAGCTCCGCCATCTGATCCAAGGACAACCATACAGTATCTTCATCAAAGGTGACCTCTATTTTCGTCAATCCATCCTCGGTTGTATACATGATGATGTTAGACTGATTCATCTTCCATATTCTCCTTTTTAATCATCTCGTGCTGGATATAGTACTCTAAAAGACGAAGTACATATTCCGGCGCATGACGGTTATCCAGTTCCCACTCTGTTACAGTCCGATAGGGAATCTGAAAATATGTACAAAATTCCTTGCGGTTCATGCCCGTACTTTCACGCAGTTCTTTTATTTTGGTTTTGCAGTCCATTTCATTTACCCCATAAAACAAAAATACACGTTGCGTATTTATTATAGTTTATGCTAAATAAATACGCAACGTGTATTTTTAATTTATATCAGGCGGCTTTACCAAATTCTTGCAGGAGTTCTCTTCGTCGACCTTTTTCCTGCCCAAAAACGCGATGGTTTCGCAGTGAACTGTGCCGGGAAATAAATCAATACAGCAGATCCGCTCTGCCCGGTATCCCTGCTCCTGCAGGATCTGCAGATCCCGCTGCAGGCTGGTGGGCTTGCAGGAAATGTAGATCATCTTGTCCACGCCGTAGCGGATGATCTTATCCAGCGCTTTCGGGTGGATCCCCTCCCGGGGCGGATCCAGCACAATGAAATTCGGCTTCTCCGCAATGGTATCCAGCACCTTCAGCACATCCCCGGCGATAAATTCGCAGTTGTCCAGATGGTTCAGCGCCGCGTTTTCTTTCGCCGCTTCCACAGCCTCTTCCACGATCTCCACGCCCACCACCTTGCCGGAAACGGAGGCCAGCATCTGGGCGATGGTTCCCGTCCCGCTGTACAGGTCGTAAACCACCTTCCCATTCAGATTCTGGTGGTCTGCCTCCAGGGCTTCCCGGATGAAAGTTCTGGCGGTATCGTAAAGCACCTCCGCCCCCAGGGAATTGGTCTGAAAAAAGGAAAACGGGGAGATTTTGAACCGCAGCCCCAAGAGCTCCTCATAAAAGAAATCCTGACCGTACAGAATCTCCGTCCCCTCATTTTTCACCGCGTCCGCCACACTGTCATTCCTGGTGTGCAGGATTCCGGCAATCGTTCCTTCTAATTCCAGATTCAGCAGAGTATCCTTCCAGCCAGTCAGCAGCCGTTCTTCAGCCACATCCCCGGTATCCTGAATCGGATCCTGCAGTCCTCCCGGCTGTACAGAATCCTGTTCAGAGTACGCCCCGTTTCGCTCTGTCTCACCTGTCATTCCCCCGGTCAGTCTCTCCGTCTGCGCAGTCGTCACCAGATCCACCAGGATCTCCCCGGTTTTTACTGCTTTCCGCACCAGAAGATGGCGGAGATATCCTTCGTGCCGCATCCGGTGATAAAAGGGCGTCCCCTGCTGCCGGAAATACTCCTGGGTGGCTGAGAGGATCTTCCGGTAATCCGCGTCCACAATACAGCACTGATCTACCGTCACAATATCATAAAAACCGCCCCGTTTATGCATGCCCACCGTCAGCGGCCCGTCCTTGACCTCATCCCCAAAGGTATATTCCATTTTATTCCGGTAGCCGAACTGCCGGGGACTGGCCTTGATCCCCTCAAAGATCGCATCCGCATCAGGAACCACTTCCCGCATCAGGGACAGTACCTGGGAGGCTTTCAGCTTCAGCTGCTCTTCATACGGCAGCGTCTGGTAATTGCAGCCTCCGCAGACGCCGAAATGGGGACAGTTGGCGGTTTCCTGCTCCAGGGGGGATTTCTCCAGGATCTGCAGCAGATGCCCCTCTGCCTTTCCTTTCCGTTTTTTTCTGACAGAAAAACAGATTTTCTGGCCGGGAATGGTATTTTTTACAGTCACCGGGCAGTCGTCCGGCATATCCGAAACCGGGATGTAACCGCCTGTCTCCTTCCGCCCGGCCGGATAGCTGGCGGTAAGAATGCCTTTATTGGGAAACTTTACCGCAGAGACCGTACCGATATAGTTCTCATTTTTCTTCATGGAAAACTCCTTCACTACATATTATATCGTGTTTTGCCAAAAAAACCCCTGCAAGCTCAGCCAGCTGGCTTGCAAGGGTTCTTTCAGCAAATTGCACTGCTCAATGCTATTCGTCATATTCCTCTTCGTCGTCGTCGAAGAAGTCGTCTTCGAATTCGTCCTCGAACTCATCCTCAAAATCATCCATGTAATCGGGGGCGAAGAACTTGTAGATCAGGTTTGCCACAACCACGATTGCTACGATAGCGCCTACGATCGCGATGATCCAAAGCAGTTTGGAGCGTCTGTCGCTCTCCTCTTTTCTCGAAAGCAGGTTTGAAAATTTTGCTGCACCGATTAATTCATCCATTTTACTCACGTCTTTTTCTCCTTTCAAAAATCCACTTTTATTTCTATGCGAATTTTAATAAAAAACCAACGAATTCAAAACTCTGGATTTATTTTAGCACAGTTTCTGTAATTTTGCAAACGATGCGAACATTTTCTTCACACCAAATTGGTCAAATTCCACAGTTACCTCGTAGTCCCGTCCTCCGGACACAATTCTGATCACAGTCCCCTCGCCGAATTTGGAATGTTTGACACGATCTCCTTCACCATAATTCAGCGATGCAAGATCCCCTGCATTTCCGAAGGATTTTGCAGCTTTCGCATACGGATTTGCCTGACTGTAAGGAGAATTCTTCGGCTTTGAGGGTTTTTGCAGATCAAACACCGTGTCTCTGTCAAAGCTTTTGCCAAACGGCGCCGCCATGCTCTCTTCCTTCTGTCCATAAGCTCCCCCGTAGGGTCTGCGGTCAAAATTCCGTTTTGCCCCGGCAAAGCTCTCCTGGAAAGGTTCCTCCGGGATCCTCTCGGAACGGACGGCTCCCTGCAGCAGGTCGGACGGAATCTCTTTCACAAAACGGGAGATCTTATGGTACTGTGTCTCCCCGCGGGTCATACGCATCCGGGCGCTGGTCAGGGTCAGATGCTCTTTGGCCCGGGTAATTCCCACATAGCAGAGCCTGCGCTCCTCCTCGATCTCCATGGGATCATCCGCCGTGATGGTCATGTAGCTGGGAAACAGCCCATCCTCCATCCCGGCCATATAGACGTTGGGGAATTCCAGTCCTTTGGCGCTGTGCAGCGTCATCAGCACAACGTAATCGCTCCCCGCTTCCAGGCTGTCAATGTCCGCGATCAGCGCTACTTCCTCCAAAAAGCCGCCCAGGGTGGGAAACTCCTCCGATTCACTGTATGTCACCATCTTGCTGAGCAGCTCATCGATATTTTCAATCCTGGCCTCCGCCTCATCCGTCTCCTCTTTCTGCAATTCCTCCACATAGCCGGTCTCCTCGATGATCTCTTTCATCAGGTCTTCCAGACTCAGATAAGGAACCTTGCTGCGCATGGTCTGGATAAAGTTCACAAACGGCCGGATCTTTGCCGCCGCCCGCCTGATCGTCGGAATCTCTTCCGCCTCTTTCAGTGCCTCATAAAAGCTGATGCCGTTTTCCGCCGCGTACTCCTGCACCCGCGTAATGGTCGTCGCACCAATTCCCCGCCTGGGGACATTGATGATCCTGCGCACCGCCAGGTCATCCACCGCGTTATCGATGGTTTTCAGATAGGCCAGCAGGTCTTTGATTTCCTTTCTGGCATAAAAGTTCACGCCGCCCACGATTTTATAGGGGATATTCTCATGGACGAACCGCTCCTCCAGCACCCGGGACTGGGCGTTCGTCCGGTAGAGAACCGCGCAGTCCCCGTAACGGTACCTGCCCTTGCGCACACAGGAATTAATACTATAGGCAATGGTTTCCGCTTCCTCATAAGCGGTGTCCAGCTGCCGGAAGGTAATCCTGTCGCCGGCCTCCTGCCGCGTCCACAGCGCTTTGGGCTTTCTCCCGATATTATTTCTGATCACCGCATTGGCGGCGTCCAGGATATTCTGAGTGGAACGGTAATTCTCTTCCAGCTTGATCACCGTGGCGTCCGGAAAGTACTGCTCAAAATGCAGGATATTATGGATGTTGGCTCCCCGGAACTTATAAATAGACTGGTCGTCGTCGCCCACCACACAGAGATTCCGGTATTTCCCGGCCAGCAGCCGGATCAGATGGAACTGCGCCGTATTGGTATCCTGGTATTCATCCACCATAATATACCGAAACCGCTCCTGATAGTAATCCAGCACCTGGGCGTCATTCTGAAAAAGCTCCACACATTTCACGATCAGATCGTCAAAATCCAGCGCGTTGCTTTTTTTCAGCACCTGCTGATATTCCCGGTAGACCTGCGCCTGCTTTTGCAGCTTATAGTCATTTCCTGCGTTCAGGGTAAATTCCTCCGGTGAAATCAGGTTGTCCTTGGCGCCTGAGATCACATTCAGGAACATCTTTTCCTTGTACATTTTGGTGTCGATCTGCAGCCTTTTGCATACATCCTTCATCACCGTTTTCTGGTCATCGCTGTCATAAATGGTAAAATTGCTGTCAAATCCCAGCCGGTCTATGTATCTGCGCAGGATGCGCACGCAGGTGGAATGGAAAGTGCTGACCCAGATGCTCTCCGAGCCGAATCCCACCAGATCGTCGATCCGCTCCCGCATTTCTCCTGCCGCCTTGTTGGTAAAGGTGATTGCCAGGATATGGTAGGGATTGACTCCCATCTCCTCGATCAGATAAGCGGTGCGGTGGGTCAGCACCCGGGTCTTCCCGGATCCTGCCCCCGCCAGGATCAGCAGCGGCCCCTCCGTATGGAAAACCGCCTCCCTCTGCTGTTCATTCAAACTGTCATATCTACTCAAATCTGCCTCCTGTCATATCTTCTGAAAGACCTGATCGCCAGTTCTTCCGTCAGAAAAACTTCCAGTCCTTCAGGACTTCCCCCTCATATACCACCTTCAGGGAGAAAAAATCCCTGCTCCCGTTCAGGCGGTCCAAAAACAGTTTGTCACCTTCCCACAGTTTCAGATCCGTTACCTTCTCTTTCGGCACCCATTCCAGAACGCCCTCGCTGCACTCGCCGGGCTCTCCCTCATATCCGTCTGCCGTAAACAGATGCATATATTCCGTCTCCCACCGGTCGGAAACAAAGGTGACGATTCCCCGGAACGCATAGTCCGTCAGCGTCAGCCCGGTTTCCTCGTATACCTCCCGCAGCATACACTCCTCCGGGCTTTCGCCGTCCTCAAATTTGCCGCCTATCCCCAGCCATTTGTCATGACTCTGGTCATTTTCCTTTTTCGTGCGGTGCAGCATCAGGTACGCTCCGTCTTTTTCAATATAACACAACGTTGTCAGACGCATGTTCTCCACCTAACCTTCAGGCAATATCGTTATCATCAAAGGGATCGCCGCATTCCGGACAGAATTTGGGCGGATGCATGGGATCCTCCGGCTGCCAGCCGCACTTGTCGCACCGGTACAGAGGCACGCCGGACGGTTTTCTGGCTCCGCACTCCTGGCAGAACTTCCCCTGGTTCACAGTCCCGCAGGAAGGACAGGTCCAGCCTGCCTGCTGCGGTTCCGGCCGCTTTTTGCCGCATTCCCCACAGAAGTTTCCGCTGACTGTGGCTCCACAGCTGCAGACCCAGGTATCCGCCTGGCGGGGCGCTGCCTGACGCGCCTGCCTCGCCCCCATGGCAAAGAGGTCTCCGGCATTGACGCCGCCTGCCTCCCCGGCCAGATTCATCCCGGCGAAAGCCATCATGGGACCGGCGTTCGGATTCGACGCCGCCGACTGCATGGCTGCCGCCTGGGCGCCCACCAGCTGAGCCGCCGCCATATTCGGATCCCGGAATGTGGCATTCCGCTGCAGCTCCTTCATCATAGCTTCGTCTTCCTCGCTGGCTTTTACAGAGGATACGCCAAAGGAAACGATCTCCAGCCCCCGCAGTTCCCTCCATTTTGAGGAGAGTACTTCATTCAGTGCGTCCGCCAATTCCATCGTATGGCCCGGAAGGGCAGAATAACGGATCCCCATCCCGGAGATCCTGGCAAACGCAGGCTGCAGCGCCGTCTGCAGCTCCGATTTCAGCTGACTGTCCAGTTCCATTCTGGTATATGCATCTGCTACATTTCCGCAGACATTGGTATAGAACAGGATCGGATCCGAGATCCGGTAGCTGTATTCCCCGAAACAGCGGATCGCAATATCCAGATCCAGGCCGATATTCTGATCCACCACGCGGAACGGAACCGGGTTGGCTGTCCCATATTTATTTCCGGTAATTTCCTTGATATTCACATAATAAACTCTCTGGTCTTTCGGCGGTTCCCCGCCAAACGTAAACCGTTTCCCGATCATTTCAAAGGTATCTGCCAGCCCCTGCGCCAGATCTCCGCAGAATACGGTAGGCTCCGTGGAGGAATCATAGATAAACTCTCCCGGCTCCGCACAGACCTCCGCCACACGCCCCTGGTCTACAAGGATCATACACTGTCCGTCTGCCACCGCGATCACAGAGCCGTTTGTAATGATATTGTCACTGCCTTTCCGGTTGGCGGAGCGCCTCCCCATCCGCTTCTGTCCTATCACCACCAATGTATCCGCATTTAGCGCGTCACAGTAAAAATATTCCTTCCACTGGTCTGCAAACACGCCTCCGGCCGATTTCAGTGCCGCTCTGATCAGTCCCATATATCGTTCTCCTTTCCATCGTACAGGGTTCCGCCTCTCATTCCCGGAATCCCATTCCTTCCGCTCAGGCTTCTTTCCCTATTTTATCTTCTGCCTTCTGTTTGCGCAATCTTTTCTTTCTGAAATCTCTGTGAAAAACGCCGCAAAACCCTGCCCCGGCAATTGCCCGGCTGGATTCTGCGGCGAACAGCTTTTCTCATCCTGATGTGGGTTCAGGAATTCAATGTATCCTGAATCTGACCCAGTACACCGTTTTTCTTAAAAATCATCAAAAGTACAAATGCCAGAATACTTCCGACTACCGTAGAAATCAGGAACGGCACCATATAGACCGCCATGCCCCCCGGCTCCATCCCCATGGCAAATTTGGCCACCGGATAAGCCGCAAGGCCTCCCAGAATCCCGGTTCCCAGGGCTTCCGCGATACAGGTGGGCGCCAGCCGTTTCCACAGCCGGTAGACCACGCCGCAGCAAAACGCTCCCACCATACTGCCCGGGAAGGCCATCAGGCTCCCCAGCCCCATCAGATTCCGCAAAAGGCTGGAGCAGAAGGCAATCCCCACGCCCCAGAACGGCCCAAGGATCACAGCCGATAAAATATTCACCATATGCTGCACCGGCGCGCACTTACTTCCTGCCACCGGGACGCTGATCAGGCTTCCCACAACGGCGATCGCCACAAAAATCCCGGCCATCGCCAGTTTCCTGGTAGCGAAACGCTTTCCCGCATGCTGCCCTGCTGTCACTGTCTTTTTCATAGAAAACTCCTCACTTTCTTCTTCCAGCATCTGCACCGGGGAAACCGAACCTGCTCCGTCCTGATTTCTGCCATCCGGGCTGCTTTTCACCCCGGACGGTACGGTTCCTACAGAATATCAATGTATTCCCCGGACAACGCCTTATTCATACTTCTCACAGCACAGAATTTGCCGCACATACTGCAGGTATCACTGTGATCATCCTCCGGCAGGCGGTCGTCCCGGATCGCCCTGGCCGTCTTCGGATCCATGGCGCAGGCAAACTGCTCCTCCCAGTCCAGATTCCGGCGTGCGTCCGCCATCCGGTCGTCCATCTCCCTGGCTCCGGGAATTCCCTTGGCGATATCCGCCGCATGAGCCGCGATCTTAGAAGCAATGATTCCCTGCCGCACGTCATCCACGTTGGGAAGCGCCAGGTGCTCTGCCGGCGTCACATAGCAGAGGAAAGCCGCCCCGTTCATCGCCGCCACAGCGCCGCCGATGGCGCCTGTGATATGATCATACCCCGGCGCAATGTCCGTCACCAGGGGACCCAGCACATAGAAGGGCGCTCCCATACAGATGCTCTGCTGCACCTTCATGTTGGCTGCCACCTGATCCAGCGGCACATGTCCCGGGCCTTCCACCATTACCTGCACATTGTGATCCCAGGCGCGTTTCGTCAGTTCACCCAGACGCACCAGCTCCTCGATCTGGCACACATCCGTCGCATCCGCCAGACATCCCGGACGGCAGGCATCCCCCAGGGAGATGGTCACATCGTATTCCTCGCAGATATCCAGGATCTGATCATAATACTCGTAGAACGGATTCTCCTCCCCGGTCATGCTCATCCAGGCAAATACCAGACTGCCGCCCCGGCTGACGATGTTCATTTTTCGTTTGTGCTTTCGGATCTGCTCGATGGTCTTTCTGGTAATGCCGCAGTGCAGAGTCACAAAATCAACGCCATCCTCCGCGTGGAGACGGACAACATCGATAAAATCCTGGGCAGACAGGGTAGCCAGATCCCTCTGGTAGTGGATCACGCTGTCATACACCGGCACCGTGCCAATCATGGCCGGACACTCGCTGGTCAGCTTCTGACGGAAGGGCTGAGTGTTCCCGTGGCTGGACAGATCCATAATCGCCTCCGCTCCCAGCTCCACGGCGCTCATCACCTTCTGCATTTCAATATCGTAATCCTTACAATCCCTGGACACGCCCAGATTCACATTGATCTTGGTGCGCAGCATACTGCCGACGCCCTCCGGATCCAGGCAGGTGTGCTTTTTGTTGGCGGGGATCGCCACTTTACCCTCTGCCACCAACTGCATCAGCCTGGCGGCATCCATACGCTCCTTTTTCGCCACGGCCTCGATTTCCGGCGTCACAATACCTTTTCTGGCCGCATCCATCTGTGTTGTGTAGTTTCTCATGATGCATTCCCTCCATTCATCCATGCCGGGCTCCGGATACAGATTCCCCATCAGGACATGCATGGATGCACGTACTGTCATCATGATCCGGCGCCTTTGCAAACTCTCTGCAATCATACCCTGCGGTACGTTTTCTTACGCGGCAGGAAATGGTGCCCCCAGCCTGCCGCGGCCTGTGTCCCTGCATAACAGGAAAAGCGGATACATCGATCAGGACATATCCGCTCATTATCAAAACCGTTATATATCCCTACGTTGGCATTATCCAAATCAGGTTACGGGTCGAGACCCATCTCAGTCTCCTCTCAGCCGACTTCCGGTCAGCTCCCCTTCCAAAATATCATATCCGTTTTAAGGCCTTTTTATTTTAGTACAATTCCGCCGGTCTGTCCAGCACTTTTCCTGAATTCTTCTGCACGCTTCTCCGCTTTCATGACTGTCCGGCTGCTGCTCGCTCCGTTCACATACCCCCATCTGATCCCCGTGCGGAAAAAACTTTCCACTTTCCAGAAAACAGAATGATATAGTAAACAGCAAGATCCCGGGACAGCAGACCGCTCTATACACCATCACCTTTTACAGCAGCTGTCCTAAACCAAAAACACCACAGGGAGTTAACGCCATGCAGCACCCGATACCGATCCTGATCGTTGAATATGACAAAAATCTTTTACAGAAAATAAAAAAACGCCTGACAGGCGAAAAACGTTTTTCCCTGGTCTGGACCGATCCTTCCTCCGGCATTGACCCGCTGCAGGCCGCAGCGTTCCACGATATCCGCATCGCCGTTGTCGACATCGACTCCGGCGATTCCACCGAAAAACTCCTGGATTTCGCCCGCGAACTCCGTCTGAAAACCTGCGCCAGGCTGCTGCTGATCAGCGGATCCCGCAGCCGCGAGCAGATCGTATCGGCCATCCGGCACTGTTTTGCCTGCGGATATCTTTTCCGGTCTCAGATAGACAGCATTGCAGACATCCTGCGCAGCCTGCTGCAGGAACAGACGCCTCATCAGTATATCATGCAGGAGCTGATGCTGGCCGTTCTGACCCCTGCGGAAAGGAGCGTACTGTATGCGCTTTTAGAGGGTTCTTCCGACCTGAAGTCCTCGCCAAAAACCCTGGCCAACCAGAGAACCAGCATCCTGCATAAACTGCATCTGAAAAGCACGCAGGATCTGCTGCATATTTTCACACATTACTGAGACAAACGCTATTCTGTATGTTGCAGAGGGGACAAGCCAAACGCCTGTCCCCTCTGCATATGATTCATCTCTGTGCCGGTTATTTCGATCTTCTGTCTTTTGGCCGCCCCTGGCACTCATATCGTTCCTGGCCGTCAGCGTCCTGCCCTGATTTTCCGTGCACAGAATACACTCACAGCCCCTGCCGCAAACATCAGAACCATCATGCAGCCAGCCGCTGCCCCGTCTGCAGTCTTCGGCGCCCGAATCTGCTCTACCGGCGTTTTCTGTCCGCCGTCTGTGTTCTGATCATCTGTGCCGGACGGTTGTTCTGACGGATCCTGCGGCTGAGGCTCTGTCTGTCCCGGCTCTGGCGTAGGCTGCGGTTCCGGCTCTGGTTCCGGAAGTGTGTTGTCCACCTGCGGCCCCTCCGCCATCTGGTCTGTAACCACATAGACAGAACAATGAGAAAGATCATTCAATCTCACATATATTGCTTCCATCGTCTGATGCCCGGTCAGATAAAAGTCTGTCCTGGATACCAGCTCCAGCATCCCGCTTTCTTCATTCAGATAATACAGATAGCCCTGCGTACCGGCCAGGTCCTTCCGGTCAAGGGAAAACAGCGTTGTAAAATCGGTTCCTGCCGGCAGCTTACCGCTGTGCCGGAAATCAAGAATCTGCATCTCCACATCATTTTTGATGATCTGATCCACTTCCTGTGCAGTCTCATTATTATCAGGGAACTGCACCGTCAGGTCTACCGCCGGGATATCTCCTGCCATTTCCGTTCCCCGGAACATCCAGCTGTATGTAGCGGATGCCTCCGCGCCCGGGAACGTGATATTCAGATCTGCCCCGGCGTCCCGCACCGCCTGCAGTGTGGCGGCAGAAAGTACGTATTCCCTGCCAGAGTACTGTCCCAGTCTGAGATTGAGTTCTGAAAAGCCCTGGCACAGCCCGACCTGGATCTGTTTTTCCGCTTCTTCAATTTCTGAAAACAACTGGTTATCCTGGTAGATCTCCTGACCCTCCAGCTTATCCGGCATCATGATGTAATCCCGGACTCCACGCTGGAAGGAACTTATACTCATCCACCAGCCGTCATTGTTATATTTGTCAGCATAGCCTGCGCCTCCGCCAAACTCAAGGATTGCTTTGCTGCCCCTGCTGTAACCATAAACATTCTGCATTTCATAGTATGCCGTTTCGTCGGCTGCCGGCATACATAAAATTGCGCCTGCAGGGACATTTCCATTGCAGTCCAGGGAGAATG
>CALWGM010000042.1 GCA_944380065.1 uncultured Lachnospiraceae bacterium
CCGGTATCCCAATCACCGTCCTGGCGTCCTTTAACACCGTAATTACATCATACTCATTTGCGAACTGATCTGCAACTGAAATTATTTTTTTCTGGATCTCCGGTATCCCTGTGCCGGTAAGCCTGGACATTTCTCCCAGGTGGGGCGTGAGGATGAGCCCGCACGCATGGCCTTTCAGCCAGCCCGGATGCTCCGCCAGGATATTCAGCGCGTCCGCATCCAAAAGACAGGGAACCTCTGCCTCCGACAAAATCGTGCGCACGGTTTTCTCCGCCGCCTCCGAGCGGCCCAGCCCTGGACCGGCCGCCACCGCGTCTGCCCAGGCAAGCTGCTCCCGGATGAAAGCCTCCATTTCTGTCTCTTCCGTATAAACCGCCAGCACCGCCTCCGGCGCCAGGGTCTGGATAATCTCCCGGTTGCATTCCTCTGTCACAACCTTCACCAGGCCGGAGCCGGTGCGGTATGCGGCCCGGGCGGAAAATGCCGCCGCGCCCGCCATATTCCGGGAACCTGCGACAATCAGCAGTTTTCCATAGCTGCCCTTGTTGCTGTGATCTGTCCGCCGCGGCAGAAGCCCTGCCAGATCGCCCGGTTCCAGACAGCACAGCCCCGGGCGGATTTCAAACAGGCTGTGCCCGTCAATGCCGATATCCTTTACCTTCAGTTCCCCGGTATACTCTGCGCCGGGATACAGAAGCTGCCCCACTTTTGCAAAACCGAAGGTCACCGTCAGGTCTGCCCGGAAGGCGCAGCCCAGGACGGCGCCGTCATCTGCGGAAATCCCGGAAGAAATATCCACAGCCATTTTCCAGGCCGGCATCCTGTTCATCTGCAGGATCAGATCCCGGTAAACGCCGCCCACCTCCCGATCCAGGCCAATCCCGAAAATCGCGTCTATCACCACATCAAAATCACCTTCCGGCATCTGCGTGACAAGGGGAATCCCGTATCTTCTGACGATCCCCAGCTGTCTGGCCGCCTCCACACTGCATTTTTCCTCTTTCCCCGGGAAGAGTATGGTCACCTCCTGCCCTTTTAAAAAAAGGAGCCGGGCGATTGCCAGACCGTCCCCGCCGTTGTTTCCGGTACCGCAGACAATCAAAAACCGTTTTCTTTTCTCCGGAAGATAACGGAGGGCCTCCTCCGCCGCCGCTAAGGCTGCCCGCTCCATCAGCACGGCCGAAAGCATCCCATACCGCTCCATCGTGTTCGCGTCACACTGTTTCATCTGCCCGCTGTCTAAAATATACTGCATATTCCCTCTCCCTTCTTTTCCCTGCCGCAGCCGGTGCGCGCCGCCTGTTTCCGGTAAGGAAAAAGGAACCTGTGATCAGGCTCCTTTTCCTCATGCCCGGTTCTGTTGTTCCCGCCGGTTTTTCACAATATTATAGGACAGCTGCATCAGGCTGTCAGAAAGATGCACATTCTCCACCACCACATCATCCGGCAGATCCAGATCCAGATGCGCAAAATTCCAGATGGCGTGGATCCCCAGCTCCACCAGCGTATCGGCCGCCTGCTCCGCCTTTTCCTTCGGCAGGGTCAGGACTGCAATATCCACCCGGTGGCCTGTCATAAATTCCGGCAGCTGCTCCATACTGTAAATGGGTATCCCCCGGACCGCTGTGCCGATCAGGGCGGGGTTCACGTCAAAAAGCCCGGTGATCACAAAGCCGCGCTTCTCAAACTTCACATAATTGGCCAGCGCCTGCCCCATATTTCCGGCTCCCACCACAATCACATTGTGCTGGCAGTCCAGGCCGAGAATCGTACCGATCTCATCATATAGGTACTGCACATTATATCCATATCCCTGCTGACCAAAGCCGCCGAAATTATTCAGATCCTGGCGGATCTGCGACGCAGTTACCTTCATGCGCTGGCTCAGCTCATTGGAAGAAATGCGCTCCACGCCCTCGTCAAGCAGCTCTCCCAGGTATCTGTAATATCTTGGCATACGGCGGATCACCGCCTGTGAAATCTCCTTCTGCACTTTCTCTTCCTCCAAACAACTCACACAATTCACAGAACTCACAGAACTCACAGAATTTCATGAAGTTCTTCACTTTTTTTATTGATATTCTACAAATATTATACGCAGAGAGCAACCGTTTGTCAAATATTTATCAATATTCCGCGAAACAACTCAGGGATCGATGCCATGTCCTATTCACTCAGAGATTCCCAGAGTTCATACAGCCCGTCCAGCTTCTCCTGGATCTCTGTGCGTTCTGCGTGAAGTTCGGACAGCCTGGCGGAATTGGTAGCCACCTCCGGCTTCGCAAACTCCCCGTCAATTTGTGCCAGACGCTCCTCTGCCTGCTCGATCTCCGCCTCTGTCCGGCTGATCTGGTTCTGCAGCTTCCGCAGCTTTGCCTGCTCCTCCTTCTGTGCCTTCCAGTCCGCTTTTCCCGCCGACGCTTCGTTTTTCCGGGACAGCTGATGCGGATTCTCCGGCACAGGCTCCGCCTGCTTCTCTGTTTCGCGCTTCTCCAGGAAATAATCATAATTCCCGATATAATTGCGCACCCGCTTCCCTGTCAGGTTCAGAATCCGCGTGGCCGTTTTATTGATAAAATACCGGTCATGGGAGACAAACAGCACCGTTCCCTCATAGCGGTTCAGCGCCGCTTCCAGGATTTCCCGGGAAACAATATCCAGATGGTTGGTAGGCTCATCCAGGATCAGGAAATTTGCCTCAGAGAGCATCAGCTTGGCCAGGGACAGCCGTCCCCGCTCCCCGCCGCTTAAATCCCCCACGCGCTTAAACACCTCATCCTCCGTAAAAAGGAACGCCGCCAGCACATTGCGGATCTTCGTGTTGGTCAGTTCCGGATAATCGTCAGAAATCTCCTCCATCAGGTTCTTTTCCATATGGAGTACCTGCTGCTCCTGGTCATAATATCCGATATGGACATTTGTCCCCAGCCGGAAGCTGCCGCCATCCGCGCCTAAAACCTGGTTTAAAATCTTTAAGACCGTCGTCTTGCCGGTACCGTTTGGCCCGATCAGGGCCACCCGCTCCCCGCGCTTTATTTCAAAAGAAAGATCGGTAAACAGAACCTGGCTGCCGAAGGCTTTGGACAGATGTTCCACAGAAAGTACATCGTTGCCGCTGACCACCTGCGGCGTCAGGGTAATGTTCATCCGGGAACGCTCTTCCTCCGGCTTCTCCATCACCTCGATTTTGGCCAGCTGTTTTTCCCGGCTCTCCGCCCGGCGGATGGATTTCTCCCGGTTAAAGGACTTCAGCTTTTCGATCACTTCCTCCTGATGGCGGATCTCCCGCTGCTGATTCTCATAGGCCTTCAACCGCTCCTCCCGCACTTTGGCCGCCTTTTCGGCGTAAGCGCTGTAATTGCCGTTGTAGACAGCGGAGTGGTGCAGGCTGATTTCCACCACCTTTGTCACCACACGGTCCAGGAAATAACGGTCGTGGGACACCAGCACCACCGCGCCTTTGTAATTCACCAGAAAACCTTCCAGCCAGCTGATAGACGCAATATCCAGATGGTTGGTGGGCTCGTCCAGCAGGATGATATCCGGGTGGGTCACCAAAAGCCTGGCCAGGGCCACCCGCGTCTTCTGCCCTCCGGACAGGGTGCTGCAGATTTTGCCGAATTCCTCCTCCGCAAACCCGAGACCCTTTAAAGCGCCGGATACCTCGCTGCGGTAGGCATAACCGTCCCGCGCCCCGTACTCCTGCAGCAGCTTATGATATTTTTCCATAAACGCATCCATCTCCCCGGCCGGGACAGACTGCATCTGCCCTTCCATCTGCCGGATCTGCTCCTCCATGGCGATCAGGTCGCGTTTCCCCTCCAGCACCGTCTCATAGATCGTGCGTTCTCCGCCGATCTCCTGGTGCTGGGCGAGATATCCGATGGTTTTATCCTTCGCCAGCGTTACGGTACCCTCATCCGGATCCAGTTCATTCATAATAATTTTCATCAGGGTAGACTTGCCCGCGCCGTTAATGCCCACAACGGCAACTTTTTCATAGTCCTCCACATGAAAAGAAACCTGCTGCAACACAGGCTCTTCTGCAAAAGATTTGCTGATATTCTGACATGCCAGTATCATAATTGGCGTTCTCCTTTATGGGAAATCAAACATTTGCATAAAAAGGAATCCTGCACCGCAGGATTCTCCGCCTTCCATTCCGCGGCAGGGTGTCAAACCCTGCCGCGGCTGCCGGCAAACCGGTTTACTGATACGACGCCTCCAGCGTCTCGCGCACTGCCTTGATGAAATCAAGGCTATTTAATACCACCGGATGCTCCAGATCCGTGATCAGGGCAAGATCCTTGGTCATCTTCCCGGATTCGATGGTGTCAATGCAGGCTTTCTCCAGATGGTCTGCAAACTCCGTCAGTTCCGGAAGCTGATCCAGCTCGCCGCACTTCCTTAAGGCGCCGCTCCAGGCAAAGATGGTGGCAACAGAGTTGGTGGAAGTCTCCTCCCCTGCCAGGTGCTTATAATAATGTCTCATCACGGTGCCATGAGCCGCCTCATACTCATACACGCCGGACGGGGAAACCAGTACGGAGGTCATCATGGCCAGAGAACCGCAGGCGGATGAGATCATATCGCTCATCACATCGCCGTCATAATTCTTGCAGGCCCAGATAAATCCGCCCTCCGCCTTCATCACACGGGCAACCGCGTCGTCAATCAGGGTGTAGAAATAAGTAATGCCCGCCTCTTTAAACCTGGCCTCATACTCCTTCTCATAGATCTCCTGGAAAAGATCCTTGAAGGTGTGGTCATACTTTTTGGAAATGGTATCCTTGGTGGCAAACCAGAGATCCTGCTTCGTATCCAGCGCATAGTTGAAGCAGCTTCTGGCAAAGCTCTCAATGGAGCGGTTCAGGTTATGCTGGCCCTGTACAATGCCGGGCTCCGTAAACGTATGGACCAGGGCTCTTGTCTCCTCCCCGTTCTCATCGGTGTAGACCAGCTCCACCTTTCCCGGTCCGGGAATCACCATCTCGTTTGCCTTGTACACGTCGCCATAGGCGTGACGGGCGATGGTAATGGGTTTTTTCCAGTTCTTCACGCAGGGCTCGATCCCTTTTACCTGAATCGGGGCACGGAATACGGTGCCGTCTAAGATCGCACGGATCGTCCCGTTGGGGCTTTTGTACATCTCCTTTAAGCCGTACTCTTTGACCCGGGCCGCATTGGGGGTAATGGTCGCGCATTTCACAGCCACCCCGTATTTCTGGGTGGCGTGGGCAGCGTCCACCGTCACCTGGTCGTCTGTCTCATTTCTGTGAACCAGACCCAGGTCATAATATTCTGTATGTAAATCCACAAACGGAAGCAAAAGTTCATCCTTGATATACTGCCAGAGGATCCTGGTCATCTCATCTCCGTCCATCTCCACGATGGGAGTCGTCATCTTAATTTTTTCCATCCTGTATTCCTCGCTTTCCCTTTCACAAATTTGATTTTGTCAGTCCCGCCGCAGCCCTTCCCGGCCAGGCGGCTCCGCAGACTATAATACCCTCATTCCGGTTTTTTTGTCAAGGTTTTTGGAAACACGGACTTGCCCCCCACATAGTATGAAGTGTAAATAAAAACTGGAGGCTGAAACATGAGTGATTTAGCTGCTACAAACTGCGGATGCGGATCTGACAACGGAGGCTGCTCCTCTATTCTGTGGATCATCTTATTACTGTGCTGCTGTGGAAATAACGGTTCCATGATGGGTAACGGAAACGGCGGATGCTGCGACAACATCCTCCCGCTTCTGCTGATCCTCTGCTGCTGCGGCGGCAACGGCGGCAATGGCTGCGGCTGCTTCTAAAAGCAAACCACCTGTACACAGGATAACATAATTTTCCTCCTTATATGGGTCCCGGCGCTTTCTTCTGAAACGCCGGGATCCTGTGCTGTCAGCGCCTGCCCTCCTTTGGCGGACGCGGGGCTGACTCCTGGTCCTGCTTCCCTTTTTTCTCACGCTCTTTCTGTTTCTTTACACAGTCCTCATCCAGTTCGTAGAAGCTGTCGCCGTCATATATAATCCTTCTCATGGCAGTTTTCCTTTTTCCCTAATATATGAAAACAGCCCGTCCTGTGACAAAACAGCGGATTCCGTATCCCCCGTTCCCGGTACGCGGGGTTTTTTAAGGTTCTGAATCTGCATCCGCTTCATACAATATAGCGGTAAGACAAACAAAGGGGGAAAATCCAATGGAAAACAGAAGCGGCTGCGACAGCCCCGCAGGATACGGCGCCGACCCTGCTTTCGACCCGCCGGTACTGGACGCCCTGATCCAGAGCCGTGACCTTAAGATGCTGAAATCTGTGGTTCCCTACCTGGACAGTTCCCGGCAGCGCATGGTTTCACTGGCCATCCGGCTCATCGAACTGCAGAAAACGCTCCGGCTTTTCGAGGCCGGACCCGGGCTGCAGGCGGCGGAGCTGCGGATCTGCGAAAACAATTCCCCGGCCGAACGCGCCTGCCGCATGCTGCATGCGCTCCGGGAATACTGCCAGCCGGCCGAACAGGAGAGCATCGACATGTTCCTGAACTTTTTTGACATGTACAGCTCCTGCGGAAGCCTTTTTTCAGACGCCAGCTTTCCTGACATGTCAGGCATCCGTCAGCCGGACGGCAATTTCTGAACAACCATCCCGGATCCTAAAACAGAAAGGAGCACCATGAACGAATCAGAACTCAGAGGCAATCCCGCCTTCCAGAACCTGTCTCCGGAAAAGCTGCAGTTCCTTGCCAGCTTTCTCGGCCAGCAAAAAAGCAATAACGCCAACGAAATGATGACCCTGCTGATGGCTTTTTCCAACCGCGCCAGAGGCCAGGGCATCCAGTTTTCCCGGGAGGAAAGAGATTTTATCATCGAGCACCTGAAAACGAATATGTCTCCCCAGGAGCGGCAGAAAACAGATCTCATCTTGCGGATGATGAAGTAAAAAATCCCAAAAGGGAACAGGAAAGCCCTGTTCTCTTTTGGGATTTTCGGTATAAAACAACAGTCAGATCGAATAATACCAGGTATCGTCCGCCAGATCCATTTCCTTTGTCCTTGTAGTTCCGGAAAACTGCAGTTCCTGCTGGCGGATGCTGACCCGCGTGCCGGCGGGAATGGATTTTGTGATAAACGCGTTGCTGCCGATCACAGAATCCCGTCCGATCACCGTCTCCCCGCCCAGGATGGATGCTCCCGCATAGATCGTCACATTATCCTCGATGGTGGGATGGCGGCGCACATTGCGCAGCTTCTGTCCTCCGCGGGTGGAAAGGGCGCCCAGGGTCACGCCCTGGTAAATCTTCACATTGTCCCCGATCACCGTGGTCTCACCCACCACGATCCCCGTTCCATGGTCGATGAAAAAGCGGTGTCCGATGGTGGCTCCCGGATGGATATCAATGCCGGTCCTGCTGTGGGCGTGTTCCGTCATGATCCTGGGGATCAGCGGCACCTTCATCAGGAACAGCTCGTGAGCCAGGCGGTTGACAGTGATCGCGTAGAGCCCGGGATAGGCCAGGATGATCTCATCGTAGTTCTGCGCCGCCGGGTCGCCCTCCAGCGCCGCCTCCAGATCTGACTCTATGTATTCCCGGATCTTCGGAATCCGGTTTAAAAACTCCACCGTGATCCGGTATGCCTCTTCCTCCACTGCTTCCCGGCCGGCATCCGCCAGCCCGCAGTTAAACTTCTCCGCCTTGATGATCTGTTTGTGCAGGCGGTACATCACATCCTCGATCAGCGTGGCCAGATGATTGCCTGCATTGTAGCTTTTGTAGGTACGGTCCCGGAAATAGCCCGGATAAACGATCTTCATCAGCTTATCGATGATATCAATGATCACTTCCTTGCTGGGCTGGTCAAAAAAATCATCCTTCTTGTCGATGGGCCGTCCTTTCTGATAATCCTCCAAAATCGATGTTACGATGTGTTCCGCATCCTGGATGGAATTCATCGTTTTGCTCTCCATATCCATCGCTTCCATTCCTCCCGTTTTTCTTTCCGCTGTGTTAACGTTTGCCCTCTGACCGGAAATCCCCCCGGGCGCTGACCACCCGGAAGCCGGCCGCCTCCATCCGGCGCATCAGGCTGCTGCTCTCTTTTGCCTCCCCGTCGGTGCAGATCTTGTTGTCATACAGTTCATACTGTTTCCTGTTTTTCTCCGGGGACAGATTCGGCATCACTACATTGGCGCCTGCCAGCATCCCTTTCTCCCGGCCGAGCGGATCCATGGTCCCCAGGGCCGTGGTTGCCGGAAGCAGCACCGGCGGCAGCAAAATCCGGATCACGGAGAGCAGAAATAAGGTCAGCTCCACGCTCCCGGCCGGTTCCTTCGCAAACTGCGTGTCATGATGGGGGATAAAAGGGCCGATCCCCACCATTTCCGGCTGCAGCTCCTCCAAAAACTTCAGATCCTTCGCCAGATGCTCCATGGTCTGTCCCGGCGCGCCCACCATAAATCCGGCGCCCACCTGATATCCCAGGCGTTTTAGGTCATACAGGCAGCGCTTCCGGTTTGCCAGGCTCATGCCGGCCGGATGCAGCTTCCCGTAAAGCCCCTCATCCGCCGTCTCATGGCGGAGCAGATAACGGTCCGCCCCCGCCTCCCGCAGACGGCGGTAGCTTTCATAAGAGCGCTCCCCCACCGACAGGGTGATGGCGCAGTCCGGAAACTTTCCGCGGATCGCCGCCACAAGGCCGGTCAGCCGTTCATCCGTGAAAAATCCGTCCTCGCCGCCCTGCAGCACAAAGGTCCGGTATCCCAGGCCGTATCCCTTTTCGCAGCAGGAGAGAATCTCCTCGCCGGTCAGGCGGTATCTTGACACATGCGGGTTTCCGTTCCGGATACCGCAGTACAGACAGTTGTTTTTACAGATATTGGTAAATTCAATCAGCCCCCGGATATAAACGTCGTTCCCGTAGTACAGCCTGCGGATCCGCAGAGCCTCCTCCGCCAGACGTTTTCGCAGTCCCTCATCCTGATACTGTCCCAGCAGTTCTGCAAATTCCTTTTCCGTCAATGTAGATTTCCGAATCAGTTTTTCTCCCAGATCCATGCTGTGTCTCCTTTCCTCTTCTCACCCGGTCTCCTCCTGCGCAGGACTTCTCTCCTTTTGCAGTCAGATCCCTCCTCTTATCCTTCAGACGATGGTGCCGCCGCCCACCACCACGTCGCCGTCGTACAGCACCAGCGCCTGTCCGGCCGTAACGGCGCGCTGGGGCTCGTCAAACACCACCTGAAGAGTATCCTCATCCGGCTGTGTGGCCGTCGCCCACTGCTCTTTGTGGCGGTAGCGCACTTTCGCTTTTACCCGCAGCGGCTCCCGGATCCGGTCCGTGGAAATCAGGTTGATCTTCTTCGCCGTCACCGTATCGGTAAACAGCTCCTCGTTCGTCCCCAGCATCACCGTATTGGCCTCCGGATCCACCTTCATCACATACACCGGCTCGCCAAAGGCGATCCCCAGCCCTTTTCGCTGCCCCACCGTGTAGCGGATGATCCCCTGGTGACGCCCCAAGACATTTCCCCGGGTATCAATAAAATCCCCTGCCGGATAATCCCGGCCGGTATAATCGCAGATAAACTCATAATATTTTCCGTCCTGCACGAAACAGATATCCTGGCTCTCCGCCTTATCGGCAGTGAGGAATCCATGCTCCCGGGCTATCTGCCTCACTTCCTGCTTGGTCAGTTCTCCCAGCGGAAACTGTACATGGGACAGCTGATCCTGGGTCAGGGAATACAGGACATAGCTCTGGTCTTTGGAAGTGTCCGCCGCTTTTTTCAACAGATAACGGCCGCTTTTCTCATCATACCCCGTCCGCGCGTAATGACCGGTAACCACAAAATCACATCCCAGCTGACGCCCCCGCAAAAACAGTTCCTCAAATTTCAGATAACGGTTGCAGTCAATACAGGGATTGGGCGTGCGTCCGTTTTCATAGGCTTCCACAAAACGGTCGATCACCGCCTCCCGGAAACGGTCTGCAAAATCATACACATAATAAGGCATGCCCAGCATATCCGCCACCGCCCGGGCGTCCTCCATATCCTGCGACGTACAGCACCCCGGCTCCGCCGTCATCTCTTCTTTCTGAAACAGGCGCATGGTGGCCCCTGCACAGTCATATCCCTTTTCCCGTATCAGCCAGGCAGCCACGCTGGAATCCACGCCGCCGCTCATGGCAATCAATGCTTTCTGGCTCAATCAAAAACCTCTTTCCTTTTATTTCAAGTCGCGTTTACATTCAGCTCCCCGTGGCCGGTCCGGGCGTGATGCTCCTTCGCCCGGTCAATGCCCGTGCACAGCGCCGCAATCCCCAGCAGCGGGATCGCCGCGTAAATGCTGTGGATATGCCATCTCTGCAGGCACAGGTACCCGCAGACCACCCCTGAGTGAAAACAGATCAGCGTTCCCGCAAAAAACTTCGCCCGCAGCAGATGGGACTTTTCATGGCTGTAAAAATATTCCGTCAGCCCGGTCACGAACTGCCTGGTATTGTTGGTGGAAAAAACCGTGGCGCTGCTGAATCCGGAAGCGCTGGTAAAGGCCAGCCACTGAACCGCCATGGCAAAAAACATCGGATACAGCGCCAGCACCGGATCCACATCCGCCGGAATCTGCGCCAGCACCAGACAGGCCGCCAGATCCACCAAAATTGCCGGATAGCGGATATCCCCCTTTTCAAAGCGCTTCGCGATCAGCGTGGCAAACACCAGGCCTGCCACATAGACAAACAGCGCAGCCAGCCGGATCCCAAACTTCTGCCAGTCTCCCCCCAGTCCGGCGGCAAACAGATAGATCAGGTTCGCCGTCTCTGAGGAACCAAAATTCTCGCTCCGAAGCAGCAGCGCATAAATGCCGAAAAAACCGCCGGTCAGGGCAATGGAATGATGCGCCGCCGTCTCCGGCAGATTCAATTTCTCCATAGTGTGCCTCTTCCTCTTTTCAAAACAGTAAGAATAAGAATCCTGCTGTCCGGCAGGATTCTCAAAAGCTTATAACCAGATGGAATGAAACTCTTCCTGATAATTCTCCGCATTGCGGCTTTTGCGGTTGCGGATAAACAGGATCACAGACGCCGCCACCGCCGCAAACGAAATCAGCTGCGCAGTGGTAAAAGGCCCGAAGCCGCCCTGCTCATTCTGGCGCAGAAACTCCACTGAGAAGCGGCCAATGCCGTACAGAAGCAGATAGAGCGCTCCCACATCTCCCACTTTCTTCGCTTTTTTGCTGAATACCAGCAGGATGGCCATGATCGCGAAATCTCCTGCGGAGGAGATCAGCTGCGTGGGAACCAGCGGCACCCCCGCCGGGGCAAAGCTCCCCTCCGGGAACACCACGCCCCAGGCCAGATCCGTCTCCTTCCCGTAACAGCAGCCGGCACAGAAGCAGCCCAGCCGCCCAAACGCCTGTCCCAGCGCCACAGAGGGCATCAGCAGGTCAAAGTAACGGAAAAAACTGTAACGTTTGATCCTGCAGTACAAAACGATGGCCACCACGCCGATGATAATCCCGCCGTACACCACAAAGCCGGAGGAACCCAGCACGCTGAGCGGATCCTCCAAAAAAGCCTCAAAGCTCTCCAGCACAAACAGGATCTTGGCCCCTAAAAATCCGAAGATCACAGCGATAATCCCCATATTCAGGGCAACCTCGCCGGACAGATCCTTTTTCTCCGCCCGTCTCATGGCCATGATCACGGCCAGGACAACGCCCACCGCGATCAGCAGCCCATAGCTGTGTACCGTAAATTTTCCGATTGAAAACAGATCTACTCGCACTTACATATCCTCCTTCAGCGTCACTTCCAGACGCACCGGCTGATGGTCGGAATATTCAAATTCCGTATCCATATTTTCTATCCTGTCCACAGACAGATTCTCCGATACCAGGAAACCGTCGATCACATACACCTGGGAATCCTCATAATTCCCGCTGTAAGGCGCGTTCAGCAGACGGCAGGTGGGCACATTCTGTGCAGCCTGCAGAGAAAAGCCTTCCGGAATATCCGCCTCTTCATAAACGCCCGGCACCCAGTCCTCTTTATTATGGATGGGGTACGCGTCGATCCCGTCGAAGGTCTGGTTGAAATCGCCTCCGGCGATCACATAGTTGCCCTTTTCGTATTCCTCCGTCAGTTTTTCCGCCAGCATGGCGCTCTGGGCCGCCTTTCCTTCCCCGCTGTCATAAGCCTCCAGGTGGAAATTGATCAGCACCAATTCCCGGTCTGTCCCCTCCACAGGGATCCTGACCTCCAGCATACAGCGCTTCAGGTTGCAGGTCTTCACCGGCCACCGGAAAGACTCCGGCAGGGCAATCCGCGCCGCCCCGGACATCTGATAGTCCGTCAGCGTGGCAATCCCGGCCTCCACCCGGCCGATGGGCGGCCAGGGATAGGGAACAAAGTCACACTTATAATTATAGGCAAAGCTGCCGTCCATCCCCAGGGCGTCCTCATACCAGGCCAGCTCATCCACATGATAGGAACGTCTGGCATTGCGGTCCAGTTCCTGTAAAAACAGTACGTCCGCCTCCTGCCCCTGCAGGATGGAACAGATCCCTTTCAGGTTCTCCTCCACCACATCCGCGCTGTCCGGCCGCACCTTGGAGCCGCCGTCCATGAAAAAGTCCTCGTCCTCCCCCAGCCCCGCGTAACCGGTGTTCCAGGTCAGGACAGAGAGGGAATCTCCCGGGGAGAGCTGCCGCGTGCCGCTCCCGGTTTCCAGTTCCTGCGTATTCTCCGGGCGGTACTCCCGGGCCGTATAATACACCAAGACTGCCGCCACCGCCGCAGCTATAAGGATCAGGATCCTGCGGATCACCTTTATGGCTTTTCTTTTTCCCGACGTTTCTGCTTTTCCTGTCATCATCAAATCCTCCGCTTCTTCCCCGCATCCGGTTTTGCCGCGGCAAGTCTGGGTTTTTCAAAAACCCCGGGGCAGGAATTATTTCATTACAATATTCACGATCCGTCCCGGAACATAAATCTCTTTCACAATGTTCCCGGTCAGTTTGGATGCGATCGCCTCTTTTGCCTTTGCCAGAACCGCATCCTTCGGATCATCCTTGCCAATAGCGATGGTGGCGCGCATCTTGCCGTTGATCTGTACCGCGATCTCCACGGTGGCCTCCACGGTCTTGGCCTCGTCGTACTCCGGCCAGGTCTGCTGATAAACCCTGCCCTCACAGCCCATCAGCTGCCACATTTCCTCTGTGATATGCGGAGCCACCGGATTCAGGAGGATGATCAGCGTCTTCAGCTCTCCCTTTGTAATGGAGCCTTTCTTGTAGAAATCATTCAGCAGCGCCATCATGGCGGCGATCGCCGTATTGTATTTCAGGTTTTCAAAATCCGTGGAGACTTTTTTAATGGTCTGATGGATCTTCGTCTCCAGATCTGCGGAATATCCCTCTTCCTCTGTCATCAGATCCTGCAGCTTCCATACACGCTCCAAGAAACGGCGGCATCCCTTCACGCCGTCCTCGGACCAGGATGCAGCCAGGTCAAAGGCTCCGATAAACATCTCATAGGTACGCAGCGTGTCTGCGCCGTACTCCCGCACAATATCGTCCGGATTCACCACATTTCCCCTGGATTTGGACATCTTCTCGCCGTTCTCACCCAGAATCATGCCGTGGGAGGTACGCTTCTGGTACGGCTCCGGGCAGGGAACTACCCCCTGGTCATAGAGGAACTTGTGCCAGAACCGGGAGTACAGAAGATGCAGCGTGGTATGCTCCATGCCGCCGTTGTACCAGTCTACCGGCATCCAGTAATCCAGCGCCTCTTTGCTGGCCAGCGCCTCCTGGTTCTTCGGATCTGTGTAACGCAGGAAATACCAGGAAGAGCCCGCCCACTGAGGCATGGTATCTGTCTCACGCTTCGCCGGTCCGCCGCAGCAGGGACAGGTGGTATTTACCCAGTCCGTCATGGCAGCCAGCGGGGATTCCCCGTTATCCGTCGGCATATAGCTGTCCACCTCCGGCAGAAGCAGCGGCAGCTCACTCTCGTCCACAGGCACATAACCGCACTTGTCGCAGTGAACGATGGGGATCGGCTCGCCCCAGTAGCGCTGTCTGGAAAATACCCAGTCGCGCAGCTTGTAATTCACCTTTGCGGTTCCGATGCCGTTCTCCTCCAGGAAGGCAAGCATTTTGTTTTTCGCGTCCTTTACTTCCAGTCCGTTTAAGAAATCAGAATTGATCAGCACGCCGGTGGCCACGTCTGTAAAGGCAGCCTCATTGATGTCCACCTCCTCGCCGTTCTTTGCAACCACCTGGATGATGGGAAGCCCGAACTTTTTCGCGAACTCCCAGTCTCTCTCGTCATGCCCCGGAACCGCCATGATGGCGCCGGTTCCGTAGCTCATCAGCACATAATCGGAAACCCAGACAGGCACTTCCTTCTGGTTCACCGGGTTGATGGCGGATAAGCCGTCGATCTGCACGCCGGTCTTGTCCTTGGCCAGCTCTGCCCGCTCAAAATCAGACTTTCTGGCCGCCTGCTCCCGGTAAGCGGCAATCTCGTCCCAGTTTTTGATCCGGTCCTTATATTTATCCAGATACGGGTGCTCCGGGGAAACTACCATGTAGGTCACCCCAAACAGCGTATCACAGCGGGTGGTATAGATCCGCAGCTTGTCCTCCGTATCCTTCAGCGCGAAATCCACCTCCGCGCCGGTGGAACGGCCGATCCAGTTCTTCTGGGAAACCTTCACCCGCTCGATGTAGTCCACATCCTTCAGTCCGTCGATCAGCTTGTCCGCGTACTCGGTGATCTTTAACATCCACTCGCTCTTGACTTTACGCACCACCGGGGACCCGCAGCGCTCGCAGACGCCGTTCACCACCTCTTCATTGGCAAGCCCCACCTTGCAGGAGGTACACCAGTTGATGGGCATCTCTTTTTTATAGGCCAGCCCGGCTTTGAATAATTTCAGGAAAATCCACTGGGTCCATTTATAATACTGCGGATCCGTGGTATTGATCTCCCGCTCCCAGTCAAAGGAATAGCCGAGAGACTGCAGCTGTTTCTTAAATCTGGCAACATTATTCTCCGTCACAACCTTCGGGTGGATCTTATTTTTAATCGCGTAATTCTCCGTGGGAAGCCCGAAAGCGTCCCAGCCCATGGGATACAGCACATTATAGCCCTGCATCCTGCGCTTTCTCGCCACAATGTCCAGCGCGGTATAGGGTCTCGGATGACCCACATGAAGTCCCTGCCCCGAAGGATAGGGGAACTCCACCAGCGCGTAATATTTCGGTTTTGAATAATCATCCGTGGCGGCAAAGGCCTTTTCATCCTCCCAGACCTTCTGCCATTTCGGTTCTACCACCTTGTGGTTATATGGTACTGCCATGAAACAATTCCTCCTGTATCTATCCAATCAATTTTTCTATGGTCATCCTGCAAATTCTATCACAACATGAAACTGAAATCAACTGCGGCGGGAAACAAAGCCAAAAATGGTAACAGTTCAGCGTTTCCGTCCGAACAGACCTTTTTTCTTCTTTTCTTCCTTCCGGAATTCTCCCAGGCGTTTCCGGGCTTCCTCCAGCAACACACCGGCATTCCCGCCTGCCGCCTGCGCTTTTTCGGCCCACTCCAGACTCTTCCGGACATTTTCTTCCGTACTGGGAATCAGCAGATAGTAATGTGCCAGCAGGTAATCCTTCCTGGCTTCGGTTATAATACATTCATAGACTTCTCCCTCGAGCAGATAAACATGCCGCGACTGTAACAGACCACATTTCGGAATTGTATATTTCATGTCCTCATATCTCATAACTCATATCCTCCCATAAACTGTAATGAACTGAACCCAATATAGCATAAGGGAAAAACAAATACAATGTTTCTGCATCTGATTAGAATAAGGCTATCTGCATTGATATTGCAATCTGCAAGAAAAACATCCAGGCTGGATAGCCACTTGCCGGACTTATTACGCAGAAAAGGAACCGGCTTTCCCGGTTCCCGCTTATGATCTGCATATTCAGTTTCATAGAATACCGCCATGGTATTCCGCACTTTCTCTACACCACCTGGTGCTTACAGTAAGACCGGATGGAAAGCACCGCAAATACAACCAGCTCCACCGCTGCTGCCGCTATAATCACCCAGGGTACCCAGATTCCCCGGTCTCCGATGGTGAGAAACTTTGTATCCAACAGCTGGTACATCAGCGAATTCTGCATTCCTATCCCGGAGGAAGGCCACAAAAACACAAGCCAGGAAAGACCGACAGCAAAATACAATATCGTTGGCAGGATTGCCACAATCAGAGAAAACAGCATACTCACCATGGCAGACCGCATCCGGGCCGATATAAATAATGCGAAGCAGATGCCGCTCAGAAGGGAAAGCAGTCCGCCCAGAACTGTAACCATCTGCACTTCCCCGACATTCAGCGGAACCAGCGCAATCACCTGCACTACCATCTGTATAGAAGTTTTCAGACTCTCTGTTCCAAATGCCTGGTTCAGAATTCTGATCTCAATCCCCATACAGATCAGATAATAGATGGTAAATACCAGAACCAAAGCCAGCAGTCTGAATCCCGCGCAATGTCTTCTTCCATACCTGGTACATCTTAAAATATGATCTGACCCGTTTTCATAGTTTTCTGAAAATGCTGGAGCTGCCATAGCCATACAGATCAGAAACAGTAAAAAAATATTTAGAACAATATAATCCAGTGCATTAGCGGAATAATCTCCATACAACTGAAATGGCGTATCAATCTGCCGATACATCTCTGTTGACTTATCCACAATATTCTGGCTGCCGTATTCCCGCGCTGTCAGATCCCCGATATGTTCCACCGCCCGGTCATAAAAATCGGGAATCTCTTCCAGTGAAATATCTGTCAGTTCGGTCTGCAAACCGGTTCCCGGATCAGCATAAACCTCCGGTAAGGGAAAAAGCAGTGGATCTACCGGATCGATCTTTTCCACTCTGATTTCTGTCGGGAATTCCTCATCATAAAGACTGAGTCCCCCGGCTTCCCCGATCGCCTCCTGGTACTGAGCCAGAGCATTTTCCAGCTTTTCCGGCGTCACATCACCTTCGATTGGTTCATACAGGGAATTGTGATATTCGATGGCGTCTCTCCCGCTCAGAACCGCAATATTTCCATCTGCATCCAGGTAAGACGCCCGCTCATAGGTAATCGGCATAATCCCCATAACCACCGACAGCGTCAGTCCCGCCAGAAGAAGTATGATGTTTCTGCGGGAACATAAAATTCTCCTGATTTCCAGTAATAAAATTCTCATACCCGAACCTCCTCTTCTATTTTCTGGGTCTCATCCGGAAACAGCCACAGGAACAGATCCTCCAGCCGGGGCTGGGCCTGTACAGATCCGGAGATCCGGGGCGCCTCCGCAAGATACCGCACAGACACCATGTGATCCGCGTCATATTTCTGACTGGTAATCCTTAAGTTTTTCTCGTAAGAGGCCAGCTCCG
>CALWGM010000043.1 GCA_944380065.1 uncultured Lachnospiraceae bacterium
GGATAATTTTTATGCATTGTCCAGGCTGCTGGGAGTTACCATGGAGGAGCTGATCTGTGCTTCTGATAAGAAAAAGAAAGAGGAGACTGTGATTTTGTATGAGGTCTTTCCGGGTATATGCCGGGAAGTATGGGGGAATCGGCTGTATCAGTATCGCCGTCTGACAGAAAAGGTTTTGACAGGGAGGGGATTGTCTAAATAGCGGGAATGTATTTTGGGGATGAGTCGGATCAACATATAAAAATCCGGCTCTTTTTTGATGCAAAAACGGTTGTACAGATCATAAGGTGCGGTAATTTTCCGTGTCAATAAGTTTGTACTTTAATGATTTTTTGAGAGAACTGTATTAGGATAGAAATAGAAAAAGCGTATAAGATGTATCCATCTTACACGCTTTCCATGGTCAATACTATTTTTATACAGAACTGGAAGTTCTTAACTACGCATCTGGCTATAAAATCATAATAATTCTATCGCGCTTTGTGATTTTTGTCAATGATTTGGGTATGAATTGCATGGTTTTGCGTGGTTTCTTTGCAGGCAAGCACTCATTCTGCATGATAAAACGGGTCAATCACAATGGAATGTGGTCTGCCTGATGGTCAGGTACTGTTGCTGTGAATTTATGGATTCTGTTTGAAATCATCCGGCAATGGACAGTATAAAACAACGATAATATTTTGAGCAGGAGGAAATGCATCATGTCAAAAAGAGGAGATGGGATTCACAAAAGGAAGGACGGCCGCTGGGAAGGACGCTACAGAAAAGGGCGCCGTCCCGACGGCAGTATCTGCTATGGGTCAGTATATGGGAAATCATATACAGAGGTCAGAAACAAAATGAACAGGATTTTGCCTGTTTCGGACACCCCGGATGTGATAAAAGCCGGGGACTGGAAGTTTGGGGACGTATTGGAACTGTGGATGGCAAATAACAGACTTCGCCTGAAAGGCGGAACGATCCACAAATATCAGAGTCTGATTGACGCACATATTCTGCCCCAGTTAGGACATGTCAGAATGTCTGCATTAACAGCAACCAGAATCAATCATTTTCTGGCAGAAAAGCTGGAGTCAGGACGTCTGGATCAGGACGGCGGGCTTTCTGCATCCTATGTCAGAAGTATCATGGTTGTGATCAATTCTGCGATGAAATATGCGGTGCGGGAAAAATTGTGTATGCCTTTGCAGTCACCGATTTATAAACCGGCGCCTGTCAGACATGAAATTCAGATTTTGAATCTGGAACAGCAAAGAAAACTGGAGTTGTATCTGAATTTGGATTTGGAACCATCCAAAATCGGAATACTGCTGTCGCTGCATACGGGATTGCGTATTGGTGAAATATGTGCTCTGTCATGGAATGATATTGATTTTGAAAACCGCATCATCAGAGTCAGACATACTGTTGCCAGAATAAAGAGTACTTCTGCAGACACGGGAAAGCGTACCAGTTTGGTGATAGACAGTCCCAAGACCAGGGCGTCTGTACGTGATATTCCGATTTCTTCTGTATTGCTTCCAAAACTGGTTGCTCTTGAGGAAAGCTCTGTATCTGATTATGTCATATCTGAAAATCAGTCTTTTGTCAGTCCGAGGACTTATGAATACCGGTATCACAGGATTCTTTCAGAAAGCGGTGTCGAACCAGTGAATTATCATGTGCTGCGCCATACATTTGCTACAAGATGTATAGAGGCTGGTGTAGATATAAAATCGCTGAGTGAGATACTTGGCCATTCCAACGTAAGTATTACACTAAACACATACGTTCATTCTTCCATGGAACTAAAAAGGACACAGCTGGAAAAGCTTTCCGTTTTTTCTGTCTAAAGATCTCATTGTGGTCAATCTTGTGGTCATATCACTACAAAAAACCAAGAATACTATACTATTTAAAAAAATATGAGTAGAACTTCCAGTTCTACGCAAATTTCAGGCCTGAAATAAATTCTGGTTATCCTTTGTTTTGGCAAGGGGGATATATATTGTGAAGTTTAAGACAAAAACAAAAGATTGTCGATTAGCAGTACGGGTGAAAACTTCATTTGGGGAATCCATAGATAAGAACCAGCTGGACAAATTTGCACGGATTTATCTGCGTGGTTTTTTAAAAGCGAATCTGGTACGGAAGAACCTGGTAGAGTATACTGGCCCGACGGGAATCCGTCTCTGTGATAAATTGAATCAACCGATTAGTAAAAGAGATTTTCTGCTCATTATGGAACAGATTGTTGCTGCTGTACAGAAACTTCAGAATTTTCATCTGCCGCTGAACCATCTGGTATTGAACCATCAATATGTATATATCAACGAGGCGACAAAAGAACTGCAGTTTATCTATCTGCCTCTGACGGATCCGAAGGAGTCTGCGAATATCAGTGAATTTATAGAGACAATCGCATATTCTGCTCATCCGGATCATGAAAAGGACAGGGATTATGTATCCAGATTTTTTTATTTTTTTGAAAATCTTAATTCCTTTGATGCCGGAAAAATAGAAGCGTTTATCGCAAAAGAAGACCGGAGCGTAGTGAATCTGATCAGGAAACAGAATATTGGACAGAGCGGCTTCATGACAAATAAGCAGCAGCATTATTACGACCACTATAATAGGAAAGCCGGGGATGAACCGACCGGGCTTTTGACGGACGAGGAGGCTACAGGACTCCTGGATGAGAATGAGGAGGTTACAGGGCTTCTGGAGGAAGCGACAGGACTGTTGGAAGAAAAGGAAGAGGCAACTGGATTACTGTTGGAAGAGGAGGCCACAGGGCTTCTGGATGAAAACGATAACAGACCGGGAAGCGCTGCAGTGTCCGATTTTGACGGTGGAACGGCACTTTTGGAGGAAAATCAGGAGGTCCATTATCCGACACTGCTTCGCATCCTGACAGAAGAAAGCATTTCTGTGAATAAACCGGTATTCCGTCTGGGAAAAGAAAAGAGCTATGTGGATTATTTTGTGACGAATAATATCGCAGTCAGCAGGAGCCATGCAGATATTATTACACGGGGAAACCGGTACTATATCAAAGACCTGAATTCGAAAAACCATACCTATATCAATAACAGGGAAGTACCTGTCCATTATGAAATGGAAATTTTTGACGGAGATACGATAAAACTGGCAAATGAAGAATTCCTGTTTCAGATATAATCATAGATACAATCTGGAAGTAAGAGGTACAAAACAGTGCGATTTACAGTGACTGCGGATACAGGCATCGGCATTTTAAAGACAACAAATCAGGACAGCATTTTAGTGAAACATGCAGTGTATCAGTGGGAGGAGATTCTGCTGGCAGTGATCTGCGACGGCATGGGCGGTTTGTCAAAAGGCGAACTGGCAAGCGCCGCTGTGGTTCGTGAATTCGCCCGCTGGTTTGAGGAAGATCTGCCCTGTGAGCTGGAACAGCCGGATATGCAGGTGATTGGCGGGAAGTGGATCCTGATGCTGAAAGAACTGAATACACGGATTCTGGACTACAGCAGGCGATATGGTCTGGAGGGAGTCGGGACAACGTTTTCCGGGATCCTGTTCCTGAAAGACCGGTTCCTGATCGGACATGTGGGGGATACGAGAATTTATCAGATCGGTTCCGGGATGACCCAGATGACTACGGATCAGACTTTTGTAGCCAGGGAGGTCAGCCGTGGGACGATGACGGCGGAACAGGCAAAGAAAGATAAAAGGCGGAATCTGCTGCTGCAGTGTGTGGGCGCTTCTAAAGTGGTGGAGCCGCAGATCATCTGCGGCAGGGTTGAAAAGGGCGCATACATGCTCTGCTCCGATGGGTTTCGTCATGAGATTACGGAGGCGGAGATGTATGAATCTCTGAATCCCATCAACCTGATGAACAGGGACGCCATGCACAGCAATACCAGATACCTGATCGGGCAGGTAAAGAGCAGGGGCGAACGGGACAATATATCAGTCATACTGATTAAGGCAGAGTGAGGTGGGATCAATGACAGAGATCGGAGCGGTAATTGACGGGAAATATGAGATCCTGAAAGAGATCGGCCGGGGCGGTATGTCTGTGGTATATCTGGCGATGGACAAACGTCTGAACAAGCAGTGGGCAGTAAAGGAGATCCGCAAAAAAGGAAATGGGAAAAACGACGAGATTGTGGTGAACAGCCTGCTGGCGGAAGCGAATCTGATGAAGCGGCTGGATCACCCGGCGCTTCCCAGGATCGTCGATATTATTGATAACGGGATCACGATCTATGTGGTGATGGACTATATCGAGGGAGAATCGCTGGACAAGATTCTGAAGGAATATGGGGCGCAGCCGGAGGAACTGGTGACCGGCTGGGCGATGCAGCTGTGCGACGCTCTTTCTTATCTGCATTCCCAGAACCCGCCGATTATATACCGGGATATGAAGCCGGCGAACGTGATGCTGAAGCCGGAAGGGAATATCAAGATCATTGACTTTGGCATTGCCCGGGAGTATAAGGAGCAGAACCTGGCGGATACCACCGTGCTTGGCACGAAGGGGTATGCTCCGCCGGAGCAGTACAGCGGCCAGACAGATCCCCGGTCGGATATTTTTGCCCTGGGCATGACCATGCATCACCTGCTTACGGGGGTGGATCCCCGCAGCGGGGAGGCTTATGCATCCGTCCGGCAGTGGAATCCGGAGCTTTCTGAAGGGATCGAGATCATCATTGACCGCTGTGTGGAACCTGCGCCGGAAAACCGTTACCAGAGCTGTACCGATCTTTTATATGACCTGGAGCATCCGGAACTGATCACCCGGGGCTTTAAGAAAAAGCAGAAACGGAAGCTGGCGGCATTTCTTGCAGCAGCCGGGCTGGCTGTTGTCATGGGAGTTTCAGGAGCAGTACTGAGCGCCGCAGCCACCCGGGTGAACAATCAGGATTATGACGCGAATCTGGCAGGCTCTGATCCGGAACGGTATTTTGCTGCAGTGGAGATTTATCCGGAACGAACCGAGGCCTATGAGAGCCTGATCGAATATTATAAAAACCATGATGTTTCCAATGAGCAGATCACCCGGGTGGGGAACGCGATGGAAAACCATGCCGATGTACTGGATACTTCGGATCCGGCGGCGGCTGATCTTTATTATGACATGGGGAAACTGTATTTTTCCGATTATGACGGAACCTTCAAAAGCCGGGCAGTGAGCGCGCAGAATTTTTTTGAAGCGGCGGCGGGGGCGCAGGCGGATTTTGATAAAAAGGAAATCGCACAGTGCTATGACTCCATCTGCAGATTTATGACGAACCAGAGCACCACGTCGGAGCACTCGCTGAAGGATTATGAGGCGCTTTTCGAAGAAGTACGTACAGCCATGAGTACCATAGACAGCGCCAGTGATAATGAGGCAAATTACGATAAAATATCCTTTTATTATGTGGCGATGCTGCTGGTCAACGACCAGGCGGAATATATGGCCGGGGTGAATTTTGACAGGGAAACGGCGCTGGGGCTTATGGAAGAACTTTATCAGAAATCGAACAGCATCACTTCCACGCTCAGTTATGTGAATCAGCTCCGGGATGAGATTCAGACAAGCTATGATGATTTTGTCTCAAATATCAATTCCAAGTACAACGAGGTGGAAAAACGGCAGGAACAGGCGCGGCTGGCAGAAAGAAGCACCTGAGAATTCTGGAAGAAAATAGATGGACAGTGACAGTACATGTCCGGAAGGGAGGAAATGAGAATGGCCGATACACTATCGCTTCTGTCAGTGATTGCGTTTGTCATAGCCGGGGTCAGTCTGGCAGTCGCCATATTTTTGTGGTTCTTTTTCCATATTTCATCTGTCATTGGCGATCTGTCCGGGCGGAC
>CALWGM010000044.1 GCA_944380065.1 uncultured Lachnospiraceae bacterium
GTCTATTACAGTTCCAACCAGTTTCTGAACCATGCGGCGGTCAATCCGGCTTTCAGCCTCTTCTATTCAGCAGGAAAGATGGAGGATTTCGCCTCACAATGCGACTTTTTCCCCGAACATGAGCGCCGGCACGATTGTGGATGCCAGGAAGAACATCCGTTACTGTAAGACCTGCTGTACACTGACGGACGCGGAAGAGTGTCCGATTTGCAGAAATCCGGCCAGGAATCACCGCATGATTATGGTAGTGGAAAACACCCGTGATTTAGCGGCCTATGAAAAGACCGGAAAATATGACGGCGTTTATCATGTCCTGCATGGGGCGATTTCTCCCATGCTGGGAATCGGACCCGCCGATATCCGGCTGAAGGAATTGATCAAGCGCCTGGAGGGCGATGTGGATGAGGTGATCATTGCGACCAATTCCAGCCTGGAAGGCGAGACGACGGCGATGTATATCAGTAAACTGATCAAGCCTACAGGCATCCGGGTTTCGCGTATTGCCAGCGGCGTGCCGGTGGGCGGCGATCTGGAATATATAGATGAAGTGACGCTGCTTCGCGCATTGGAAGGCAGAGTGGAGCTTTAAAACAGAAAAGAAAGGATACACAATTATGACGAAGTTGGAACTGGAAAAAATTGCTGTGGAAGTCCGTAAGGGGATTGTGACTTCGGTACACAGTGCGAAGTCCGGCCATCCGGGCGGATCGTTATCTGCGGCAGATATTTTTACGTATCTTTATTTTGTGGAAATGCATGTGGATCCGGCCAATCCGAAGGATGAGAACCGTGACCGCTTTGTGCTTTCCAAGGGGCATGTGGCTCCCGGTCTGTATGCCACGCTGGCACAGCGGGGATTTTTCCCGGTGGAAGAGCTGACCGGGCTGCGTCACATCGGCTCCATGCTGCAGGGACATCCGGATATGAAGCATATCCCTGGCGTAGATATGTCCAGCGGCTCTCTGGGACAGGGATTTTCTGCCGCTGTGGGAATGGCGCTGGCAGGCAAAATGGATGGAAAAGATTACCGTGTTTATGCCCTGGCCGGGGACGGCGAGATCCAGGAGGGACAGATCTGGGAGGCTTCCATGTTCGCGGGGGCGCGGAAACTGGACAATCTGGTACTGATCGTGGACAACAATGGACTTCAGATTGATGGAAATATTGCGGATGTATGTTCGCCATATCCGATCGAAGATAAATTCCGGGCGTTCAATTTCCATGTGATTACCATCAACGGACATGATTTTGATGAGATTGCGGCGGCGCTGAAGGAAGCGCGGGAGACGAAAGGCATGCCTACCGCGATCATCGCAAAGACGGTGAAGGGAAAAGGCGTTTCCTTCATGGAGAATGAAGCAGGATGGCATGGAAAAGCGCCCAATGATGAGGAATATGCCATTGCCATGGAAGATTTGAGGAAAGCAGGTGAAGCGTTATGTCAGAAGTAAAGAAGATTGCCACAAGAGAGAGTTACGGAAAGACTCTGGTAGAACTGGGGAAAGAACATGACGATTTAGTGGTGCTGGATGCGGATCTTGCAGGCGCTACAAAGACGGGCGTTTTCCAGAAGGCTTTCCCGGAGCGCCATATCGACTGCGGTATCGCTGAGGCGAATATGATGGGAATCGCGGCGGGGCTTTCCACCTGCGGTAAGGTTCCGTTTGCCAGTTCTTTTGCCATGTTTGCGGCAGGGCGCGCATACGAGCAGGTAAGAAACTCCATCGGATATCCCCATCTGAATGTCAAGATCGGCGCTACCCATGCGGGCATTTCTGTTGGCGAGGACGGGGCAACCCACCAGTGCAACGAAGATATTGCGCTGATGCGTACCATTCCCGGGATGGTGATCATCAATCCCTGTGACGATGTGGAGGCGTGCGCGGCTGTGAGAGCCGCTTATGAGTATGTGGGACCGGTGTATCTGCGTTTTGGGCGTCTGGCGATTCCGGTGATCAACGATCCCGCCACCTATCATTTTGAGATTGGCAAGGGCGTCCTTTTGAAAGAAGGAAAGGATGTTACGATCATTGCTACAGGTCTGTGTGTCTGTGAAGCGCTGGAAGCGGCGAAGCTTTTGGCGGCGGACGGTGTGGATGCGGAAGTGATCAATATCCATACCATCAAACCGCTGGATGAGGAGCTGGTGGCTGCCTCCGCAGTAAAAACAGGAAAAGTAGTCACTGTGGAGGAGCATTCTGTTATCGGCGGCCTGGGAAGCGCCGTGTGCGATGCACTCTGTGAAAAGGCGCCTGTCAGGGTGATGAAGATCGGTATCAACGACCGCTTTGGGGAGTCTGGCCCGGGAGCGGAACTGGTTAAAAGGTATGGGCTGGATGCGGGAAGCATTTACAAAAAGGTCAAAGCTTTTGTATAAAAAATGAAAAACAGACAGAAAAAGAAGCCTGCGGCAAAGCGCCGTGGGCTTTTTTGGCGCATGGGGACGGAACTTGCGAATTTTCCTGATCGAAATCGGCAAAAACTGCAATTTAAGTATGGTAAATTCTTTTTACATATCATATGAGCAGCGTGCGCAGATTATGAAAAAGAAAGCAGGAAAGGAAGCGGTGATCATCATGCAGAGAGAAGAAAACAGAGAGCTTGTTTTACCGAAGAATATACGGCAGATGGGAGTCTTTGGAGATACATATAAGGTTTACGTGGAGGATTTTGTATATACTTATGTACATCAGTTCATACACCGGAGAAAAAAAGAAGACCTGGTACTGGCAGCTGTTCTGCTGGGAAAAACGGTGCGTCAGGGAGAACAGGAATATGTGTTTATCAGCGGCGCCCAGAAGGTAGAGTTTCAAATGGAAGAAGAGGTTTCTGACGCAGGGGGCGAAGACGGAAAGGCTGCGGCAGAAACGACGGAAGCAGAGGGGGCAGACTCCCGGAAGGAGCCGGAAGCGCGTGAGGACATGATTTTTTCCAGGCAGCAGGAATTCTGGGATCGGGTGTACCAGCGGATCAAACAGTATTTTGATGATTGTGAGATTTTGGGCTGGTATTTTAACCTGGATGGCAGCAATCTGGAAATCCACAGCCAGCTGCAGCAATTTTTTGAATCTACTTATAAAAAAGGATCCCGTTTCCTGTATTTTGAAGATTCCCTGGAGAAGGAGGACGCGTTTTTCGTACAGGAACAGCACCGCCTGCAGCGGCTGACGGGCTATGCGGTGTATTATGAAAAGAATCCGCAGATGCAGGAATTTATGATTGCGGAGAAGGAGCGCATGGCGCCCAGGCCTCTGCGGGAATCCTATGCGAGGGAAGAGCGGGATGAAGTGGTGCAGAATTATCGCGCGATCATGAATAAACTCAACGAAAAACCTGCCAGGAAGAAGCTGCAGCCGGCAATTTATGTGGCAGGAGTGGCGGTACTGGCCATCGTGGCGGCTACCGGGGTGACGCAGATAGGGAATTACCAGAACCTGAAGGTGCTGGAACAGACCATGCAGACGCTGTCCGGGGCGGTAGGCAGCGAGGATGCCGATACGGGGCAGGGGGAATCGCAGGAGACTTCTGAGACCCCGGAGGAAACGCCGCCAGAGACGGAAACAGGCGAGGACCGTGCGGAAGAAACGACGGCGGAGGAAACCGGGGCGGAGACGGAGGAAACGGAACAGACGCCGTCGGAGCCGGAAAGCGGCCAGGCAGCGGGGGCGGAAACTGACGCAGAGGCGCAGGCCGGTACACAGGCTGCCGGCGCGGCGGGGGCAGATGGGGACAGTACCGGGACAGGTGCAGAAACTGCTTCTGCCGGGGAACCCCAGGCGGCATCGGAACCGTCCGATTATTATATTGTAAAAAAGGGGGACAGCCTGGTCTCCATCAGCGAGGCGATTTATCAGACCAGCAGCCGGGTGGAGGACATCTGCCGGCTGAATCAGATTGAAAATATGGATATGATTTATGAGGGGCAGAAATTGCTGCTGCCATAGCTTCCGGCTCCCGGTCTTTTTGCAAAAAAATTGAAATCCCGGTGCCTTTATGATATACCTAATAGGAAAGCTTTTTTCTTTTGGAAGGTGACCTGGAGGAATTTATGGAAAACAGAGGGAAAAACAACCTTCACATGGTTGAAACAAACTGGGATGAAATAGAAAAAAAGATCAGAATACACCGGTTGAAACGTCTGAAATGGACCGCGGTGACTGTTGGGATCTGTCTGGCCGCAGTGATTACATATTATGTATTTATGCAGCATAAATCTTATACGGATTACAGGGTGACAGAAGAAATTGCGCGGACAGATACGCCGGCTACGCATTACCTGTCCTATGGGGACGGTTTCCTGAAATACAGTAATGACGGAGCGTCTTATGTGAATGTAAACAGCGATGTGATCTGGAATCAGAGCTATGAGATGGAAAATCCCATGGTCGCTGTGTGTGAATCCTATGCGGCTGTTGCAGACCGGCAGGGGGATAAGATTTATGTCATGAACGACGAGGGACTGCAGGGGGAGATCACGGTCAGCATGCCGATTTCCAGAATTGATGTTGCTTCCCAGGGGACGGTGGCAGTGCTGATGGAAGAGAGCGGAACCGGGTATCTGGCTTTATATGGCAAGAGCGGGGAATTGCTGGCGGAAGGGGCGATCCATGTGGAGAACGGCGGAACGCCGATGGACATTGCCCTGTCTGACAACGGACAGCTTCTGGGAGTTTCTATGCTGGAAATCGCGGAGGGAACAGCCGGAACGACGGTTCATTTTTATAATTTCAGCGCAGTGGGGCAGAATCAGATCGACAATCTGGTGGCCTCGTATACTTATCCGGATACTATCATGCCAGAACTGGTTTATGCCGGTAATGAGACGATGCTGGCGTTTGCCGACCGCGGGGTCTACACTTTTACCGGGAAAGATACGCCCAAAGAGGGAAAGCAGATGGCGGTAGAGGAGGAGATCCAGAGCATATTCTGGGACGACAGTTATTTTGGCCTGGTTTTTACCGACCGGGCGGGCGGGGGAGACCGGACGGTGCGGATTTATGACCTGCGCTGCAGTGAGCAGACTGTCATACAAACATCCTTTGCCTACGATCATATAGGGTTCCTCGATAACCATGAGATCTGTATGGATACGGCGAACCAGTGCAGGATTTATACTCTGGGCGGCCAGCAAAAATTTACTTATGAATTTGAGGATGATACGATCAGCGGTATTTTTCATGACAGGGGATACCGAAATTATACGATTCTGAAAGAGGGCGTAACAGAGCGGATCCGTCTGAAATTGTTTGGGAGTCTGACGAAGGATAAGGAATAATATGAACTGGCTTTTGATTATTATATTGATCATAATTTTGCTGCTGATGATTCATGGATGGAGGAAAGGGATGCTTCGCATCCTGTTTTCGATCGTTGCCATTGTTGTGCTGATTGTACTGGTGGCTTTTGCGACGCCTCATATCAGCGGTTTTATCAAAGAACATACCGGAGTGTATACTGCGCTGGAAGAGCGCTGCACAGAAAAATTCCAGCAGCAGGCCGGGGAGGAAGCGGGACAAAGCGCAGAATCTGTTTTTGCAGCTGCCGGGATTTCGTTCCCGGAAAAGGTGACGTCTTATCTGCAGGAGAGCAGTGCGGATCTGCTGGAAAATACCGGTATCGGCCAGGCAATAGGCCAAAGGACGGCGGATCTGATCCTGTCAGGGGCGTCTTTCCTGATAGCACTGATTTTAGCGGTCATTCTCGTGAAGCTGATTGACCATGCGCTGAAAATCGTGGATCATATTCCAATACTGAAGGGAATCAACCGTGGATTGGGACTTTTGGCGGGGATTTTTGAAGCCTATATTCTGATTTCCCTGTTTTTCCTCTTTGTTGCCCTGATTGCAGGGACAGAAGCAGGGAAGCTTCTGACAGGTTTTATTGATGAAAGCAGATTCCTGTCTTTTCTGTATGACCAGAATATATTATGGAAGTTTCTTTCTAAATGAAAGAAAGGGATGCTGATTTCTGCCCTGCGTTATGGCGGATAAAACAGCAAACGTCGTACAGATGCGGGCAACCGCATGATCATACAACAATATAAAGAAGAAAAAAGATCTATATATAGGGGGTGCTGTTGGTAGTATCCCCTATATCTATTGTTATGAAAAAAACGTGCAAAAAAACATGAAAAAAAAGAAAAAAATGGTTGACATTCGGGAAGACCGATGCTATTATTTAATAGCTGTCGCGGAAAACGACAGCAAAACAAAAAAGAAAATAAAAAAAGTTGTTGACAAACACCTGAAACTGTGATAATCTATCATGGCTGTCGCAAAACAGCAACAACAAAGAACCTTGATAACTGAACAGTGAAATAACCTTGAAAGATTCTGAAAAAGTTTCAGCCGGGAGCGATCCTGGCATCAAGAACAGCAATCGGACGA
>CALWGM010000045.1 GCA_944380065.1 uncultured Lachnospiraceae bacterium
AAGATTTTTTGTTGCAGGAAGGAGGACTTTCCGGTACAATAAAAAGGCGACCCTATGACAGAGGGCGTCTTTTTCCTTTTGGGAAGAGAAAGGATGGAGTATATGACAATGACAGATCAAAGCTGTAAGGAATTTATAGAGGCGTTGTCCTCGAAGGCACCGGTTCCGGGCGGCGGCGGCGCGGCTGCCCTGATGGGGGCCATCGGGACGGCTCTGGGGGATATGGTGGGGAGCCTGACCCTGGGGAAAAAGAAATATGCGGATGTACAGGAGGATGTGATCCGCCTGAAGGAGTCTGCCGCGCAGTTGGAACAGGAGTTCTTAGAGCTGGTGCAGGCAGACGCCGACGTGTTTGAACCGCTGTCGAGGGCTTACGGGCTTCCGAAAGAGACGGAAGAACAGCGGCGGTATAAGGCGGAAGTGATGGAGAAGGCCCTGACGGAGGCGGCCGGTGTGCCGCTGCGGATCATGGAGTGCTGCGGCCGGGCGATCCGTCTGGCGGCGGAGATGGAAAAGATCGGCTCTGTGATCGCCATCAGCGACGCCGGGTGTGCGGCCGCGGGGCTGCGGGCGGCGCTGACCGGCGCCTCCCTGAATGTGCTGATCAATACAAAATCCATGCAGAACCGGGAGCGCGCCGCGCAGATGGAGCAGGCGGCGCGGGAAATGCTGGAACAGTATGTTCCGCTGTGCGATGAGATTTTTCAGAATGTAATGACGAGACTGCAACCGTAGAGGAGTTTTTATGGCGAAGATTTTGAGTGGAAAAGAAGTGGCTGCCGCCATCAGCCGGCGGACCAGAGAAAAGACCGAGGCGCTGAGACAGCAGGGGACGGTTCCCACCCTGGCGATTCTGCGGGTCGGCCAGCGGGCGGATGATATCAGCTATGAGAGAGGCGCGGCCAAACGCTGCGACAGCGTGGGGATCGCTGTCCGTTCTGTGATCCTGCCGGCGGATGTGACGCAGCAGGCGCTGATGGAGGAGCTGGAACGGCTGAATGAGGACAGGCAGGTGCATGGGATCCTGATGTTCCGTCCGCTGCCGGGACATCTGGATGAGGAGGCGGCCAGGCAGGCGCTGGATCCGGCCAAGGATGTGGACGGGATCACGGATGCGTCCCTGGCAGGCGTGTTTACCAATACAGAGAAGGGCTTTTGTCCGTGTACCGCACAGGCGGCGATGGAGATTCTGGACTATTACGGTGTGGACTGCACCGGGAAACGGGCCGTGGTGGTGGGACGGAGCCTGGTGGTGGGGCGTCCGGCGGCGATGCTGCTGCTTCACAGGAACGCCACGCCGACGATCTGCCACACCAGGACAGAGAACCTGGCGGAGCTGACCAGGACCGCGGATATCGTGGTTGTCTGTGCCGGGCAGATGGAAGCCCTAAACGCCTCGTTCTTTCGCGGCGGGCAGACGGTGATCGATGTGGGGATCCATTACCATGAGGAAAAACAAAAGCTCTGCGGCGACGTGGATTTTGACAGCGCGGAGCCTGTGGTGGAGGCGATTACCCCCGTGCCGGGCGGCGTTGGGGCCGTGACGACCAGCGTGCTGGCCGCCCATGTGGCAGAGGCCGCGGAAAGAGCGTGAGCCAGGGGATGGAAGTCAGATGAGATATGCGACAGAAGTGATGAAGAATGCTCTGTATCAGAGTATCATAGAGGAGATTGAGAAATTGGAGGCTGACCGGCCTTACTGCAGGCACGGGATGCCCCATATGATGGATGTGTGCAGGCTGGCGTGGATCCTTTATCTGGAGGAGACGCCGGAGCGGCCAGAGTCGCAGGAGCGGATGGAGGAAATGAAAGACCGGCTGTTTGTGACGGGGCTGCTGCATGACATCGGCAGGGCCAGCCAGTATCAGACCGGGGAACATCACGCGGCGGCGGGAGCCCTGCTGGCTGAAGAGATCTTAGCGCAGGTGGGTTATCCGGAGGCGTGGAAACAGGAAACGGTGTCGGCCATCCGCGCCCACTGCGGCAGACGGGGGCGGGGAGAGCACACCATGGAGGCGTACATCAACCGGGCGGACCATCTGTCGCGGCCATGCTTTTGCTGCAAGGCGGCGGAGAGCTGCAAGTGGACGCCGGAGGAGAGAAACGGGAGCCTTTGGTGAGACGGGGCGCCGCATCGGCGTCATGGATCGCCTGCTGTGACCGGCGGGCACGGCGGATTCCGGGAGAAAGGGAAAAGCAGCGGTTGAAAAATGGGCTGGAATCCGTTATACTACAGAAAGTGCCGGTGATCAGACTTTTCTCTGAAAGGAGGCAGACGATTCCCGGCAGAATACAGGCGGATATGGCGGAATTGGCAGACGCGCCAGATTTAGGTTCTGGTGTCTACGACGTGCAGGTTCAAGTCCTGTTATCCGCATGATGGCTGAAAATGAGATAAAATAAGGGATTTCAGTACAAAGAGGGAGCTTTTTTGTTCATAAAGAGGCTCTCTTTTTGTGTGTGTTGACATCAACGAGGGTGTGAAGATAAGATTTTCATTGATTTTTTGGTTTTATAATCACGTCATATTCAGTAAGATAGAGAAAATTATCAATGGAAATTGGAAAAGCCTTATACTGTAGTTTTCCAATATGGAAATTGAAAGGTGAGAAGGGTGATCGTGTGATGTCAGAAAAATTATTAGAGCAGAATTCCTCTAAATATAAAAAATTACCAGGCAAATCCATTTTCCAATTACAATAGAAAGTGGGAAGAATTTCTTCAATCGAATAGCGGTATATGCTATAATTAGCAGTGTAAACTATAAAAGGGAATAAGAGCTATGGCAGAAATGGAGGGAATGATGAGACAGATTCAAAGAAATCAGGTCGCATATACTGTTGCGTGCGTCAATGAATTTGCAAAACGTAAAGCGCTCCATCCGCAGAAAGCATTTTTTTATTTGGATAAGTATCATGGAATACAATTTCTGAAGGAAAATTACGAAATTGAACATACGTTATCTATAGAAGATGCCATTGATGATCTTGAATTGATTTGCCGAAAGAATGGAGGTACTCTATGATACGCTTATATCATGGATCAAATATAGCTATAGAAGAGATTGACTTACAAAAGACCAGGCCGTATAAAGATTTCGGAAGAGGATTTTACCTTACTTCTATGAAAGAACAGGCACAGAAGATGGCTCAGAGAGTGTCCAGGATCTTTGAAGAACCATCAAAAGAATGGGCTCTTTTTGTTATCAATAATCGAAACAGAGATTATCAGGACATCTATAGCATGGAGTGTAATCACGATAATAAGTATGATCTGGTTATCGGACCGGTGGCAGATGATGATCTGGCATTGTTGTTCCGACAGTTTTTGGGTGGTCTTATTAGCGTAGAAGTTTTAGTAGAAGCTATGAAATTTAAGAAATTGACAAACCAGTATTCCTTTCATACAGAAAGAGCACTGGAATTATTGGAAAAGGCAGGGTGGAATCATGGATAAACGGGAACAGCTGATAGAGTATATTATTCAGGATATTATCCTCTTTCTTGTAGAAGATGAAGGGATTGAATATGAAGAGGCTATGCGGGAATTTTATGCCTCAGAAACCTATATGAAGCTGGTAGATAAAGAAACAGGGCTGTACTATGAAAGTGCAGCATATGTGTATGATATTTATAAGGACGAAAAGCGATCCGGACACCTGGTAGAGAGGTGTGAATAGATGTAAATTGACATCAATGGGGGTAAAACTTAGGTTCTGGTGTCTACGACGTGGGGGGCGAGTCCCCCTATCCGCATGATAACTGAAAATGGGACAGCGTCCTGTTTTCAGGCAGAGAGAACTTTCGCATGCGTGCGAGAGTTCTTTTTTTATGTGCAGGCAGCAGCTTTCCGTGGCTTTTGGAGAATTTTGCAGTTGTCTTTCCTGTTTCGGGTATTATATAATAACAAATAAAATTTGTGATATTCCGTTTTGGCGTCAGGGAGGACAAAATGAACGATCCGATCAAAATTCTCAGCTTTACCCGTACAGGAACCAAACTGAATCAGAGATTGTGCGCGGCATTTTCCGGAACCGGCCGGGAATGCGTCGGATATGCGCCTGCGAAATATGTGACGGGGGGACTGCTTCCCCTGCCGGAGGACCGTAGGGGGCTGATCGGCGCCGGATGGGGCAGGACCGCCTGGATTTTTATCGGCGCGGCAGGTATTGCCGTCCGGTACATTGCGCCGTTTGTGAAAGATAAGTTTACGGATTCCCCGGTGCTGGTACTGGATGAAAAAGGGGAGTATGTCATACCGATCCTCTCCGGCCATGTGGGAGGCGCGGCGGCCCTGGCGGATGAGGTGGCAGAGTTACTGGGAGCTGCGGCGGTACACACCACGGCTACGGACGTGCAGGGGAAATTTGCCGTGGATGTGTTTGCGAAAAAGAATCATCTGCTGCTCACAGACCGCAGCCTGGCAAAGGAGATTTCGGCGGCCGTTCTGGAGGGGGAGAGAATCGCATTATATATAGAAGAAACAGACTGCACGGTGCAGGGCAGCGTGCCGGATCCGGTGGTGCTGTGCGCTGCCCGCGGGGAGGCGGAAAGATATCGTTTGCGTATCGTGATTGCGGGGCGTTTCGCGGGTGATGACGGGAAAAAAGAAGGAACATTACTTTTACGTCCCAGGAATATCATAGCAGGGATCGGCTGCCGGAAAGGGATCGGCGCGGAGCTTCTGGAAAACGGGCTGCGGGACGTCCTGCAGGCAAATGGGCTGAAACCGGAACAGGTGCGCATGCTGGCCAGCATCGACCTGAAAAAAGAAGAACCTGCCCTGCTTGCGCTCTCGGGGAAATATCAGATTCCCTTTGTGACGTACAGCGCGGATGAACTGCGCAGGATTCCACTGGTTTCGGCCGGCTCAGATTTTGTAAAACGTGTGACGGGAGTGGATAATGTCTGTGAGCGGGCGGCGGTTCTGTCCTGTGAAAACGGGGAGCTGATCCAGAAGAAATGTGTGCGGGAAGCGATGACGGCAGCGCTGGTCGGCTGCCCGGTGGTGATCCGGTTCTGAGCATAAGGCAGCGATCCCGGTGTGTTGCAGGATCATCCGCGCGTGATGCGGCTGAAAAAGAAAAATAGTGGTCATAAAGTACTATACTTTATGAAACAGGCGCTCTGAGTTCTTATATTAACAGGTTCCTGCGGGTCTCTGACCCTGATTCTGACTGCAAACCGGGTACATCTGCAGCATCTGCATCTGTTTGCGTTTCGCCTCCATAGAAGGGTGGACATAACGCCGCATGGTAGTCGCGACATCTGCATGTCCTAAAATCTCTGATAAGGATTTTACGTCAAATCCATGTTCCACGCAGCGGGTAGCAAACGTATGCCTCAATGCGTGGTAATTGTATTTGTCTAAATTCAGGCTGCGGAGAATTTTTTTATACCGGTTATAATAATTCCGCGGTTCCATATATGTTATTCGCCCGGTCAGCAGATAGCACTGGGAACTTTGCTGCAGCTGCTGCAGAAACGGACAGATCCATTCCGGGAGAGGGATTCTCCGGACGGAACTTGCTGTCTTGGGTGTGCATTCGATGATCTTGGTTTTTCGCGCAGACTGGGGCGATGGATCCTGGATGCGCATCAGGGTTCTTCTGACTGCAAGGGTCTGTGTGTCCAGGTTGATATCCTCCCAATGCAGGGCACAGACCTCGCCGATACGCAGCCCGGTATACAGGCTCAGCAGAATACCGATGCAGACAGGGGATTCCTTATGGCAAAGAATATAGCTCTCTAATTTCCTGCAGGCTGCCTCATCCATGACATGGATCTCAGGAACCGTCTGCCGGGGATGGTGGATCGTGAACTGGTTGGGAGGAAGAAATCCCCGCTCACACCCAAATTCAATTGCCAGCTTAAATATGGAGAGCAGATCCGTAACGGATTTCGAGGAAAGACCCTCATCGCAGTTCAGCTTCCCGCAGGTAAGCTTTTGATAAATATAATGGTCGATCTGTTCGGTTGTCAGATTCCCGAGCCGGATTTTTCCGAGCTCCGGTTTCAGGTGCTTCTCCACTGCGAAAACATATCTGGAATACGTAGATTCCTTCAGATGCGGATATACAAATCCCAGCCATTCATCCAGCAGCTCGCTGCATGTTTTGGACAAGGCCGGCGGCTGATACCGGCCGGCTGGCTCCTGCTTCAGGAAATTATTTTTCTTTTCCTTGACTTCCCGGTAGCTTTTCCCATACAGGTACTTGTACTGCGCTTTGCCGTTTTCCTTATAATCGGTAAGAATCCGGGCTTCCCATCTGCCGTCCGCCCTTTTCCGAATGTTTTCTCCATGTCTTGCCATAAAGGTACCTCACTTTCATTTCTTGCTTCTGCGCCCACTTTTCTGACCACAAATTGCGCACTTTCCACTAAAAGAATCTGTCATATTTGGTGATTTTTTTCTGATAATACGGTGTTTCATGGGATTTAAAATGAAACAATTCAAAAAAATACGTAAAATATTGACTTTTCCTGCCGGAAGGATATAATTTAATAAAGAGTAGAGGAGATGCAATCTTGTCTGTGACCAAGGTGAAAGCGGCCGGTGCGGCAGCAGATGCCTCCAACGGCATTCAGCTGTGCAGCCTGATAGAGTCCGACTTTATGCCGGCCCTCCTGAGCCTTGGCTTTGAGTCAGAAACACAGCAACCGGTATATGCCGACGCTACCGCCAATATCATCCTGACTGACGCTGCCGGAAGCGAACTTGCTTCCACAGCTCTGACGGCAAACGGCGTAACAGGCGAGACACATACCTTTGCAGCAACCGATATCCAGGCGGCAGCTTTTTTGAAAGGCTGGGAAATACTGTGAAGAAAGTTGTCAATACGGTGGTAGATGCCGTGACAGGTTTCTTTGGTTCCCTGTTCCGATAATGGCGCAGGAGCTGGTCAGCAAATGAAGAAGAACAACTGACCTTGTGCCTCCCTTCCGGATGTAGTAAAATAAAACTACATTCGGAAGGGAGGCGTTTTTATGAGCTGGATACCGCTGCCCATCGGTGTGGAAAATTTTGAGGAATTGAGGATCAAGGGTTATTATTATGTAGATAAAACACTTTTTATCAAAGAATTGATTGATATGATGGGGAAGGTGAATCTCTTCACCCGTCCAGGACACTTCGGGAAGACGTTGAACATGAGCATGCTCCGGTATTTTCTGAAAAGAGCGAAAAGGATCATGCCGAACTGTTTCAGGGACTGAAGATCATGGACGCCGGAGAAGAATATCTGGCGCATATGGGAAAATAAAGAAAGAATTTCATACTTTCGTATGATTGCACAAAAATGAAATAATGATATAATACGTACCGTACATTTAGCGAATACAAGCCTGGGGCTTTGGGTTTTAAGGGAAATAAAGAGGCGGTAAGATGATCGATATTCACACACATATTCTTCCGGCGCTGGACGATGGTTCGGACAGTATGGAAGAGTCACTGGAGATGGCGGAAATGGCAGTCCGCGGCGGTACGCGGATCGTGGCGGCCACGCCCCACTGTAATGTCCGCGGGCGTTTTGAAAATTACGAAGATTCCGGGGAACGGCTGGAGGTCTTCCGGCAGTTCCGGAAGCTTTTGGAGGAGGAAGGGATTCCCCTCCGGGTGGCGCAGGGGATGGAGATTTACGGCGTGGGTGATATCCGGGCGCTGATTCAGCAGCGGCAGCTGATTTCCCTGAACCATTCGGGAAATTATCTGATTGAGTTTCCCTTTGATATGCATCCGGATGAAATCACGGATGGACTGTATATGGTGTTTGAAGCCGGGGGCGTGCCGGTGCTGGCGCATCCGGAGCGCTATTACTGTGTGCAGGATACGCCGAACTTAGTGTATCACTGGATGCATGAGGGCGTTCTGACTCAGATCAATATGGGAAGTTTCCTGGGGGCGTTCGGCAGGAGAGAGGAGCGCACGGCGGTGGCTCTTTTAGAGCATGGGCTGATCACCTGTCTGGCCAGCGACTGCCACGGAACCCGATGGCGATCGCCGGATATGCGCAGGGCGCGGGATTACATCCGGGAGCGGATCTCCCGGGAGACGGCGAATCTCCTTTTTCATGAGAATCCGCGCGCGATTCTGGCCGGAGAAAAAGTAAGGCGGGAGCCGATGCGGGAGATCCGGGAGCGGAGGCGCTTCTTTTCCTGAATGGAAGCCTGACAGCAGGAAAAAGACAAAACAGAAAGGACGAGGAAAATGAGGAAACATAAGAGAAACAGGGAAAATCCGGGACTGGGACTGGCGGGCTGGATCGTCAGCCTTGTGCAGGCGGTTCTTTCCGTCCTGGTGATTGTTCTGATCTGGAGGCTTGGCATGCTGCCGACGCTGGTGCTGGCAGGCGTTGTGGTGGTACTGGCAGTGCTTTGGGTGGTATGCAGGCTGCTGATGGGGAAGGCGCACAGGAAGCCGCGTTTCTATGTGGGCTTTGTGCTTGCAATTCTGATTTCCGCAGCGCTGTGTGTGTCGGGACTGTTTCTGAACCGGATTGGCGATACGCTGCGGGGAATGACGGGGGCGGAGTATGAAACGACAGAGATCGGTGTCTACGTGCTGGCGGATGACCCGGCGCAGACCATCACGGATGCCGCGGACTATACGTTTGGAATCCTTGGCGTACAGGCCAGGGAAGAGACCGACCAGGTGGTGAAAGAGATCAATGAAAACCTTGGTTCGGCGATCGCGACAGTAGAGTATGACGATGCAGCGGCGCTGGCGCAGGGACTGCTGGATGGTCAGTGCCAGGCGATTCTCATCAACGAGGGATTTTTAGGCGTGATTACAGAGACAGAAGGGTATGAGTCTTTTGCAGACCAGATCCGGGAACTGGATTCCTACAGCCTGCAGTCGGCGATTGAACAGCCAGAGACAGAGTCGGATTCCCTGCCGGAGGGCGTGTTTACCATGTATATCAGCGGAATCGATGTGGCCGGCGATATTTCTACCAGGAGCCGCAGTGATGTGAACATCCTGGCGGTGGTGAATACCAATACCCACCAGGTACAGCTGATCAATACGCCCAGAGATTATTATGTGCCGCTTTCCATTTCCAATGGCGTGAAGGATAAGCTGACCCATGCGGGGATCTACGGCGTAGATGTTTCCAAGGATACCTTAGGGATGCTGTACGGTATTGATATTAATTATTATTTCAGGATTAATTTCTCCGGTTTCCAGGAACTGATTGACGCCCTGGGAGGGATCACGGTGAATTCGGATGTGGAATTTGATGCCGGCGGGTATCATTTCGATCAGGGAGCCAATACGGTGAACGGCGAGCAGGCGCTGGCCTTTGCCCGGGAGAGAAAATCCTTTGCCAGCGGCGACCGCCAGAGAGGACAGAACCAGATGGCGGTGATCACGGGCGTGATCCAGAAGATGCAGTCCCCGGCGATCCTGCAGAATTTCTCACAGCTGATGGATGGCATTGAGGGCAGCTTTGAGTCCGATATGCCGTATGAGCTGATGTCGGAGCTGGTTCGTGACCAGCTGTCCGGGGGCGGATCCTGGAACGTGGCTTCTACCAGTGTGGATGGAACAGGAAGCACCGCTTCCACCTATTCCATGAATCAGCCGCTTTATGTGATGATTCCGGATGAGGCTACCGTGGATCATGCAAAAACGCTGATCCAGACTGTGGTGGACGGAGGCGCGGCTTCCAATTAGAGAAAACATCATAAGGTACAGTGACAGACAGGCTGCCAGTCTCCTTACCGGAGACGGCAGCCTGTCTGTCAGATTCCATATTCGCGATATAGCGTTTCGAGGTATTCCGGGTCGGAGGCGGCTTTTATGATTAAGTCTGTCCGGTTTTTCTCGTTTAAAAGCAGGATCAGGCGGCTGTAGCGTTCCGAAGCCTGCTCTCTTCCCAGCTTTTCACCGGCTTCGCGCCCAATCCGTTCGCCGGCTTCGCGCCCAATCCGTTCGCCGGCTTCGCGTCCAATCCGTTCGCCGGCTTTGCGTCCGGCACGCTCGCCTTCTGCGCGCCCTTTTTCAAGGGCATCCTCCCATATCATCTGTCCCAGCACTGTCATGGCTATCTCCTCCTTTATCGATTCCAGTTCTTTTCTGTTCAGAAATTTTGACGCAAGCACATATAAAATGGCTTCCATTTTGCTGATTTCGGTTTTTGAAAAAAATTTTTCCGTTTTTTTTAATATCTGTATACTTTTTTGTATCCGCTCCTTTTGCGTAGAGTGCCCGCCCATCAAAGGTGTAAACAGCAGTGGAACCATTTCATTCCGGGCAGGGAGCTGCTCTGCTGTTTGTTTTAAAATCTGGTCAGCATCCCAGTCCTTCAGCTGAATCAGTTTTACCCGGTAAGTGTTGATCCCTTCGGTGATGTGATCCCGGATGTTTTTTGCCCCCGAAGAGCATATGACATAGGTCACAACCGGTGCACGGTAAATCCGGGCTGTGGCTGCTTCGTATTCCCGGAACCGTTTCAGGTCTTCCAGAGTAAGGGAATCGCTCTCAAACTCAAAGTGATAGTAAGAGCCATTTGCCATTTCATAAAGGAAGTCCTCGTACAGATGACGCATTTCCAGCCGAATGGTTTCTGTAGGTGCGATGCGGCATACTTTTTCTTCCACCCCGAGCCAGGGTAGGATTTCTTCCCCGAAATATGCAGCTGCGGATTTGAGCGCCAGATCTTCCGCATGTGCCAATCCAGGGTTTTCTTTTTTGTTGTCTCCCATGGAACCTGCCTTTCCAGCAGATACAGGAGCTGCTGCTATCTATGATTATCATATCATACCAGACCGCAGATTGCTTCTATAAAATATTTGCAAATCTATATTGTTTGATCAAGTTTCTTGGATATTTGTCCGAAACGGACGAAAATATTCAGAAAGATCACAGAAACGGAAATTCTGTGAAAGATGGATATCGTGTTTCGTTATAACAGCAGCTGCTGTACCATACTGCGGCCTGTACAGACAGCTTACGACAAGTCCTGCAAAAAAGCAATGGTGAAAATGATATTTTCATAAAAAACACCACTTCACAGAATGGCATCATTCTGTTAAAATGGTAGCAGATTAGCGAGATAAAGTAAATGAAAGCAAAGGAAGGTAACCGATATGTCTGAAAACACGAAGATCCCCTACAAGATTTATCTCGAGGAGAGCGAGATGCCGACGAAATGGTACAATCTCCGGGCGGATATGCAGAACAAGCCGGCGCCGCTGCTGAACCCGGCGACGCAGGAGCCGATGACAGAGGAGGAGCTGTCAGTAGTGTTCTGTAAAGACCTGGTGGAGCAGGAACTGGATGACACCACGGCGTACTTTGAGATCCCGCAGGAGATCCAGGATTTTTATAAGATGTACCGCCCCTCGCCGCTGGTACGGGCGTATTGTCTGGAGAAAGCGCTGGATACCCCGGCGAAGATTTATTATAAGTTTGAGGGAAATAATACTTCCGGCAGCCATAAGCTGAATTCGGCCATTGCGCAGGCGTATTACGCCAAGAAACAGGGACTGAAGGGCGTGACTACGGAGACCGGAGCCGGACAGTGGGGAACCGCGCTTTCCATGGCCTGTGCGTACCTGGGCCTGGACTGCAGAGTTTATATGGTAAAATGTTCCTACGAGCAGAAGCCGTTCCGCCGCGAGGTCATGCGGACGTACGGGGCGTCTGTGACTCCCTCTCCCTCAGAGACGACAGAAGTGGGACGGAAGATTTTAGCGGAGCATCCCGGAACCACCGGAAGCCTGGGATGCGCGATTTCCGAGGCGGTGGAGGTGGCTACCAGCCATGACGGCTACCGTTATGTGCTGGGGTCTGTCTTAAATCAGGTGATGCTGCATCAGTCCATCATTGGCCTGGAGACAAAAGCGGCTCTGGATAAATACGGTATTGAGCCGGACGTGATCATCGGCTGCGCAGGCGGCGGATCCAACTTAGGCGGACTGATCGCTCCGTTTATGGGTGAGAAGCTGCGGGGAGAGAAGGATTACCGGTTTATCGCGGTGGAGCCGGCCAGCTGCCCCAGCTTTACCAGAGGAAAGTTTGCTTATGATTTCTGTGATACAGGAATGATCTGCCCGCTGGCGAAGATGTACACCCTGGGAAGCGGATTTATCCCTTCGGCCAACCATGCAGGCGGACTTCGGTTCCACGGTATGAGTCCGGTGCTTTCCCAGCTGTATCATGACGGGCTGATGGAGGCTGTTGCGGTGGAGCAGACCAGTGTGTTTGAGGCGGCGACACAGTTCGCGCGCGTAGAGGGTATCCTTCCGGCACCGGAGAGCAGCCATGCCATCCGGGCAGCCATGGATGAGGCTCTGAAATGTAAAGAGACCGGCGAGGAGAAGACCATCGTATTCGGCCTGACCGGAACCGGATATTTCGACCTCTATGCATACCAGCATTACAATGACGGTACGCTGACCGATTACATCCCTGCAGATGAGGAGCTGGCGGCAGGTTTTGCCGGACTTCCGAAGGTGGAGAAATAGAGTTCCGGCGGCAGATGATCCCGGTTTTCCGATAGAGGAACGGGAGCCGGGATGGGAAGTACACGCATATTAGAATATCTGAATGAAAGCTGGTTCCCCTGTGGAGGATCAGCTTTCTTTTCATAAAATAATCATTGTCTGCAGGCTGGAAACGCTGTCTAGTAAGAAAAGATCCGGCAGACTTTAACGGGTGTGAAAGAAGGGAAGGGTATTTATGGCGAATGAAGGCGGAGAATGGATCATGCGGGGGCTGGACTGGGACGATCCCTTACGGATCCGCTCCTGGCGGGAGCTGATTGGCTGGATTAACGAGGTGGGATTTCTGCCTCTGTTTCAAAACGAAGTGGATGGATTTTCCGCGGAGGAGCATGTGTCGAACCAGTTCTGGTGGACGGGGGATCCGGAACAGGATCCCTGGATATGGCGGGAGATCATTGCACGCAGCGGGGAGGTAGCTTACGGAAAGTTTTTCGGCGGTAAGACAGGTTTTATCAGCCGGCAGTGGTTTCCGGTTTTTGCCAACTACCGCCGGGACGGCTATGACTTTGACGCCCGGTGGGAGGATGAGCTGGCCAATATCCGGCACAAAAAGATTATGGACTGCTTTCCGGGGGAAGAAGAATACATGGGGCTGGAACTGAAACGCAAATGCGGTTTCGGCAAAGACGGATATAAAAATTTTGAGGGAATGATCACGGAACTGCAGATGCAGACTTATCTGATCGTCCGGGATTTCCGTCGGAAAAGGAATAAGCGCGGCGGGGAATACGGGATGCCGGTCTGTATTTACTGTAAACCGGAAAAACTGTGGGGCTATGAGTATGTGACTTCTGCATACCGGGAAGAACCGGCGCAGTCGGGAGAGAAGATTTACCGCCGCGTGCGGGAACTGTTTCCGGGAGCGTCAGAAAAGCAGATGAATAAAGTGCTGAAATAAGCAGGACAGGATTGTGCATCGAGGATGGTATCGTGTAGAATGGGGTGAGATTACATACAGAGCTGAAAGGGGAGAGACCGGAGGAGCAGGATATGGAAGAAAAAAAGAAACTGTATATTGTGGAAGATGACGGGAATATCCGCCGGGAACTGCAGAGCTATCTTGCGGCGGCGGGCTATCAGGTGACTGCGGCGGAGGATTTTTCCAATGTGGCGGCACAGGTGCTGGCGGCGCAGCCGGATCTGGTTTTGCTGGACATGAACCTTCCGGGGATCAGCGGTCTGCATATCTGCGAGCAGATCCGGGAAAAATCCCAGGTTCCGGTGATTTTTGTCACCGGAAACAATACGTCCATGGACGAGCTGAACTGTCTGCTGCGGGGTGGGGATGATTTTGTCTCCAAGCCCTATCAGCTTCCGGTGCTAATGGCGCGGATTGCGGCGGTGCTGCGGCGGACGGCCGGACCGGGAAGGACGGAAGCCTGCCAGTCTGAATATAAGGGCGTTACGCTGGATCTGGCGGCGGGAAAAATCCTGCGGGGAGATTGTGTGCAGGAACTGACACGGAATGAACTGAAGATCCTTCACTGTCTCTGGAAGCATCCGGGAGAGATTGTATCCAGGGCGGATCTCATCGATGAGCTGTGGGATCATGAGGTATTTATTGATGATAATACCCTCAGTGTGAATATAACCCGGATCCGGAATAAACTGAAGGAAATCGGGGCGGAGGATTTTATAGAGACAAAGCGCGGGCTGGGGTACCGGATCTGAGGGACTCCAGCCGGACAGGGAGGAACTATGCGTTTCGCAGATTATCTGAAAAGTAAAGCGCCGGTGATGCTGCTGAATGGAGCGGCTTTGCTGGTGCTGTCTTTGTTTTTGCTGCTGACTGGCACGATGGAAACGGCAGTCCTGCTGATTGCTGTGGTGTGGGTGATTTGTCTTGCGGGATATTTCCTGGTGGAATTTGGAATACGGCGGCGGTATTTTCAGGAGATTTTGTCCGTGCTGGACGGGCTGGATCAGAAGTATCTGGTTGCGGAGATCGCCAGGCCGGGACGGCGCCTGGAGGATCGGCTGTACTGGGAGATTCTGAGGCGTTCCAATAAATCCGTGATCGAAACGGTTCACCGTCTGCAGAACAGCCAGAAGGAATACAGGGAATATATTGAGAGCTGGATCCATGAGGTGAAGTCGCCGATCACGGCGGCACAGCTGATCTGCGCCAATCAGCGGGATGAGATATCGCGCCGGCTGGCAGCGGAGCTGGATGAGATCGGGAATGAAGTAGAAAAAGTGCTGTATCTGGCGCGGCTGGACGCGGTGTATCAGGATTACAGGATCCATCCGGTCAACCTGAAAGAGACGGTGCTGTCGGTGATCCGTATGGAAAAACGCCATCTGATCCAGTGCGGGATGCAGATCGATCTGCAGATGGATCCGGTGCTGGTGTCCACGGATGAAAAATGGGTGGAATTCATTCTGAAACAGCTTTTTTCCAACAGCATGAAATATCGCAGGGAGACCGGTCCGCGGATCACGGTTCGGGTCAAGATGGGGGAAAAGCAGAAGTCCCTGATCGTTGAGGACAACGGATGCGGCATTGCCCCGGAAGACCGGAGGCGGATTTTTGACAAGGGTTTCACCGGAAAAAACGGCAGACAGGAGAACAGCCGCGCCACGGGGATGGGGCTGTATCTGAGCCGGAAGCTGTGTGAGAAGCTGGGGATCGGGATCGCCTGCGAATCGGAACCGGGCGCGTATACCAGGATGATTCTCACCTTCCCGGATTCGGATTATCACAGCCTGGAGGAGCGGCCGGAGTGAGCGGCGGCGATTCTTACAAAACTGTAAGGCTATCGTAAGGGGAACTGATACCAGGAGACAGGTCTGACTGTTACAATAGAGGAAAGTGATTGGACAGTCCGGCTCTTCAGGATGAAGGGCAGGGGACTTAAAAGAAAGGAAGAGAGCGATGAGAGAACAGATCAGAGTCTGCAGTGTGGAGAAATATTACGGTACCAGACAGAATATTACCAAAGCGGTGAATCAGGTGAGTTTTACCGTGGATGCCGGGGAGTTTGTGGGCATTATGGGGGCTTCCGGCTCCGGAAAAACGACGCTTTTAAACCTGATTTCCACCATTGACCGGGTGAGCGCCGGGCACATTTTTTACGGGGATACAGACATTACCGAGCTGAGCGAGGATGCGCTGTCGGATTTCCGAAGGGAAAACCTGGGATTTGTGTTTCAGGACTTTAACCTTCTGGACACCCTGACGATAGAGGAAAATATTATCCTGGCCATGAGTCTCCGTGGGAAGAAAAAGAAGGAGATCGACGCCCGGACGGATGAGATGCTGCGGACGCTGGGAATCGAAAAGATCCGCCATCAGTTTCCCGGCCAGGTATCCGGCGGACAGAAACAGCGCTGTGCCTGCGCCCGGGCGCTGGTGAACGACCCGAAGCTGATCCTGGCGGATGAGCCCACCGGGGCGTTGGATTCCCGGTCGGCGCAGATGCTTCTGGATACGCTGGAAACGATGAATGAGCAGCTGGGAGCCACCATCCTGATGGTCACCCACGATGCGTTCACGGCCAGCTATTGTCAGAGGATCCTCTTTTTAAAAGACGGGGAGATTTTCCATGAACTGATCCGCGCGGGGAAAAGCCGGCGGGAGTTCCTGAACGAGATCTTGGATGTACTTGCGCTGACGGGAGGTGACAGGGATTATGTTAAATAAATTGGCCTTCCGTAATGCGAAGCGCTCCATGCGCGATTATCTTGTTTACCTGGTGACGATGGCGGCGGTATCTGCCATGATGTTTGCCTTTAACTCCCTGATTTTCTCAAAGGATATCCAGAGCATGTGTTCCGAGGCGGGCGTGCTGGCTGCCATGCTGGGAATGATCACATTTTTTATTGTGCTGATTGTGGCCTGGCTGATCAACTATATGGCGAAGTTTATGCTGGAAAAACGAAGCCGTGAGTTTGCCACTTATCTGCTGCTCGGCCTGAAAAAGAAGGATCTGTCCCGGCTGTATCTGAAAGAAAATCTGCTGATCGGGACGGCGGCGTTTTTTATCGGCCTTGGCGTGGGGATGCTGCTGCAGCAGGTGATCATGACGGTTTTTTATTCGGTTTTCAGTGAAGAATATCAGCTGCATATCCAGATGAATGTCTGGTGTCTGGTGATGACGGCCGGCTGCTATTATGCCTGCTATCTGTTCGCCCTGCTGCGCAATAAGCGGGCGTTCCGGAAAATGTCTATCGCGGAGCTTTTGCAGATGGAGAAGAAAAATGAGGCGATCCGGATCGGACATGAAAGGCTGCGCCAGTGGCTGTTCTTTGTGGCTGCGGCGTATATCGTTTTCGTCTATGTGATGATGGTGCGGGGCTGCTCCGTCTGGATGGCGCTGATCCTGATGGGCGGATTTGTGGCAGCGGTGTACCTGCTGTTTCACGGGCTGTCGGCCTTTATCATCTGCCGGGTGCAGAAAAAAGGAAAGGGAATGTACCGGGGCAGCCGGATCTTTGTTTTCCGGCAGATGGCGTCCAAGGTGCGCACCATGCGTTTCGCCATGGGAACCCTGACTCTGCTTCTGATCTGCTCCCTGATGGGAAGCGCCTTTTCCCTGATGTTTGCCAGATACCAGGGGCAGGCGGCGGATTACAGCGTACCCTTTGATGTAGCGGTGCACAGTCCGGATCCGGAGGATGATTTTGCGGAGGAAATCTCTGTGGTCGCCTCTTATAATGAGATTCAGGAACAGCGCATTTACCGGATTTATGAAAACCAGAGCCAGGAGATGAACCGTTATTTCGGCGCCCATGTGACGACCTCCATGGAAAATCATGTGGACGCGGATGGGAATTTTGTCTCCGGCGGGGAATATTATGATTATGATACTTTTATGAAACTCAGCGATTATAACGCCCTGCGGGAAATGCTGGGGCAGCAGCCGGTGGCTCTTGCGGAGGATCAGTATGCGCTGCAGACGAAGCCGCGGATCAAACGGGACTTCGGGGAGGATATTTATGGACAGAAGGTGGAAGCGGGCGGCCGCAGCCTGTCCCTGGCACAGGTCTATACGGATCCTTTTTCCCAGAACGGCATCAACGGCGCGGATTATCTGATCATTGTGCCGGATGAGGTCTGCGAGGGGATGACGCCTTACTATTCGGTATATGCGGCGGATATAGAAGGCGAGGGTTCGGCAGAACTGAGAGATCAGCTGGATGAGGTGCACCGTCACAGGCACGGTCTTCTGACTTATGAGGAGTACGAAGCGGAATGGCTCCGTGAGGAGGAAAGCGCGGACGGCAGTAAAGAGTCAGAAGACAGTGAGGAATGGACGGACAGCCTGATGGGCGGAACCGGTACGGATCAGATGATCGTGATGCAGGCGGATACTTTTGTGAAGGATGCGGACACGGGAGATCTGAAATTCATGGTGACGGCGGTGACCTTTCCGCTGGAATATATCGCCCTGATCTTTGTGTTTGTGGCTCTGACGATCCTGGCAGTGCAGCAGCTTTCCGATTCCGGGAAATACAGGTACCGCTATGATGTGCTGAAAAAGTTAGGGATGAAAAAGAAAGCGGTGGATCGGACGATCTTTGGCCAGCTGGCGCTCTACTATCTGGTGCCTGCCGTGGCGGCGGTGGCCATCAGTTCGGGAATCGTCATTTACGCCGGGAACCAGTTTGTAAAATACACCGGGGCGGCCGGAAGCGGATGGGGCTATTTCGGGATCTCGCTTCTGATTTCCGCGGGGATTTATCTGCTGTATTTTGCGGCGACCTATCTGGGATTTAAACGGAATGTGGAGGAGGCATAAAATCGTCTTGTCAATCAGGGATGGGGTTGGTAGAATAAAGAACAGGAACAGGGTGACCGGATAAGGGGTGGTGAAAATGAAGAACAGAAAAAAGAAGCTTCCGATTGGGATTGAAAATTTTGAAAAGCTGCAGAGTGAAGGATTTTATTATATAGATAAGACCAGTTTCATCCAAGCGCTTTTAGAGGATTGGGCGGAGGTAAACCTGTTTACACGTCCCAGGCGGTTCGGAAAGTCTCTGAACATGAGCATGCTGAAGAGTTTTTTTGAGCTTGGCACGGATCCCGGTATCTTTCAGAATCTGGCGATTGCAGAGGAGACCGCGCTCTGTGAAGAATATATGGGACAATTCCCTGTGATTTCTGTTTCTCTGAAGGGGATCAACGGCAATACCTATCAGATGGCGCTGGATATGGCGGATCAGCTGGTCCGGGCGGAAGCGCGCCGCTTCCAGTATCTGCTGGACAGTGAGAAACTGACAGATCATGATAAGGAGGCGCTGATAGAGCTGCTGAGAGGAAAATCCGGGGAGGGACTTCTTTGCAGCAGCCTGAAAATTTTGTCCGAACTTCTGGAAAAGCATCATAACTGTCCGGTGATCCTGCTGATTGATGAATATGATGTGCCGCTGGCGAAAGCTTTTGAACATGGATATTACGATCAGATGGTAACCTTCATCCGCAATATGCTTGAGTATGCGCTGAAGACAAATGACAGCCTGAAGTTCGCGGTGCTGACCGGCTGCATGCGTATTTCGAAGGAAAGTATTTTTACAGGATTAAACAATCTGAAGGTTCTGTCTGTGACAGATGTACAGTTTGATGAGTTTTTCGGTTTTACAGACCGGGAAGTGCGGGATATGCTGGAGTATTATGAGCTGTCCGGCCATTATGGCGAGATGAAGGAATGGTATGACGGCTATCAGTTCGGGAATGTGGAGGTGTACTGTCCCTGGGATGTGATCAATTACTGCGACGCCCTGCGGGCAGACCCGGAAGCGCGGCCGAAAAATTACTGGCTGAATACCAGCAGCAACGAGGCTGTGCGGCGGTTTATCCGGGAATCGGAAAACGCGGTGATCCGGAAGGAAATTGAAAAATTAGTTGCCGGAGAAGTGATCGTAAAGGAAATCCATCCGGAGCTTACTTATAAGGAGATGTATGCTTCTGTTGAGAATCTGTGGAGTGTGCTGTTTACCACAGGATACCTGACCCAGAGAGGCAGGCCGGAGGGGGATGCTTTTCCGCTGGCAATTCCGAATGTGGAGATCCGGAACATCTTCACGACACAGATCATGGAGTTTTTCAAAGAGACGGTACCCAAAAACGGGGAGATGCTGGAAAAGTTCTGTACGGCGCTGCTGGAGGGGGATGCAGGGCAGGTGGAAAGCCTGCTGGGAGGATATCTGAGAAGGACGATCAGCATTCGCGATACCTTTGTGCAAAAAAGGATGAAAGAAAATTTTTACCATGGCATTTTAGTTGGGATCCTGGGCTTTGCGGACACCTGGGGTGTTTCATCGAACAAGGAATCCGGGGACGGTTACAGCGATATCCTGATTGAGACGGACGACGGTGAGAACGGGATTATCCTGGAACTGAAATACGCGGAAGACGGCAAATTAGAGGATGCCTGCCGGGCAGCACTGCAGCAGGCAGAAGACAAACGGTATGAAGAAATGCTCCTGGATGACGGAGTAGAGCATATTTTGAAATATGGGATTGCTTTTTATAAAAAACGCTGCCGGGTGATGCTGGCTGCCGGGTGAGGGGATTTTTGTTTGCAGGGTGAATACACAGGACTGCGAGGAGGACAGGAAGATGCGCTATGAAGATGAGAAAGACTACATCATGCGGATGATCAAAGAGATGGTCAGGGTTCTGTTTTCCCTGATGCTGGGAAAGCACTACACCCAGGTGGAGCTGCCGAAGGAAAATAAATATTCCGTGGCGGGAACCGGGCTGGATGAGTTTCGGGTCATGGTTGACCGGGGAGAGGTGAACGAGGCGGAGAATATTCTGCTGGATACGCTGGATTACAGCGACCGGGAGGCGCTGGCAGCAGCAGTTTTGTTTTATGAGTATGTGGCCGGGAAGGGAGATACTTTTCTGGAGGAGCACAATTATTCTCTGGAGGAGGCGTACGACGGTCTGCGGCAGATCGCCCGCCGTACCGGCTACGGGGAGATTGTGGAAGAT
>CALWGM010000046.1 GCA_944380065.1 uncultured Lachnospiraceae bacterium
AATAAATGGATCAGTCCCCAAATGGAACTGGCAATCCGGTTATTGAACGAGTACCTGGGGAGGAAAGATGATGAAGTATACAGAATTAAGGACAAAAAGACTGGAGCTGTGCCCGCACGGGATGAAATATCTGGCGACCACGTATGAATATTCTTCTGATGTGGAAAATACAAAATATATGGCGTTTTTGCCGGATTTTTCTATGGAGGAGACCAAGACGTTCCTTACAGAGTGCGATGCGCAATGGGAAAAAGAGGAGCCGGAGTTTTTGGAATTTGCAGTTTTACGGGATGGAATCCATATTGGGGCTGTTGGCATCTACTGGAATGAAATCAGGGATACCCTGGAGCTGGGCTGGATTTTGCATCCGGCATATCATGGCCGGGGATATATCAGCGAAGCGGCAAAAGCAGTGATAGAGTTCGCCAAAACGCAGTTTGGAGTCTGCCATTTTATCGCCCATTGTGATACGGAAAATGCTGCCAGCCGGAGAGTCATGGAGAAGCTGGGACTGGAGCTGGTGCAGCGCTCCGGCGGGCGCAGGAATAAGGGATCCGATCAGGAACGGTGGGACTATCTGTATGAGGCGATATGGGATCGGGGGTAAAGTCTGCTTTCTACAGTCGGCGCTTGGCGGTACAGGCGGAGGACCTGATGCAGTAAACCGCTGTGTCAGCCATAAGCCCGGGATGGAACTGTCTGGATTCGATCTGATAGTGGTCGGCAATCACAGACAGGCCGTGCAGTTTCTCTTCTCCGGAGAGCAAAGTGATTTCCCCCTGGCCGATGACGCTCTCGTAGGCCATGCTGGCGCTGCAGCATTCGTCCCCGGCTGGCGGGATCAGCCGGTGGGAGCAGTCCATTTCAAAACTGACTTTGTTGTTTTGTTGGATCAAAGTATGTTTCGTGCCTTCTTTGGCTCCGTGGATGTAAATAAGAAGGTCTGTTCCGCTGCGTTCAAAACCGAAATTGACAGGCAGGATATAAGGGTACTCCCGGTCGTGGAGCGCGATCCTGCATACATCGCACCGCTGAATGATTTCTGTAATTTCCTTTAAATCTGTGATTTCCCGATCTTTTCTCCGCATGTTCCGCCTCCATAGAATTACTAAAATCTGATGTGGAACAGTCTACCACAGTTCCGTTTGACCTTCAAGGGATGCATGGGAAATGAGTAAAATGTTATTTCGTAAATCATAAATGAGTAACTCGCAATTGACGAAAGAGAGAACAGGAGAATATACTTATTCATGTATCAATGAAAGGTAAGCAAAATCATGTTTATCCTGAGAGAGAAACCGGGGAGAATCATGGAAAGGAATCGTGATCATATGGCAAATTTGGAAGACTTACAAAAGGTGGTGGCGGCGCTGCGGGCGCCGGACGGCTGTCCCTGGGATCGGGAACAGACCCACGAAAGCCTGAAGCCCTGCTGTGTGGAGGAGGCCGCCGAGGTAGTCAGCGGCATCAATATCCTGAAGGAAACCGGAAACGCGGATAATCTGAAGGAGGAGCTGGGGGATCTGCTTCTGCAGGTGGTGATGCACGCACAGATTGCAGAGGAAGAAGGGCTTTTCACCATGGAGGATGTGATCGGAGGGATCACGGAGAAGATGGTCAGACGGCATCCCCATGTGTTTGGGGAGACAGATGACGCCGGGAAAGCGGCGGATCTGGGGCGCACAGGTTCCGGCAGGGAGAACATCTGCTGTGCAGAGCCCGGCCAGACAGATCATGGCCAGATCGTGAACCGCTGGGCAGAGATCAAGAAGCGGGAAAAGGCAGGAAAAGAGTGGATGGATCAGTATCTGCCGAAGGCTTTTGCGGAGTTTAGAGATCTGATCGACCGGGCGGAGGAGCGGAAATTCAAAAAGGAAAAGAAGTATTCCTATTTTGCGCATCGCCAGTGCGAATATTTTCCCTGTCATAAAGGGGCGGATCCGGAAAATTTCAACTGCCTGTTCTGCTATTGCCCCCTGTATGTGCTGGGAGACCGCTGCGGCGGAAATTTTGTTTACCGGGAGGACGGACGCAAGGTCTGCACCAACTGCCAGTTCCCCCACCGACGGGAAAATTATGAGAAGGTGCTTGCCCGTTATCCGGAGATCCTGGCGGTTATGAAAAACGAGTAGGTTCCTGTCTGCTCCGGCCCGAATCTCTGACGGGACATCAAACAGATACAAAAGGCGCGGTATGTGACACTGGGTAGAATGGGAGGATTTTCAGTGCCGTCCCTGTACGGGCCTGACATGATAGAAAGGTGGGAATGCCAATGGAACTTCGAGTGTTACGGTACTATCTGACGGTTGCGCGGGAAGAAAATATTACCCGCGCCGCAGAGATTTTACATATCACGCAGCCAACCCTCAGCCGCCAGATGGCTGAATTGGAGGCTGAATTAAATACGAGACTGTTCGAGCGCACAAACCGGAAAATTGTATTGACGGAAGCGGGCATGCTGCTGCGCCGCCGGGCTGAAGAGCTGGTATCGCTGGCAGAAAAGACTGAGCTGGAATTTAAGAATTCCGGTGAAGAGCTGAGCGGATTGATTTCGATCGGAAGCGGTGTGTCCGCTGTGGTTTCAGAGAATCTGCCGGATCTTATACAGACATATTCAAACCGATACCCCCATGTGCGCTTTGAACTGCATACCGGCACGGCGGCGGTGATCAAAGATCAGCTGGATAAAGGCCTTTTGGATATCGGGATCCTGATGGAGCCGGTGGAAGTAGAAAAATATGATTTTATCCGTTTGCCCAAAAAAGATGTCTGGGGAATCCTGATGCCGGAAGACGATCCCCTGGCTCAAAAGAATAGCATAACACCTGCCGATCTGCAAACCTTGCCGCTGATCGTGAGCTGGCGCATTGTGGAGCGGGAAGCCAGGGCATGGTTTGGCGGCGACACGGATCATCTGCATGTGATCTGCACATACGACCTGATTGACAACGCGGCGCTATTGGTGGAGCGCCGTCTCGGATATGCCTTTGTGATTGAAGGCGCCTTAAAAAATTACTCCGGCCTGGTTTTTCGACCGCTTTCCCCGGAAATCAGCAACACCTCCGTATTGGTATGGAAAAAGTATCAGCCTTTTAGCGCGGCGGTTCAGAAATTTATTGAACTGGCCAGAAATGCCTGTAAGGCATAATAGAAATAAAAACTAAGTATTTTTCGCATTTTTAAACATCGCCTATAATGTGAGTGTACCAGGGATCCGCAGAGGTAGTATGTCGGCTGCCGCTGACCCGGATCCCGCGTCAGGACTTGCGAACGAGTCTTAAACAGGAGGGATAACAGATGAGTAAAAAAATTGTACAGACAGCAGGCAGAGAGCAGCTGGGCGGTTTTGCCCCGGAATTTGCCCATTATAACGACGACATTCTTTTTGGAGAAAACTGGAATAACCAGGACATGGATCTGAAAACCCGCTGCATTGTGACGATGGTGGCGCTGATGTCCTCCGGGATCACAGATTCTTCCCTAATGTATCATCTGGAAAATGCGAAAGCTCATGGAGTGACCAGGGCGGAAGCGGCAGCCATCATCACTCATGCTGCATTTTACGTTGGCTGGCCCAGGGGGTGGGCGGTCTTACGTCTGGCGAAAGAGGTCTGGAAGGACGAGGATGGGGAGAAAGCGGAACCGCATGGCGGCATGTTCGGTCTTGGACAGTCCAATGATGCC
>CALWGM010000047.1 GCA_944380065.1 uncultured Lachnospiraceae bacterium
AGAGCTATGCGGAAAACGGCAGTCAGCTGAAGGATTCTCCCTATGAGGTTTACGCGAAGATCTATGGCGCGTCCACCATGCACCCGGAGGACTGCAAAGAAGTCATGTATCTGATCGGCAGCGACGCTGGGGCTTGGCGGAATCCTGTTTATGACGGCGGCCACGTATATATCTTCTTTTGATAAAGCCGGTTATTCCAGGCAGGGAAATTTTGCCAACGCTGAATTTGACCTTACGTATTCCGGCGCCGCCCTGGAGGTAAATGAACACGGCATGAGCGGCCTGCAGGCGGAAGCCTCCTTAGATGACGCCGTGATACAGGAAATACAGTCCATCGATGGCGTCCGGGGCGTGGAAGCGTTAAAGAACTTCGGGATTCGTTTTGATTTTCCCAAACAGGATGAATATGGCAATGACGATATGGTGTACCCGCTGAGCGGGGAGGAAGTGCAGAGCATTGGAGCGTATGTGGAAGAAGGCTCTGCCGATCCTGATAAGCTGATGTCCGGCGACTATGTGCTGGTGGCAGATAATACGAATGCAGAAGAAATTTATGGCTGGCGGTATCAGGTGGGCGACGTCCTGACCTTCCATTATTATGACGGAACGCAGATGGCTCAGCGGGAAGTTACCGTCCTGGGTCTGTTAAATGACCAGTATATCCGGGACAATACTAACCTGGTGGGATGGTTTTTGATGCCGGAACAGGCGATTCTGAATTTTATCTCCTACGATACGCTGAATGCCAATCTTCTGGTATCCACGGAACCGGAAAAGGAAGCCGCAGTGGGGGAGGCACTGAACCAGATGGCGGCGGAGAGACCCGAGCTGGAACTGGAGACGCTGGCAGAGCGGGAAGCAATGGATGCCCAGTCGATGACTACGATTTTCGGAACGATCAGCGGGCTGGCGGCCTTCATTATGATGTTCAGTATCTTGAGTATGATGAATACCCTGATCACCAACATTGTAACGAGAAAACAGGAACTGGCCATGCTGGAATCTATCGGTATGGCAAAGGGGCAGATCCGGCACATGCTTCTGGGCGAAAGTCTGCTTCTGGTTCTGGCAACCGTCGGCGTAACCATGACCATAGGAACGGTATGCGGTTATATCCTAAGTAAAGTGCTTTACAATATGGGCGCTTATTATATGTCGTTTCGGTTTCCGGTTCCTTTTGCCCTGGCCTATACGGCCGTACTGATCGCTGTGCCGCTGATCATTACCCTGATCTCTGTGAAAAGCTTTTCCAGGGAAGCTCTGGTGGAGCGTCTCAGAGGAGCGGAGTGCTGATGAAAGAGTATAAGATAAAAATCACGGGTGAATACGATGTGCTCGTGCTTTCGCCGAAGATGATTGCGGGTCTGATCGATAAGATACGGGGTTCGGATACGAGAGAGATCGTCATCCCTGCGGAAGAAATCTTTCCGCAAGGCTATGCGGAATATCTGAACCGTGTCCTGGAGGCCAATGCGGAGGTCGCAAAGAATCTGCCGGACAGGAATGCTTATACATGGATCGCAGAGCAGATGCAGAACATGCAGTTTGACGAAAAAGACTGCTTTGACCGGGCCTGCGTGACTGAGCTGGAACAAAGTTCGCTGCTGGATATGGAAACCAGCGAAGCGTTTTACATTGTGACAAAGCAGGAACAGAATCAGTTCCGTTATGCTTTTCAGAACGAAAACGGGGAGGAAGTCAGTATTCTGCTGGAATATTTGTAAGACCCAAAAGCACCGTCCGCGGGATGCCGTGCGCAGCCTGAGCGGACAGAAAAAGAGCCGGGGTTTGAAAGGAGACAAACTTCTTTCAAAACTCCGGCTCTTTTTAGGTTAGTGGAGCATACGGGACTTGAACCCGTGGCCTCCACACTGCCAGTGTGGCGCGCTCCCAACTGCGCTAATGCCCCATGGATAAACAAACGGAGACGGCGGGATTCGAACCCGCGAGCCGGGATAAACCGGCTAACTGATTTCGAGTCAGCCCCGTTATGACCACTTCGATACGTCTCCGTGGTTTTCTATTATAAAGGTTTTTGCGGGAAGCGTCAATTATTTTTTTGACTTTTATTTGATGACGGCTGAAACGGTAACAGGAAAAAATCCGGTAACATTGACAAACTCTGCCCCGGATGATAACATCAAAACGGTGAAAAGAGTACGGAAAAGAGAGGGTATGACGATGGCAGAAAAAACCACATATACACCAAACGCAGGACAGACTTATCAGCCGGTGACGGAGAATATTTATATTGATTTGCTGGAGTTTGAACATCCGGCAAAACCGGATCCGCTGCTGCCTCCGCTGGAACTGACGGCCGAAGCGCTGGAGAAAGGCTACGTGCTGCCTTCCCAGAAGCAGCATTTCCTGCCGGGGCTTACGTCAGAGATGCTGGACTGGTTCTGGGCGAATATGGAAAAAGGATATTATCTGTGGGCGCCCGGTTCCCATAAAAAGTTTACCTGGGTGAAATCCCCGGCAGAGGTGGGATTTGAAAAGTCAGTACATATGATCGCGGAGACTGTGGGCAAGGGCGTCCCGGTGTTCGGCGGGGAGGGCGTGGAGATCCACCGTCTGGAGCTGACGCCGTTTTTCCCTTTTACCACCTGCTTAAAACATGTGATCTGTGAAGGGGTTTTCAATGATCTGGGAGAGTTGGTGGATTCCACCGTCCATATGTGGGAAGACGCAGAGGGCGGGATTGTGCATATTACAGCGACGGTGGCGAATTCCAGATGTTCCATGCCCCCGGCGTTTGTGATGGATCTGATCAAGGCGGATCCGGACTTCAAACCCACGCCGAACTGGGCGACGGATCATGAGGACTATGAAGCCAGCCAGTGGCCGGTATTTCTTCCAAAATTATATGATCTGTGGAAAAACCATCCGGATCCGTCCCAGAATGTGGCCTGCAATTTAGAGGTATATCTGGGTGAAGACGGAAAATATCATTATGCTGCGGAGAATGGGCCGGTGGAGGTCCGTCCATAGCCTGCAGGGATACCGTGGCGTTACTGTGAACGGAGGAGTCAGTCACGATATAAGAGCAACCATATACGGAACGGGAGGGAATCTATTATGAAAAGAATCGGTATTTTAACCAGCGGCGGAGATTGCCAGGCGCTGAACGCCGCCATGCGCGGTGTGGTAAAGGGTCTGAGCCACAATGTGGATGACTTGGAGATCTATGGTTTTTATGATGGTTATAAGGGATTGATTTACGGAAATTACAGACTGCTGACCTCGGCTGATTTTTCCGGCATCCTTACGAAAGGCGGCACGATTTTAGGGACATCCCGGCAGCCGTTTAAGCTGATGCGGGTTCCGGATGAGAATGGTCTGGACAAGGTGGAGGCAATGAAGCATACCTACCACAAGCTGAACCTGGACTGCCTGGTGATCCTGGGCGGCAATGGAACGCAGAAGACGGCAAATCTTCTCCGGGAAGAGGGGCTTCATGTGATCCATCTTCCAAAGACCATCGATAATGATATCTGGGGAACTGATATCACGTTTGGTTTCCAGAGCGCGCTGAACATTGCGACTGATACCATCGATTATATCCATACTACGGCGGCTTCCCATAACCGTGTGTTTATTGTGGAGATCATGGGTCATAAGGTGGGCTGGCTGCCGCTGCATGCAGGGATTGCCGGCGGCGCGGACATTATCCTGATTCCGGAGATCCCGTACAATATTAATAAAGTAATTGACGCCATTGACAAGCGTACGAAGCAGGGCAAGGGATTTACGATCCTGGCGGTGGCGGAGGGCGCCATCTCCAAGCAGGACGCCAAGCTGTCCAAAAAGGAATTAAAGGCCAAGATGAAGAAGAGCAAATATCCATCCGTTTCTTATGAGGTGGCAGCGCTTGTGGAGGAAAAGAGCGGGCGTGAGGTGCGGGTCACTGTCCCGGGTCATATGCAGCGCGGCGGCAGCCCCTGCGCATTTGACCGTGTGCTCTGTACACAGCTGGGGGCAGCGGCGGCACAGGCAATCCTGGAAAAGGACTACGGCTATATGATTGGGATGGTAAACGGCAGGACAGAACGGATCCCGCTCAATGAGGTTGCCGGCAAATTAAAGACGGTGGATCCCAACTGCCAGCTGATCCAGGAAGCAAAACAGATCGGGATCTGTTTTGGGGATGAATGATAGAAAGTAAAGAAGGGGCCGAACATGTCATATACGGCTTTATACCGGAAGTACCGGCCTGACCAGTTTGAGGACGTGAAAGGTCAGGAACATATTGTAACAACATTAAAAAACCAGATCAGGGCAGGGCGTATCGGCCATGCCTATCTGTTTTGCGGGACAAGAGGAACGGGGAAGACGACCGTGGCGAAGATTTTTGCCAGGGCAGTCAACTGTGAGAATCCGGTGGATGGCAGTCCCTGCGGGGAATGTCCCTCCTGTAAGGCAATAGCGGCAGGAACTTCCATGAATGTGATTGAGATCGATGCGGCTTCCAATAACGGTGTGGAAAATATCCGCCAGATCCGGGAGGAGGTTTCCTATTCGCCGGCGGAAGGCCGGTACAAGGTATACATTATCGATGAGGTGCATATGCTTTCCATCGGTGCTTTTAACGCGCTGCTGAAAACACTGGAAGAACCGCCTTCCTATGTGATTTTCATTCTGGCGACGACAGAATCCCACAAAATACCGATCACGATTTTGTCCCGCTGCCAGAAATACGATTTCCGGCGGATCTCTATTGATACCATCGCCGGCCGCCTGCTGGATCTGATGAAGCAGGAGCAGGTGGAGGTGGAGGAAAAAGCGATCCGCTATGTGGCAAAGGCTGCAGATGGTTCCATGCGTGACGCACTCAGCCTGCTGGATCAGTGCATTGCTTTTTATCTGGGACAGGAGCTGACCTATGACCGGGTGCTGGATGTGCTGGGGGCCGTGGATACAGAGGTATTCAGCCGGCTGCTGCGCGCGGTTCTGGCAGGAAATGTTACGGAGGCGATCCGTGTCTTGGAGGATCTGATCATTCAGGGACGGGAGCTGGGGCAGTTTGTGACGGACTTTGTATGGTATCTGCGCAATCTTCTGCTGGTGAAGGGATCTGATCAGATGGAGGACGTGCTGGATATGTCCAGTGAGAATCTGGCTCTTCTGAAAGAGGAAGCGCAGATGACAGAAAGCGGTGTGATCATGCGCTATATCCGCGTGTTTTCCGAACTTTCCGGACAGATCCGCTATGCGCCCCAGAAGCGGGTACTGATTGAGATCGCCCTGATCAAATTGTGCCGTCCGGCCATGGAGACAACGCAGGATGCCCTGACAGACCGGGTGGCGCGTCTGGAGCAGCAGGTAGAGCAGGGAATTACGGTTTCTGCTGCGCGGCCCCAGGGCGGGAGCGGGAACTCTGGCGCCGCAGGGCAGACGTCTGTGAAAAAACAGGAATTGCCGAAGGCGATCCCGGAGGATGTGAAGAAGGTGGTGAAAAACTGGCGGTCCACGATCCAGGAGCTGCCGGGGCTGATCCGTTCTTATCTGAAGTACGCACATCTGAGTCTGGGGGGAGATAATAAATTACTGCTGGTGTTTGATGACGATATGGCATATACGTATATTGTGGAAGGGGCACATAAGCAGGAAATTGAAAAAATGATCTCGGATCAGATTGGCAGGGAAATCGAACTGCAGATCCAACAGAATGAATCCGGGCGTCCTTTTGAGGAAAATTACATCGATCTGGAAAAGATTGTGCATATGGATATTGAAATTGAAGACGAATAATGTTACTGTGTCGGAGTGAACAAAACGGAATGACAGAAAGGAGTCTGTACCAATGGCAAAAGGAAGAGGCGGTTTCCCGGGAGGGATGCCGGGCAATATGAATAATCTGATGAAGCAGGCGCAGAAGATGCAGCGTCAGATGGAAGAGGCTACGAAGGAGCTGGAGGAAAAGGAAGTGACTGCGTCTGCCGGCGGCGGAGCGGTGGAAGTGACTGTATCCGGAAAGAAAGAGATTGTAAAGATCAGGCTGGCGGAAGAGGTAGTGGATCCGGATGATATTGAGATGCTGGAGGATCTGATCATGGCGGCTGCGAACGAGGCGCTGCGTCAGATGGAGGAGATGTCCCAGCAGTCCATGGCGAAGATCACAGGTGGACTTGGCGGAGGATTTCCCTTCTGATGGATTACTATAGCAAGCAGATCAGCAGGCTGATCGAAGAATTGTCATCGCTTCCGGGGATTGGAAGCAAATCTGCGCAGCGGCTGGCTTTTCACATTTTAAATATGCCGGAGGAGCGGGTGCAGAAGCTGGCCGGCACGATTGTGGATGCCAGGAAGAACATCCGTTACTGTAAGACCTGCTGTACACTGACGGACGCGGAAGAGTGTCCGATCTGCAGAAATCCGGCCAGGAATCACCGCATGATTATGGTAGTGGAAAACACCCGTGACTTAGCGGCCTATGAAAAGACCGGAAAATATGACGGCGTTTATCATGTTCTGCATGGGGCGATTTCTCCCATGCTGGGAATCGGACCCGCCGATATCCGGCTGAAGGAATTGATCAAGCGCCTGGAGGGCGATGTG
>CALWGM010000048.1 GCA_944380065.1 uncultured Lachnospiraceae bacterium
AAAGAAAAAAGGTACTCAGGAATGTATCTTCTAAGGCCTGCTGATACATTTCTCAATACCTTTTACTTACCCGGCGGCAAGTCGCTGGATTTAATGTATCACAGTCAGCCGGGGATGTCAAATATTATTGCGAAAACTGCAGGAAACGATGGGAACTATTTACACAGCTTCAGGCAAACCATTTCCTGGTCGCCCCGGAAAATATCCGGGCGTACAGCCTGACCAGATTCCCCACCAGCAGAGCGGCAATGATGGTTCCCTCCCGGACTCCGGACAGTTTGTGCAGACACAGCAGGCAGATCACAGCGGCCAGAATCGCCATGGTGAGGTCGGAGACGGTGCGGACGCCGCCGAATTCTTTGTGAAGAGGCCGGGCGATAGCATTTACAAAGGCGTCTCCGGGAAGCATAGTGACGTTAGCAGTGACTTCTAAGAATGCGCCGAAAGCTAAAATGCCGCTGCCGATCACCAGGGAAATCAGTTTTGCCACATAGTGTTCCGGGGAGAGGAACTGCAGGCAGAGCATGGACAGATCAACGCCATAGCCAAACAGAAAGGCGATGATCACCTCAAACAGAACCTGAAATTTCACAGCGTTTTTCCGTTCGATCAGACATTGGATCACAACTAAGAGCAGATTGAACAGCACCACCCAGGTTCCCATGGAAAGCTGCGGGAGCACCAGGGAGAGACTGTAGGGGATGGCGGCGATGGGGGAGGTGCCGAGAGACGCTTTGGTGACAAATGCAACTCCGAATGAGGTCAGCAGAAGGCCAATGAAAAAGACAAAATAGCGTTTGATCAGTTCCTTGCGTGTCATGATGATGTTCCTTTCACAATGCAGTGTTAAATAAACAATGGGTTGTATATTTGGACAAAAATACTTCGGGCGTCCGGATTTTATCGCTGATTTATGGTTCCGCTGGAGATCTTTTCCAGCAGGTGCAGCAGGTCTTCCTTTTCTGGCTCTGACAGAACGCGTAAAAGTTCGCTTCCTACGCGGCCGCCCTGTTGTTTCAGCTGATTGCAGATGGCAGTGCCCTTGGGCGAGAGGTAGATTTGCTTCGCCCTGCCGTCGGTGTCAGAAACGACAGCTTGCAGCAGATCCTTTTCTTTCATGCGTTCCACAAGATTCCTTGCTGCCTGGTGGCTGATTTGCAGGTAATCCTTCAGATCAAGGATAATCGCCCCGGGATGTCTGTCAAAGAACAGTAGTGTTTCTGACTGGTTTGGCGTCAGATCAAAAGCCTTCAGATTGTCGCTGCGGATGTTCAGCAGGCGGTTTCCGGTTTTTAAAATATTCCGTTGGATCAGAAAATCCAGGTCGCGCATAAGTATCTCCTCTTCCGGTTTTTATGTCAGGGATCCTGAATCGTGGATCCCGTTCCGTGCTTTATATACAACACATTGTATATTAGAGCAAAAAAGAAACGATGTCAAGTGAAAGTTATAAGGAAGACTTGCCTTTCTGCTTTACGTCTGCTAATCTGAGTTTGTGAATGGAGCGGAGCGAAATAGCGCTTATGTTTCTTAATTTTGCTTCTGTGTGACCGAAGGAAAAAATCGGATGAACAGGGATTTTATAAACAAAGCATGAGGAGGAAGTTATGGAACTGCAGATCGCAATTATGGAGAACGCGGCGGAACTGGAAACTACGCAGCCGTTTGTAATTGACAGTTTTTTATGGGGAACAGAATCGATTCCCCGTACTTATGGGTATCTGGGATATGTCCCAGATGACGGATTTTATCTGAAGATGGTCTGTGAGGAGGAAAATCCGCTTCGGACTTATACAGAATATCAGTCCCCCGTCTGCCTGGACAGCGCGATGGAAGCATTTCTGATGTTCGGCGGCGGGAGCGATCCGGAACCGGTTTATCTGAATCTGGAGGCCAACGCCAATGGCGCTCTGCTGGCAGAGTATGGTACAGAACGAAATGGCAGGATCCGATTTTCCAGAGAAGAGGGGGAGGCGTTTGGCTGCCGGACAGGCATCCGGGACGGTCAGTGGACGTTGTCCCTGCGTCTGCCGCTTGCTGTCCTTGACAGGATTTACGGAAGGAAACTGGATTTGCAGGAGGGAAGCCGGTTCTCCTGCAATTTTTATAAAGTGTGCGAGACCGAAGGCGCGGGTATGCATTATGCTTCTCTGTTCCCGGTGCGGTCTGAGAAGCCGGATTTCCACCGGCCGCAGGATTTTGGAGGAGCTGTACTGCGAAAAACGGCGAAGTTACTGTGAACGGAGTGACAGTAAAAGATAATTGACTGAGAGCAGAATTTTAGCTGGTATTTCCCCTGTTTTTGCAGTATAATACAGTGAAAGCATGATCTTTCCAGCTTGTCTGAGTCAAAGGCGGCGTCTGCCGCATCTTATATTCTGATACATTCCGGAAATCTCAATGCTTTGATGATCCCAAAAACAGCAGAGAGATTTCGGCAGGTATGACAGGATAACAGTTCTTCAGAGAGTTTGAAAGCGCATGCGCGAGAGTCTCTTTGCAGTACAAAAACAAGGAGACGATACGATGAAAAACAAAACAACAACAACGACCACAGTACTGCCCGTGAACCGGACGTACAAGTTGCGGGAATACGCCATATACACAGACAAGATCCGGCAGTACACGGAGGAGATGTCCCTGGAGGAGGCGGTGGACCGCGCCATCCGGGAGTGCATCCATGAGGATGTTCTGCGGGAATTCCTTGAAAACCACAG
>CALWGM010000049.1 GCA_944380065.1 uncultured Lachnospiraceae bacterium
AGAAAGGACGTGCAGCCGGCCGTGCGGAGGGGGAACAGATTGGGCGGGAAGCCGGGGAAAAGCTGGGACGCGAACAGGCATCCGAGCGTTACAGCCGGTTGATTCTGCTCCTGAATGAAAGGAAACAAACCGATCTGATTGTCAGGGCGGCGGCAGATCCGGCATACCGGGAAAAATTGTACAAAGAATATGGGATCTGATCCGGGTGTTGAAGGAGACGGAAGATATTTTTTCCAGGACAGAGATCAGCAAGATGGAGGCGATCCTGTACGTGTTTGCAGCAAAATTTCTGGACAGGGCAGAATTGGAGTCGATCAAGGAGGAGATGGCAATGACGATATTGGGACAGATGATATGGGACGATGCGATGGAAAAAGGACGTGCAGCCGGCCGTGCGGAGGGGGAACAGATTGGGCGAGAGGCCGGGGAACGTATCGGGCGGGATCAGGGAATCGAAGGCGCAGTGGAACTGCTCCGTGAGGCCGGTATGGAAGACGCTGTCATCCTGAAAAAGATCATGGCGAAATACCATCTTCCCTCCGAAACAGCAGAGAAGTATGTGTACGCGCTCCGTTAAGCATGGAAGTAAAACTGAATTTCAGAATGTATCATTTTTTTGTGGAAATGGAGTGAGACTCAAGGTAAAATGACAGGAAGGATAATATAGTGTGGAAGCAGAAACACAATTAGCAAAATTAATCAAATCGACAGATAAAAGGGCGAGGTACGATACCCAGGTAAAAAAGCTGTTGGCGAACGAAGCGATCCTGGCATGGATCCTGAAAACATGCACAGAGGAATTTGCTCCCTATCGTCCGCAGGAGATCATACCCTGTATTGAGGGAAGCCCGGAGGTTTCCCTGAAAGCGGTGCATGCTCAGGATTTGGATGCGGAAGGGTCAGATGCGCTGATAGCCAGTGACAGAAGTATCAGCGGCGGGAATACGGAAGACAGCAGTTTAAAGGAGCAGACCATCTATTATGTATCCGCCTGAACGCATGCGCGCCGGGGGAGGGAAGACCGATCCAGCTGATTATCAACGTGGAAGCGCAGTTGGACACAGCCCCGGGATATCCCATTGAAAAACGGGCAATTTATTATTGCTGCCGTCTGGTTTCCGCCCAGTATGGGACGGTATTCAGCCATTCGGAGTATGGGAAGATCCGCAAGGTCTATTCCATCTGGTTTTGCCCGGATGCGGCAAGGAAACGGGAGAATACAATCAAAAAGATTGCGCTTACAGAATCCTCCATGTACGGAGAACTGGAATCCCGGAAAGAAGATACGGATTTGATCCAGGCAATCATCGTCAACCTGGGAAGCCCGGAGGCACCGGTGGATAACCAGATCCTGCGTCTGATGAATGTGCTGTTATCAGCCCGGATCGATGTCGAAGAAAAACAGAAAGTAATGCAGGAAGAATTTCACATAGCCATGACGATGGAGTTGGGAAGAATTTGTATGCGCCACGTTAAGCCTATGGAAAACTGAATTTCAGAATGAATAAGTGGCAGCAAGCAACGTTTCTTACGCTGTTTGCTGCCGTATTTCTCTTTTAAAATATATTACAGATCTGATAGGACATTCCGGAGAATGAAAAAGCATGTATGGTAATGATAATGTAAGCAGGTGGAATTCCACCTGCTTATGTCATATCTATTTGAATTGTTATCGGAGGGAGTGAAAATTTGTTTCATGAGAGCTGATTATACACCATCTTATATTGCGTTTTTGGATATTTTGGGTTTTAAGATGTTTGTGAAAAATCATGGATTTATACAGATTCGTGAGATTTTTGAGCATATTGGGCTGGATGAAAAGCTTGTATCCGGATCTATGATTAGAAGCGAGAAGGAAGACCAGAGACTGAGAAGATATAATCAGGCTTTAAAACAATGTAAGATCAGGATTATGTCAGACAGTATAGTGATCGCTGCGCCAAGCAGATATGAGGAATCATTGGCTGTAGTTATGGATTTGTGCAACAACATACAGGGCAGCCTTTATGAATGCGAAGTACCGGTGTTCCTGCGGGGCGCTATTGCGGAAGGGGAATTTTACTGCAGTTCTCAGGTAATGTTTGGCCAGGGATTGATTGATGCGTATCTTGCGCAGGAAAATATCAGTGTATTTCCCCGAATTATTATAGCGGATAAAGTACTTGATAAAGGAGTGCTTTTTGTGGATGATCTTGGAGGATATGGGTATGAGGGGCTTCCGCAGGATAAGGATGGTTATCATTATATAAATACGTTGGGTAACTGGCTGCTGCTGGCGAATTGCGGGATTCCGATCCGGGATGGTGTAAAGTATAAAAAACTGTATCAATATATTAACTCTGTTTTATCCGATTATTCGGAAAATAAATTGAGACAAAAATATCTTTGGCTTCAGTCAGAATTAGAGAGAGCGGCGGATACAGCTGAAAGAGCGCGGACGAATATCTGATATTAAAGCAGTGAAAGTTCATTTGCAATTGTATCCGAAAGCAGTGGAGAAGTATGTGTACGCGCTCTGCTATGCAGGAACAGATGATGATTTGCTTTCCTGCATAAAAAAGTATTTTAAATATATTAAATGGCCGGAAAATACAGTAGCATGAAAAAGAATACCAAATAGAATATCACGGGTCTGACCTGTCGTCTCCGGGCAGGCCAGACCCGTTTTTCAACAGGACAGGGGTTTTTATGAATACAGAACAATATTTACTTTATCTTTTAAAAACTTTCATCAGCCAGGAAGAGGAGGTGCTCCCGCCGCCGGCGGGGGTGTCCCTGAAGGAATTGTATGAAAGCGGACAGAAGCATAACGTGGCGGCGATTCTGTATGGCGTTTTGCGCCAGGCGGGGCTGGAGAATGAAGCTCTGTCTGAGTTCCGGGAGGCCATGGTGGGGGCGGTGTACTGGAGTACCGTGATGGACAGCATGGTTTCTGATGTGGCCGGGCAGTTAGAGACGGCCGGGATCCCCTACACGGTCCTGAAGGGATACCGCCTGAAGGAGACCTATCCGGTTCCGGAGCTGCGGACCATGGGGGATGTGGATTTCCTGATCCGGGAAGCGGACAGGAACGATGCAGACCGGCTGCTTTTGGAAGCGGGATATGAGAGGGAGCCGCTGGGAGGCAGCACCTGGGTTTATAAGCAGGCCGGGGTCACGCTGGAGTTCCATACGAAGTTAGCCTCGGGGGATTACTGGAATGAGGTGGATTATGAAGGGTATTTCCTGCAGTATTTTTCCAGGCTGCAGCCGGTGGAGGGTTGTTCGGAGCGCCGGCTGAGGCCGGAGGAGCATTTTATTTTCCTGTTGTTCCATCTGGCGAAACACCTGAATTCCTCCGGGGCGGGGATCCGCATGGTGCTGGACCTGGCGGTTTTCCTGAAAAAATATCAGGATAGCATGGACTGGGAATTTATCAGGAAAGAACTGGCAGGGATCCGGCTGCAGGACTTTGCGGAACATATCCTTTCCCTGTGCGGAGCGCTGTTTTTGGATGGCCGGGGCGAAGATCCCAATATCCGGGAGCAGGATGCGGATGCCGGAACCGCAGGCCGGGAACAGAAGGGAACCGATGGCAGGCAGGTACCGGAGTCTGATCCCCTGCAGCGGCAGCTGCTTTCCTATATTATGCAGGGCGGGATTTTCGGCTTTGAGCGGCCGGACAGTATCCGCCGACTGCGGGGAGGGATCGGCGCAGGCAATGTGTCCGGGGATAAAAGGATCCGGGCAAAGGCGGCGCTGAAGCTGATGTTCCCGGGCAGGAAGCATATGGTGGCTTTCCTCCCGGCGCTGGAGCATCATCCCTGGCTGCTTCCCGTGGCCTGGATCCGCCGCTGGAGAATGGGGATGCAGCAGAGGGAACGGGTGGAGGCCAGCCTGTCCGGTTTCCGCGAAAACGTGGACGAGGCCAGGGAACAGTATTTCCTGTTAAAAAAGATTGGCCTGTAGCAGGGGAAAAGGATGTAAACGATGAAGATAAAATGGGTTTCTATGGCCGCGGCGGCGGTCATTTTTCTTTCTTTTGTACTGCTGCTGTTTTTTTCACACCGTCAGGATATTTTTACCACCAGGACAATGATTCCTTACAACACGGGGTGGACATATTGTTATGGGGAAGAAAGCGGGACGGCAACGCTTCCGGACAGGCTGGACGTCCCCAAAGATACGGAAGTGGTACTGAAAAACCGGCTCCCGGAGGATCTGCGGGATGACTTCGGGATTGTGTTCCGCACAAGGATGCAGTATGTCCGGGTATATGTGGAGAACAGACTGGTCTACCAGTTCCCGGAGCAGGAGCTGATCGGCGGGAAGATCACCAGCGCCTGGAATTTCGTCCGCCTGTCAGAGGCGGACAGCGGAAAGGAAGTAAGGATCTGCCTGATTTCACCCTACAGCAGGTTCTCCGGTTCCATCGGTGCGGTGCGGTACGGGGCGTATGATAATCTGGTCACCGGTATGATTTCGGCCCATGTAAAAAATTTCCGCCTGAGTTTCCTGATCGGGATCATGGGGGTGATCATGCTGCTGGTCTCCCTGATCAGCCGCCGGCATCGTCTGTTTGGCTGGCAGGGAAATTTTGGGATCCTCCTGATGATGGCGGCGTTCTGGCTGGCAGGGGAATCCCGCCTGCCGTCGGGGATCATCGGGCTGGAGGCGTGGCATTATTTTTCGCTGGCCGCGCTGCTGTTCTGCCCGGCATTCCTGATGGCATATCTGCATGTCCGGTGGAGGGAGATCTGCGGCCGGGTGACGGCAGCCCTGTTTCTTGCCTTCCTGGCGGCCGGGGGTGCGGGGATCCTGTCAGAAGCGGCGGGCGGCCCGGACCTGATTGAAGTGCTCCCGGCAATACAGCTGATGGCCGGGGCAGCCCTTGTCTATACCCTGGTTCTGTACATTCTGGCCGCACGGAAGAAAAAAGAGAGGTTTATCCGTTCGGAATTGGCGTGCATCCTGGCCATCACCCTGGCCGGGATCGGGGAAATCGTGCGGTTTTACCGTACAGACCAGATGGTAGGGACTTTCCTGCGTCTGGCGATTTTGCTGTATGCGTTGGACATTCTGGGGATCAGCATCCGGATGATTTACCGGAAGATGCAGGAAAACCAGGAACTGGAAGAGCGCCTGAAGAGAAGCAGGGCGGAACTGATGGCGAGTCAGATCCGGCCGCATTTTATTTATAACACGCTGAATTCCATCCGTGCGCTGATCCGGGTTGACCCGGAGACGGCGATGCGGACGGTAAACGATTTTTCCACCTACCTGCGCTCGAACCTGGACCATGTGGTGGACCGGGAGATGATCCCGTTTTCGGATGAACTGCGGCATATCCAGGCGTACCTGAACATTGAGCAGGTACGGTTTGAGGAGCGTCTGCAGGTGGAGATGGATATCCGGGCAAAAAGCTTCCGCGTGCCGCCGCTTTCCATCCAGCCGCTGGTGGAAAATGCGGTGAAGCATGGGATCTGCAGGAAAATGAGCGGCGGGACGGTGACGGTCCGCAGCTATGAGGAGAAGGATGCCTGCGTGGTCGAAGTGCTGGATGACGGCGTGGGGTTTGATGTGTCCGCCGCAGAGTCCCCGGAGAATGAGGATGGGCTGGGGCATGTGGGGCTGAAAAATATCTGTTTCCGCGTGCAGGAGATTGCAGGCGGATCCCTGTCGGTGGAGAGCCAGCCGGGCGTGGGGACTAAGGTGACGGTGTATTTCCGTAAACCTGGGACAGGACAGAGAGGGAAAAAACGAGGAGGTGGGACAGATGAGGATCATGGCCGTGGATGATGAGCGGCTGGCGCTGCGCCAGTTTGCGTCTGAGGCGGAAGAGCTGCCGGGGGTCGAGCTGGCCGGCATGTTTTCCAATCCGCTGGAAGCGCTGGAAACGTTCCGGGAGGATCCGGTGGAGGCAGTGTTCCTGGATATTGAGATGCCGGAAATGAACGGGCTGGTGTTGGCGGAGCGGCTGAGGGAGATTTTCCCGGATGTGGTTGTAATTTTTATCACAGGATACGAACAGTACGCGCTGGATGCCCTGAAAATCCGCGCGGACTATTATCTGACCAAGCCATATGACAGCAGGGATATCCGTGAGGTGCTGGAACGTGCCCGCCTGCTCAGCGCGCGGCAGAAGAAGCGGGTTTATGTCCGGACCTTCGGGCGGTTTGATG
>CALWGM010000050.1 GCA_944380065.1 uncultured Lachnospiraceae bacterium
TATCCGCCGCCGGGGGCACAGATATCCAGCAGCCGTCTGGTCTCCTCCACGACAGCCTCTTTCGTGCCGTGCATCAGAAGGCCGGTGTCAAAGTTTCCGGCGATGCAGGCGATACCGGAGAGGGCGTCTTTCGCCTTCTTCATATCCTGCTTCTCAAAGAAATAAACGACTTTTCCTTTCTGAATCTCCTTTAATGTCTCCAGCCGGGTGTAGTAGTTCCCCTCGCACATTACCATCGGCGTAATCTCATTTTTGATCAGCTCATCCAGCAGCCGTTTCAGGGGCGGCCAGTAGTAATCGTGGTAATCATCCGGAGACATGAACTCGTCAATGCCTACATGGAGCGGGATAAACGCATATTTTGCGTGCATCATCTTTGCCTGGGCGATGGCGGACGGGATATTCACGTCTGCAAACCGGTTTACTGCTTCGGCCAGCAGATCCGGGTCAGTTTTCAGATCCATCACCGTGTTGACCAGGCCGCGGATGTTGTCGGCAAACTCGTCAAACGGATTCATCACCACAAAATCACCCCAGATGGGATAGCCGTTCCCGATGGCATGCATGCTCAGTTCCATCATTCCCTGCAGGTATTCTGCGGTAATGTCCGCCGCCTCCAGCATAGACTGGAGCGCCGCTTTCATGGGCGGGGCAGCCAGCGCGCCGAAGCCTAAGACCGTCGTCCCGCACAGGGAGTAGGGATTGAGCATGGACAGGCCGGAGAGCGCCGCGTATTTTTTAGAAAGGACCTTATTCAGCAGGAAACGGCTGGGATCCTTTAAAAATTCCTCATAATCGTCATCTTCCAGATAGGTGTTGTCAAACATCTGGTAGGCGGCATTGTCGCCGAATTCCGGTTTGGAGCCAGGCCATCCCATACACTGGGAGTCCAGGCGCTCCATGGTCTTCATCGGAAAAAAGGTGGGGACGAATAACGCGTCCGGATCGATCTCCCGGCATACTTCGTCCATGGCCGGAATCACCTTCCGGATATCGGTCATAGCTTCTTTGATGGTAACTCCGTACTCCAGGCAATAGACATTTCCCAGACTGGGTACAAAGGGCACCCGATCCGGGGTCTGGCAGTTTACGGCTGTCTGTACCCGCATATCGCGGACTGCGATGGGCGGCATCTGACTGGCTGTGTTTTCACTCATGGTTTGATTCCTCCTGTGGTTCGATCTGGCTGCGGCAGAGACCGGTTCGCCGCCTGACTGCAGAGGACGGCCGGTTGTGTTCACTGCTCTGTCTGTTTCTGTTTCCAAGTGTAGCAAATCCGCCGGACTTTGTGAAATTGTCTTTTTCAATCAACTGATACAGATTCTGTATATCAGTTTGCGAACACGTCAATAAAATCACGTTCTTTCAGCATCGTGGTATATAACGCCACCGCCGGGTTCAGGTTGCCGCGTTTCCAGGCGCACACCACAGACAGCGGGGCAATTTCCCGGGACAGGGGGAAAAAGCAGTAACGTTCATCGTAAGCTTCCCGCAGGCTGTTATCCAAAAGAGCCATCCCCTTCCCGGAGCGGATGTTTAACAGAATGGACTCCTGGTTGGGGACGTAGAGGATCCTGCCGCAGCGGATTCCTGCTTTTGCCAGAATGTTCTGCAGTTCCTCTGTCCGTCCCGGGGAGTCGGAATCATCGGGCAGGATAAAGGTTTCCCCACAGAAATCCTCCGGCTGGAGATGCTGCTTTCCGGCCAGGGGATGGCCGGCGGACATCAGGATCCCGGCCTGGACAGGGTAATACTGGTCATATACGATATCCCGCAGATATCTTGTCTCAAAGCTGAGGGTAAAGATCAGATCCAGCAGGCCATTGTCCAGTCGATCCCGCAGCTCCCCGAAAGAGCGCCGCTCGATGGAGATCGTTACATTGGGATACCTTTTATTAAAGTAGGCCGCTGTGGGCGCCACGAAGATATCCAGATCCATTCCCTCCAGACTGCCGATCTTCAGATCCATATCCCCGTTCAGATTCAGGTTCATAACTTCCCGGATGCCGCTCTGAATCGCTTCCAGAGCCTCGCGGCATTTTTGTACCATGATGGCTCCCTGATAGGTGAGGCGGACTTCCTTTTTGCTGCGCACAAACAGCGGAAAGCCCATCTCCTCCTCCAGCAGGCTGATCTGGCGGCTGACCGTGGGCTGCGTAGTAAAAAATTCCTTTGCTGTTTTGGTGAAATTCAGATGGTTTGCCAGAGATAAAAATAATTCGATCTGCTGTGTGGTCATTGGCAGTTTTCCCTTTCTGACGGCTGAAGCCCTGTCGTCCGCCGGTGCGGGCGCCAGGGCTGGCAGCCTTTTTGTATGCATTTATTTTAGCATCATCCGTATGCTGCATCAATCAGATTGTGATGTCATTCATAAAATATGCAAAAAGGGGATTGACAAAACAGAGGAAGAGTATTATTGTATTAAGCAAGTAATACAATAATACAATAGTACAGAAAAAGAAGTGATTCTCAGAAGGAGGGAACAGGAAGTGGGATGGAGGTTTAACAATGATCGTTCCATCTATCTGCAGCTGGTGGAGCAGATCTCGAACCGGATCGCCACAGGCTTCTATCTGCCGGGCGGCCGGCTGCCGTCGGTGCGGGAGCTTGCCGCAGAGGCGGAGGTGAATCCCAATACCATGCAGAAGGCGCTGGCAGAGCTGGAGCGGCAGGAACTGCTTTTTTCTCAGCGGACAGCCGGCAGATTTGTGACAGAGGACACAGGGAGGATTCTGAAAATGAAGAAACAGGCGGCCAGAGGCGCGGTAGATGTATTTTTGAAGCAGATGGAAAATCTGGGACTGAGTGAGACAGAGATTATCGAACTGATTCGTGAAGCGAGGGAGGAAAAGAAGGATGAATGATCATATTGTAACGTGCAGGAATCTGTGCAAGGATTACGGCGGCGTCCGGGCGCTGGATCAGGTGAACCTGACTCTGGGCAGCGGCAGGATCGTCGGCCTGCTGGGGCCGAACGGCAGCGGGAAGACAACGCTTCTGAAGATCGCCAACGGGCTGCTGACGCCATCGGCGGGTGAAATACTGCTGGACGGACACTGGCCGGGGAAGGAGAGCAAGGCGGTTGTTTCCTATCTGCCGGATGCCAGTTATCTGCCGGACTGGATGAATATAGACAGCCTGGTGGGGATGTTCGCAGACTTTTACCGGGACTTTGATGAGAAAAAGGCCAGGGAAATGATCGTGAACCTGGGACTGCTGGAAAGCTCACGGCTGAAGACGCTTTCCAAGGGAAACAAGGAGAAGATCCAGCTGATCCTGGCCATGAGTCGGAAAGCAAAGATCTATTTCCTGGATGAGCCCATCGGCGGTGTGGATCCGGCGGCGCGGGATTACATTTTGAGCACCATCATCCAGAACTACTCCGAGGACGCGCTGGTGATGCTGTCCACCCACCTGATTGCCGATATCGAGCGGGTGCTGGATGAGGTAGTCTTCCTGAACCAGGGCAGAGTGGTCTGCCATCGGGAAGTGGATGAGATCAGAGAAACAGAAGGGAAATCTGTGGATGAATTATTCCGGGAGGTATTCAGATGTTAGGAAAATTATTGAAATATGAGTTTAAATCCACCGGACGGATGTTCGGGGTGATTTACCTGGTGATCCTGATCCTGTCGCTGATGATCGGACTGCTGGGGAGACGTTACCTGACCATGTCCGTTGCGATATGGAACCATGACGGGATCCGGCTTGCCGCGCTGGCAATCTTAATCGTGGCGTACTTCGTGATGCTGGTCGCCATGGTGGTTGTGACGTTCGTGGTGATTCTGCAGCGTTTTTACAAGAATCTGCTGGAAGGGGAAGGATATCTGATGCATACGCTTCCGGTACCTACCTGGATGCTGGTGGCCAGCAAGCTGATCGCCGCAGTGATCTGGGATATTTTAGGATTTGTGATCATTATACTGTCCCTGGCGGCCATCACCTTTACGGGCGGCGTCTTTACAGATGCCATGCCGG
>CALWGM010000051.1 GCA_944380065.1 uncultured Lachnospiraceae bacterium
CCTGCGGGGGACGCCTGCCCTGGCCTTTCGCCGGGACAGCAGCCAGCGGCAGATGGGGGCAACTCGGCTTCCTTCCGGTGACAGTTTTTCTGTCTCTGCTGCTGTTTGTACCGGGGAGACAGGTGTGCCGGGTGGATTTTCTGGATGTGTCCCAGGGGGACGGGATCTACCTGACGGACGGCGAGGGTACCCATGTGATGATCGACGGCGGGAGTTCGGATGAAAAACAGGTGGGAAAATACCGGATCGAACCGTTTCTCAAATATCACCGGGTACAGAGCGTGGACGTCTGGATCATCAGCCATGCCGATGAAGATCATTGTTCCGGGGCGCTGGAACTGATGCAGGCCGGGTATCCCGTCCGCTATCTGCTGCTGGCGGAGGCGGCGCCAGAGGACGATTCTGTCCGGGCGCTGGAACTGGCGGCCGGACAGAACGGCACAGAGGTGGTCCGCGTGCAGGCAGGGGATTCCCTGCAGCTGGCCGGCTGCCGGATGGAGTGCCTGTATCCGGCGGCCGATGAAGAGGGCGGAGAAAAAAATGCTCTTTCACAGGTCTGGGCGTTCAGACATCAGGGGCTGTCTGTCCTTTTTACCGGAGATATCGACGCGGCAGTCGAGGAGACGCTGTGTAAACGGGGGCTGATTGAGCCGTGCACCATCCTGAAAGCGGCCCACCACGGATCCCGCACGTCCTCCGGGGAGGCGTTCTTAGGGCAGGCTGATCCACAGTATACCGTGATCTCCGCCGGGAAGGATAACCGGTACGGGCATCCTCACCGGGAAACGCTGAAACATTTGGAGGAGGCGGGAAGCGGGATCTGGCAGACTATGGAGAAGGGGCAGATCTCTGTCTGTGAGGGCAGGACGGGCTGGGAGGTCAGTTTCCCGTATGAAGAAGGGAAGTAATCCCTGCGGTTGGGGATGGCATCAGTCGGCGGTCACTGCAGGACAAACAGAACATGAGAAAATGGGTGTTCCCGGTTCTTCTTGCGCCTCTTTTTCAAACGTAGTAAAATGAAACTACAGTTTGGAAGGGAGGCGTTTTACATGGAATGGAAACCGCTGCCGATTGGCGTGGATGATTTTGAAGATTTGATCAGCCATGATTACTATTATGTGGATAAAACACTTTTTATGAAAGATTTGCTGGACAGGAAAGGGAAGGTCAATTTGTTTACCCGCCCCCGGCGTTTCGGAAAAACACTGAATCTGAGTATGTTCCGCTATTTTCTGGGGGCAGAATTTTCGGGGGCTGAAAGACTGTTTGCCGGGACAAAGATCATGGAAGCGGGGGAGAAATATATCGGTCAGATGGGGCAGTACCCGGTGATCATGGTTACGCTGAAATCCATGAAGCAGGCGACCTATGAGGACGCGTTCTATTGCCTGAAGGAAGCGATTGCCGGGGAATTCAGACGTCATGACCGGATTCTGTCGGAAATTTCCTATGAGACAGACCGGGAGAAGTTCCTGAGATTTATTGAGCGGAAAGCGGATCCGGAGGAGTATCTGGACGCCCTGAAGTTTCTTTCCGACTGTCTGTTCCGGTATTACGGAAAAAAGACAGTGATTCTGATTGATGAGTACGATGTGCCGCTGGAAAATGCGTATTTCAATGGTTTTTATGACCGGATGGTTGCCCTGATCCGTTCCATGTTTGAGTCGGCGTTAAAGACAAATGAACATCTGGAATTTGCTGTCATAACAGGATGTCTGCGGATCAGCAGAGAATCGATTTTTACCGGACTGAATAATCTGAATGTGATGTCCATCACAGCAGAAGCCTTTGCGGAGTATTTCGGTTTTACTGCGGAAGAGGTGAAGCAGATGCTGACAGATTATGGTCTGGAGGAGAATCTGGAAACGGTAAGGCAGTGGTATGACGGGTATCAGTTTGGAAATACAGAGGTGTATAACCCATGGAGCGTGATTAATTATCTGTATTCCTGTTACCGCAATAAAAAGGCGTTCGCGAAGCCTTACTGGTCCAATACCAGCTCCAACAGTATTGTGCGGACGCTGGTGGAGCAGGCGGATTTTGCAGTAAAGAAAGAAATCGAAGCGCTGATTGAGGGAGAGACGCTTACCAAGCCCATCCATGAGGATATTACCTATGACGATATGGATTCCACACAGGACAATCTCTGGAATTTTCTGTTTTTTACCGGTTACCTGAAAAAGATCAGAGAATATCAGGAAGGGGACACGATTTTCATGGAGATGGCGATTCCGAACCGGGAAGTCCGTTATATTTATAAAAATGCTGTTCTGCGCTGGTTTGAAGAGAAAACCAGCAGTGAGAATCTGTTGCCGCTGTATGAAAGCATTTTAAACGGCGATACGGAGACGATGGCAGAAATTCTGTCCGAGCATCTGATGGAGACCATCAGTTTTTATGATTATCAGGAGAGTTACTATCATGGATTTCTGGCCGGGATGCTGAAACAGATGGGGAAGCATCGTTACATTGTTCAGTCGAACCGGGAGTCCGGGAAGGGCAGGCCGGATATTCTGATCCGCTACCCCAGCGTGCGTGGGAAAGCCATCATTATAGAAATCAAGGTCTCCAGGACGTATCAGGGGCTGGAAGAAAAATGCAGGGAAGCGCTGGCGCAGATTGAGGAGAAGAAATACGAGGCGGATCTGCGCCAGGAAGGCTATCAGAACATACTGAAATACGGCGTTGCGTTTTATCAGAAGGAATGCATGGTAAAGATGCAGTCCGGGTCGCCGTGCGTCTGAGGGAAAACTTGAAAATGAAACAATTAAATTTTCTGCAGCTGAAAATGACGGCGGAAAATCTGGACGTGATGTTCGGGGAAAGAAAAAACAGAAAGACGGTGCAGAAAAATCTGCAGAAATTAGGGCTGGATGCGGACTCCGGGTTTCCACAGGATCTGATGTACCGGGAACTGTGCCAGGTTACCCTGAGGTATATCAAAATCTGTACCATTGATAAAAATTATACTTCTGTGATCTGGGGGCTGGGAAAGAAAAGCGACAGCAGGATCGCAGAGAAGATCCGCCTGGATCTCATCAGGATCGGTGAGGCCATTCCCGGGTATCTGCATATGGAGCAGGAGTTTCAGATCTTAACCCGGGCTATCCGGGACACCCGGGACAGGTATCTGGGAGGGGAATGAGAAACCTGCTGTCAGGGAAATTGCCCGGTTGTATCTGCCGGGCTGATGTAGTACAATGTGATTGCCTGTAACCTCCGGGCTTTGGTCTTTTCGCCTGCCGGGAGTCTGCAGGGACAGGCAGCGGATAAGAGGAAATGATACGTTCAGAGATACAGGAGGATTTGTTATGCCATTTTTCCGGTCCAGGGGACTGAGTTTTCGGAGGAAAAGGAAGAAAGTGACACTGACGGCAGCCCGGAGTATGGCGCTGTTGATCGGTGAGATTGCGATCACGCTTTTTATCGCGTTCGTACTGGTTTACTGTGTGGGAATGAAGGTCACGGTGGTGGGGAATTCGATGGAAGATACGCTGACAGACGGTGAGTCCGTGCTGGTGAACCGGTTTACGTATAACCTGACAGATCCAAAATCTGGGGATGTGGTGGTTTTCACATTAAACGAGAACGACGACAGCCATTACTATATCAAGCGGGTGGTGGCTGTTCCGGGAGATACCGTGCAGATTAGAGACGGGATCCTCTATGTCAACGGTGAAATGTTTGATGAGGAGGATACAGAAGCGATCCAGAACGCCGGGCTGGCGGAGGAGGAGATCACGGTGGAGGACGGCGAGTTTTTTGTGCTGGGCGATAACCGCAACAGCAGCGAGGACAGCCGGTACGCCAATATCGGCAATATTCAGAAGGACTGTATTGCAGGGAAGGTCTGGTTCCATATGGATTCCCTCCGCGACATGGGACGGGTAAAATAAGTGTCTGCAGGCTGTATCTGCAGGAAACAAAAAAGGGCAGCGACCGCCGGCTGTGTGGGTAGCGCCCGGTGAGAGGAGAACATGCGATGCATTTTCAATGGTATCCGGGGCATATGACGAAGGCAAAGCGTCAGATGCAGGAAGATATAAAATTAGTAGACCTGGTGATTGAACTGGTGGATGCGAGGGTTCCGCTGTCCAGCAGGAATCCCGATATTGATGAGCTGGGGAAACATAAATTCCGCCTGATCCTGCTGAACAAGGCAGATCTGGCGGATGAGAGACAGAACCAGGCGTGGGCGGCGTATTTCCGGGGAAAAGGATTTTTCGTGGTGGAGCTGGACGCCAGGCGCAAAAACGCCATGAAGACGATCCAGAATACGATTTTGGACGCCTGCAGAGAAAAGATTGAGCGCGACCGCCGGAGGGGAATCAAAAACCGTCCCATCCGGGCGATGGTGGCGGGGATCCCCAACGTGGGGAAATCTACGTTTATTAATACGTTTGCAGGGAAAGCCTGCGCAAAGACCGGGAATAAACCCGGGGTGACGAAAGGGAAACAGTGGATCCGGCTGAATAAGAATGTGGAGCTTTTGGATACGCCGGGGATTCTGTGGCCGAGATTTGAGGATCAGGAAGTGGGAATGAAGCTGGCGCTGATCGGCTCCATGAACGATGAACTGCTGAATCTGGATGAACTGTCGCTGAAGCTGATCTCATTTCTGAAGGAAGCTTATCCGGGGGCGCTGGCAGACCGTTATCAGATTTCTGAGGAACGGGAACAGGCGGCGGATATCCTGAAGGAGATTGCCGAAAACAGAAACTGCATCCGGGCAGGCGGGGAGCTGGATTACAGCAAAGCCGCTTCCTTAGTGATCGATGAGTTCCGCAGTGGCGTCATCGGAAGGATCACGCTGGAATGGCCGGAACAGGAAGAAAAAGAAACGGACGAAACAGGACAGCGGTGAGCCGGACTGTGAAAAAAGGACGTTCATTTCAAACAGAAAGCGGGAGGACAGATGATAAAAATCGGTGAGATCAGGGCGGCGTTGAAATCACTTTCGGACGGACAGCTGCAGGATTTTATAGAAACATACCGGGCGGATGGGCGCATGGGCGTTCAGGCGCTGGTGACACAGGCTGAAAAACGCCTGAAAAAATACCGGCAGGAGATCGCCCGCACGGAGCAGCTGAAGCGTTACGAAAAAAAATATGGGGAGTATGCATATATCTGCGGGATCGACGAGGTGGGCCGGGGGCCGCTGGCCGGGCCGGTGGTGGCGGCCGCGGTGATTCTGCCGAAGGACTGCCAGATTTTATATATCAATGATTCCAAAAAGCTGACCGCCAAAAAGCGGGAGGAGCTGTATGATGTGATCATGGAACAGGCTGTGGCTGTGGGGATCGGTATGCGCAGCCCGGCCCGGATCGATGAGATCAACATTCTGCAGGCGACTTATGAGGCCATGCGGGAGGCCATCGGGAAACTGAATCCGCAGCCCACATTGCTGCTGAACGACGCGGTGACGATCCCGGAGGTGGAGATCCCCCAGATCCCCATCATCAAAGGGGATGCGAAGAGCATTTCCATCGGGGCGGCCAGTATCATCGCCAAAGTGACCAGGGACCGTCTGATGGTGGAGTATGACCGTCTGATGCCGGAGTATGAGTTTGCGTCCAACAAGGGCTATGGTTCAGCGGCGCATATTCAGGCGCTGAAGACCTACGGGCCGACGCCCATCCACAGAAGATCCTTTATCGGACATTTTGTGGGGGAACCGGACGGGACAGAAGGGGCGGAGGAAAGTATTTTTGCAGGAAAATAAGAGAAGAGTCGGGGATAAGTATGAGCGGCTGGCGGCGGAGCATCTGCAGAGGGCGGGATACCGGATCCGGGAGCGGAATTTCCGCTGCAAATTCGGGGAAGTGGATCTGATTGCCGAGAAGGACGGGTATCTGGTGTTTGTGGAAGTCAAGTACCGGAGCACAGCCCGGTACGGTATGCCTTCGGAGGCGGTGGACGCCCGGAAACAGCGACGGATCTGTAATGTGGCTTCTTTCTATTTATATAGAAACCATCTGCCGGCAGATACGCCGGTGCGTTTTGATGTGGCGGCTGTGTCGGAGCAGAGTATGGAGATGATAGAGAATGCGTTTCCCTACTGTGGGAGATTTGGATGAGCAGCCGGGCGGGAAGCGGCCGCCGGGCTGTTCGGATGGAGGACGCGATGGATTGGAAGAGAACAGGAAACCGCAGGGGGATGGAGCTGAAAACGGTTCCGGTCTGCGGCAATAAAATCAGGTGTGAAGCGGGAGAGCGGGAAGAAGTACTGGATTTCCCGATGCTGCAGTTTCCGGCCCTGAGCGGGACGGGGATGGTGAGGCACTGTTTTACTACCAGGCTGGGAGGCGTCAGCCAAGGGATCTTTTCCACCCTGAACCTCAGCTTTATCAGAGGCGATGATCCGGAGGCAGTGACCGAAAACTACCGCCGGGTGGCACAGGCACTGGATGTGGATTTCATGCGAATCGTCTGTTCTGATCAGACTCATACAACGAATGTGCGGACAGTGACGGAAGCGGATGCCGGGAAAGGGTTGACCCGGCCGAAGGATTACACCGATGTGGACGGCCTCATTACCAATGTTCCGGGTCTGACCCTGGCAACCTTTTACGCGGATTGCGTGCCCCTCTATTTTGTGGATCCGGTACACCGGGCCATCGGTCTGTCCCACTCCGGCTGGAGGGGAACGGCGGCGCGGATGGGGCAGGTTACCCTGAAGGCGATGAAGGAACAGTATGGCACGGATGCGGAAGATGTGATCTGCGCCATCGGACCGTCCATCTGCCAGGACTGTTATGAGGTCAGCGTGGATGTGGCGGAGGTATTTTGGAGAGAATTTCCGAACCGGGAAGCGGAGATCTTAGAGGAAAAGGGAAACGGAAAATACCAGCTGAATCTCTGGAAGGCCAATGAGATTGTTTTGCTGGAAGCCGGGGTGCAGCCCGGTCGTCTGTCGGTGACAGATATCTGCACCTGCTGTAACCCGGAGTTTTTATTTTCCCATCGGGCCAGTCACGGAAAGAGAGGAAATCTGGGAGCGTTTCTGAGCCTGATTCCGGAAGTGTAAAAAGAGGATGGCCGTATAGCGGGGATGCCGCACCGGGAACAGACAATAAAGAATCAGGAGGAGATACACAATGCATTTAAAAGACCGAATTGAAAATGGAATGTTATTTTATGAGCACGGGCATACGGATCCGGTGGATATCGCCCAGGAGCAGGAGCTGGACGCGCTGCGCAGGCACTGCAAGGAAGTGATGTTTGAGTACAATCACACCAGCCCGGCAGATCAGGAAAAACGGCAGGCGCTGTTAAAAGGGCTTTTGGGGAAATGTGACGGACGGGTGTTCATTGAGGACGGCGTCCATATGTCCTATGGCTGCCATCTGTTTTTAGAGGGGAGTTTCTACGCGAATTTCAACCTGAGCGTGGTGGACGACGCCAATATTTATATCGGGGATAAGACCATGCTGGGACCTAATGTGGTGCTGTGTACCACCGGGCATCCGGCGTATCCGCTGTACCGGGAGATGGTGGCTCACTACTCTCTTCCCATCCATATCGGGAAAAATGTGTGGATCGGCAGCAACGCGGTGGTACTTCCCGGCGTGACTATCGGCGATAACGCTATCATCGGAGCCGGAAGCGTGGTGACAAGAGATATTCCGGCGGATGTGGTGGCCATGGGAAGCCCCTGCCGTGTGGTGAGAAAGATTGACGAGCGCGACCGGGAATACTATTTCCGGGATATGAAGGTGGATTTCCCGTATACGCTGCGGCAGGAATAGTGGGTAGGTGCCAGAAAAGCGACATAAAACAAAAAGAGACAGTTCCGTGGGAATTCTGAAAAAATCTGGATTCGGCGGGGCTGTCTCTTTTTGTGTAAAAAATTCTAATTATCTTCTTTGTCGGATTCTGCCATGGTGTATACCTGACGTTTTCTTGCCATCTCGTCGCTGGCCAGGTATTCATCGTAGGTGGTGATCTTGTCGATCATGGTGCCGCCTGGCAGGAATTCGATGATCCGGTTGGCTGTGGTTTCCACGATCTGATGGTCACGGGATGCGAACAGCAGCACGCCGGGGAATTTGATCAGCCCGTTGTTCAGGGCGGTGATGGATTCCATGTCCAGGTGGTCGGTGGGCTCGTCCAGGATCAGCACGTTGGAGGCTTCGATCATCATCCGGGAGAACAGGACACGTACCTTCTCTCCTCCGGAGAGCACACGCATCTTCTTTACGCCGTCCTCGCCGGGGAACAGCATCCGTCCCAGGAAACCGCGCACATAGGTGGCGTCCTTGATCTCGGAGAACTGGGTCAGCCAGTCCACAATGATCAGATCGGTGTCGAAAATTTTGGTGTTATCTTTGGGGAAATAGGACTGGCTGGTGGTCACGCCCCATTTGTAGGTACCCTCATCCGGCTCCATCTCGCCGGTAATGATCTTGAACAGAGTGGTTTTGGCCAGCTCATTACTTCCAACAAAAGCAATTTTATCCTCCCGGCCTACAATGAAGGAGATATTGTCCAGAACCTTCACGCCGTCGATGGTTTTGGAAAGCCCCTCTACCATTAAAACCTCATTTCCGATCTCCCGGGAGGGGCGGAAATCGATGTAGGGATATTTCCGGCTGGAGGGTCTGATCTCATCCAGCTGGATTTTCTCCAGGGCTCTCTTTCGGGAAGTGGCCTGCTTGGATTTGGAAGCATTGGCAGAGAAGCGGGAGATGAACTCCTGCAGCTCTTTGATCTTTTCCTCTTTCTTTTTGTTGGCTTCCTTCATCTGCTTGATCATCAGCTGGCTGGACTCATACCAGAAATCATAGTTTCCGGCATAGAGCTGGATCTTTCCATAGTCAATATCGGCAATGTGGGTGCAGACCTTATTTAAGAAATAACGGTCATGGGAAACCACGATCACCGTATTCTCAAAGTTGATCAGGAACTCTTCCAGCCATGCGATGGCGTCCAGATCCAGGTTGTTGGTGGGCTCGTCCAAAAGCAGGATGTCCGGGTTGCCGAACAGCGCCTGGGCCAGCAGGATCTTCACCTTTAAGGGGCCGGGCATCTCGCTCATCATCATATAGTGGTACTCCGTATCCACGCCGAGACCGTTTAAGAGGGTGGCGGCGTCGGACTCCGCGTTCCAGCCGTCCATATCGGCAAACTCGGCCTCTAACTCGCTGGCCCGGATGCCGTCCTCATCGGTAAAGTCCTCCTTCATGTAGATGGCTTCCTTCTCCTTCATGATCTCATAGAGGCGGGCATTTCCCATGATTACCGTATCCAGGACCGGGTAAGCGTCGTATTTGAAGTGATCCTGCTGCAGGAAAGAGAGACGCTGGCCGGGGGTGATGGACACATCGCCGGAGGTGGGCTCCAGCTGGCCGTTTAAAATTTTCAAGAAAGTGGACTTGCCGGCGCCGTTGGCTCCGATGAGTCCATAACAGTTGCCCTCGGTGAATTTAATATTGACATCCTCGAAGAGGGCTTTTTTTCCGATTCGTAAAGTCACGTTATTTGCACTGATCATATGCTAATCTCCTGTCAGTTATGTTCTTATTAAAATGCATCAAGTGACATTGTACACAAGAATATCTGCAAACGCAAGTATTTCCTGGGGGTTATGGAAAATTAATTCTGCAGCAGGAATATCAGGAAAAACTGCTGTGAACAGGCAGGGGCGGGAAGGATTTCCATAATGCCGC
>CALWGM010000052.1 GCA_944380065.1 uncultured Lachnospiraceae bacterium
TCCGGCAGTATACCGAGGAGATGTCCCTGGAGGAGGCGGTGGATCGCGCGATCCGGGAGTGCATCAGAGAGGATATTCTGAGGGAATTCCTTGAAAACCACAGGATGGAGGCGAGAGCGATGAGTATTTTTGAATACGATCAGGAGAAACATATGCGGCAGGAGCGGGAAGCCGCCTGGAAAGCCGGCATAGAGGAGGGCCGGCGTTCTGGTATGGAAGAGGGGAGAACTCAGGGAGAAGAACAGCTCCTGACATTGCAGATCCGGAAAAAGCTGGCAAAGGGAAAGGATGTTGCCGTGATTGCTGCAGAATTAGAGGAGACAGAGGAGCGGATCCGGGAGTTGATCAAAAAAATAAAAGAGTGTTGAATAAAAACTGGAGGAAGAATGTATGGTATAGCCCGCCTGCTGCAAACAAGCAGGCGGGCTATACCATATAAAAATCACGGACTTCGCAGAGCTTCTGTCAGATTACATTGCATGATCCGGCGTCCGCCGATGACATAGGCCAGCGCTACAAAGCCAATGACTGCCAGCATGAAAACGGTAATAATTCCGATGGGGGCTTCTGACCAGAATTCTGACGGAGCCAGACTGCTAACTGTGATCATCAGGCTTACGAAAATCACAGTCAGAGGCAGCGTGATCAGAATCGGTCTGCCTGCAATCACGAATGCTTCTGCACAAAACAGTTTCCGCATTTGAGCAGGGGTCATGCCAATGGAGATATAGCGGGCAAATTCCCGTTTGCGCTGTTGCAGGAAACTCAGTGTGTTGGAAAATACATTGGCAATGCCGATCAGGGCCAGCAGAGCGCACAGCGCTCCGGTCAGGAGCATATATCCCCGGATCATATTGTCATTGTCCAGCTTTTCCTGGATACGGTTTTCTATTGTGTATGTGTAACTCTGTTCTAAAAGATCTGCAATCTGATTTTCTATGCGATTCAAAGCGTCCTGGTCAGTTCTGTTTTCAGCCAGTATACGGACATACAGATCTTCTTCGGTTCCGCCAATCTGATTGGAGATCTGTCTCCAGGATGAGGCAGAGATAAACTGTACCAGCGCGTAATCTTCATATTCTTCCCTCAAAACAGGAGGCTTTTGTGTACCGGCAAGTACGGGAAGCGTGACGGTCTGGCCGTTATCTGTGTTTTGCAGAACGATATGATCGGTATCCTGCACAAAAGGAAGGTATTCGCGATAGCGGAAATCGCTGTGGCGGCTGTCCCAGATCTGATTGAGCAGAATCGTTCCGTACTGGTCTGGTTCTATTCCGATCTGCCTGCAGTACGCCGTAAAACTGCAGTCGTCTAAAATGACGATCGGAGCAGAGACCTGATAGGTGCCGGAAATTTTGGAAACGGAATCCCCGGCCAGTGCTTCCAGCCCGCCACTGTTTTTGACTGCGTCGCTGAGTTCTGATTCCGGGATCAGACATGCCGCCTGTGCTTTCTGATAAATGATAGTGTCGGAACTTCCGGGCATATGGTGGATGGCATCTGCCTGGCTAAAATTATCGATTTCTGTATCTTCTATGGCGGTCATGATATCCCAGGCATTTTGGTAGCGTTCAAAATAAGTATGGTTTGTGCTGATACCGGAGAGGGTAAAAAAGCACAGCAGGATGGTGAAAGCCAGAAAGGAGAGCGTAAGCGACAGGGTCGAGGTACGAAAAGCCTTCCTCTGGGCCTTCAGGGCATTCCCGGCCAGTTCGCCCTCAATTCCAAACAGCAGCGCCAGAACGGGGGACTTTCTTTTCTTTTTCAGAAACCATTCATCTGTGCCAACAATTGCCGCCAGCGGCGTTGTCCGGCTGAGTTTGGCTGCCGGGATCCAGGCGGAAAGAAAGACCGTTGCGGCAGCAGTCAGGAGAGTCAGAAGGAAAATCAGAGGATGGTACTGAAAAACAGCCTCATGTCTTTCTGCAATCTGATCTGCAATCTGATTTACAGCCTGGATTGTTCCGGAACTGAGAAGAATGCCAAGCAGGATGCCTGCGAAAAGCGGTACAGTACAAACTGCGGCGGTTTCCCGCATCAGGCCGACGCGGATCTGTCGGGGCGTGGCTCCCACGCTGGAGAAAATTCCCAGTTGACGAATCCTGGAATTCATGGATACTGCAAATGAGTTATGGATGACTAAAATCAGGGAAACAGACACCACGATCAACAGGATCAGATAGAAGGTTAAAAGCAGCGGCGGCGTTTCATCCTGCGGGTCATGAATCAGATAACGGGACAGCAGCAGATCATGACAGGACACAGTCTCTGGATCCAGATGCAGCTGTCCGGCAATCAGGTACATATCTTCGTAAGCGGTTCGCATATTGTGAAAGTAAATGTCCACCGTCAGAGATTCACCGTCAGAAAGATTCTCATTGACCATCACTTTTTCTACATTTGCAAAATTTTTGAGCTGTATCAGGTCATCTTCTTTCAGATTTCCGCTGATCCGTCCCTGCCAGTCGCCCTCCTCAATCACAATCTGTTCTGTTTCATAAGTCCAGAAGTTGTATGCCAGAGAACAGAGCAGGGATAAGAACAGTGCGGAAATAAAGGCGGCAACAACGACAGAGACGGCAGAGGATTTTGTTTGCCTGATATAGTCTGCTGAATGATCTTTCCACATAAATTCACCTCCGTTTCCGGTCGCTGACAATACATCCGTCTTCCATTGTGATGATGCGGTCTGCTTCCAGGGCAATTCTCTCATCATGGGTAACCAGCAGAACGGTCTGCCTCAGATTGCGGTTGGACAGCTTCAGCATATCCATAATTTCTCTTGAATTTTTCCGATCCAGATTTCCGGTGGGTTCGTCTGCCAGCAGAATCGCCGGACGGTAGATCAGGGATCTGGCGATGGCAGCCCTCTGCTGCTGGCCGCCGGACAGCTGGCTGGGGAGCGCTTCTAATTTGTCCTCGATCCCCAGTGTGTGGATTACTGTTTCGAAATACTCCTGCGTCGGTTTTTTCTTATCCAGAAGAAGCGGCATCAGAATGTTTTTGCGGATGGTGAGCGTCGGGATCAGGTTATAAAACTGATAAACCAGGCCGATTTTCCTTCTCCGGAAAATCGCTGCCTGCGTTGGATTCATGGCAGAGATATCCGTTCCGTCGATCCAGACGCTTCCTTTGGTTGGGCGGTCTACGGTTCCGAGAATATGTAAAAGCGTGGATTTTCCGGAACCGGACGCACCTACAATTGCGGTAAATTCCCCTTTTTCCACGGACAGGTCGACGCTGTCCAGGGCAATGACCTGGCTGTCGCCGGAACCATAGATTTTCCGAACTCCCTTACATTTTAAAATTTCCATGGGTTCCTCCTTTCCCGGACTGATTATTGTCCATCGAGGAATCCTGATAAGGATTCCCTGTTTTTTTACTCTTTCAGTATAGCAGGGAAAAGTGACAGCTCAGTGACTGTAGATCCTGATTTCAAAACAGGCTCCCCCATTCGGAAGATTCCGGGCGCGGATTGTGCCATTTTGCAATTCTACAATGGATTTTGCCAGCGCCAGCCCAATGCCGACTCCGTTTCCGGAAGGATGGCTGCCTCTGTAAAAGCGTTCAAACAGGTGCGGAATATCATCAGGATCAAAACCATTTCCCTCGTCCCGGATCAGGATTTCGGTATAGAGAGGATTTTTCGTGTAATCGCAGCGGATGGTTGCCCCGCAGGGAGAATGTTCCATGCAGTTTTTCATCAGATTTATCAGGGCTTCCATCGTCCATTCCAGATCTCCGCAGATCGAGGCAGGGGCTTTCTCCGGTATCTCAACATGGACGTCTGCGTCTTTCAGGAGATCACAGAGATTGTCTGCGGCCAGTGTCAGGACGGTATAGACGTCGATTTCTGTATGTTTAAGCTGCAGGGCGCCCGCATCAATCCGGGATAAGGTCAGCAGGGATTCTTCCAGAACTGTCAGGCGCTGCAGAGATTTCTCAATCTGCGCTTTATAAAGGCCGGAACCGGGCTGCTTTAGAAGCTGGCAGGAAAGCAGGGCGGAGGTGATGGGGGTTTTCATCTGGTGGGCGATGTTTGCCAGATTATCCGCAAAATCCTTCCTGACTTTTACAGCCTGCTCCCTGGTCTGATACAGTTCGGTTACTGTTTTATACATTTCATCCTGAAGCATGGAAAATTCATCTTCTGTGTCCTGAATTGCAGTTCCAGCATGGCCTCTGTTGATCTGTTCCAGATACTCGGTCAGTTCAGAAATACGCGCTTTGTTCCGCCGGTTTTCAGACCACAGGACTGTGAAAAAAATTCCTCCGCATGCAGAAAACAGGATCAGAGTGCAGATCCACAGATGCTTTTCCGGTTTTTGGCAGAATTCATCTGGCCGGTATCCGTAAGTTCCCAGAAAAGTGTTTTTTTGCAGTTCTTTTTCAGGAAGCTCCCGGTATGTTTTTAAAGTAGTTAAGACGAGTTCCTCTGTTTCCGGATGAGTATGGATCAGGGTTTCGGAAAATGCAGATACATGTGAAAAAGCAGTCTGCCGGAAGGTATGCGCCCAGGCGGATGTCAGGATGACGGCGGTAATCAGAAGAGCCGCTGCCGGCAGGATCCACAGGTGTTTTGATGGAAAAGGTTTGTTCATTTGCTGTCCTCCATGCGGTAGCCAAAGCTGCGGATTGTTTTCAGGCAGTTTGGATGATGCAATTTTTCACGCAGCCGCTTTATGGTAACGGTCAGCGTATTGTCGTTGACATAAGTTCCCCGGGCATCCCAGACCTGTTCCAGAATTTGTTGGCGGGTTACGGTTTTCCCCTTGTTTTCCATCAGAAGAAGCAGGATACGGTATTCCGGCTGGCTTAGTGTAATCTCTTCCTGATCGCAGGAGACCGTCATTTTTTCTCTGTCCAGGAGGATTGCATCACAGGATAGCCGGGGAGTCTGGCTGTGTTCTGTCCTGCGCAGAAGCGCAAGAATTCTTGCATGCAGAACTTTCAAGTCAAAGGGTTTGACGACATAATCGTCTGCGCCCAGACCAAAGACGGAAACCATATCATGGGGATCGCTGCGCACTGTGAGAAAGAGGATGGGGAGGTCATTCCAGCGTGCGCGGATCCAGCGGCAGAACGTATCTCCCTGCCCGTCCGGCATATTCCAGTCGACCAGGACAGCAGAGGGAGTATGTGCCAGCAAGGCGCGGCGCGCTTCAGAAAGCCTGGGGAAAATATGTACCTGCATGTTTTTTGCTGTCAGATATTGCTGTACGGACTGTGCAATGGCCTCATCATCTTCAATATAGTAGATTTCAAGCATAGGTGTTCCTTTCCGTTCCGGCAGGTTTGTCGGAACATGGACAGGTTGTGGATAAAACCTGTTCACGGACTGGATGCTCCCGGTTTCTGTGAACGGAACAAACAAGAACCGATATGGAAAGTATATCAAATAAAATCGTATTGGTGTACTGGTTTTTTTTACAGATGTGATAGGATACAGATAAAGCATGATCTTTCCAGCTTGTCTGAGTCAAAGGCGGCGTCTGCCGCATCTTATATTCTGAAACATTCCGGAAATCTCAATGCTTTATAATCCCAAAAACAGCAGAGAGATTCCCGTGGATATGAGCGGACTGTGGATTCTCAGAAAGTTTGAAAGCACATGCGCGAGAGTCTCTTTGCAGCACAAAAACAAGGAGACGATATGATGGAAAACAAAACAACAACGACCACAGTACTGCCCGTGAACCGGACGTACAAGTTGCGGGAATACGCCATCTACACAGATAAAATCCGGCAGTACACGGAGGAGATGTCCCTGGAGGAGGCGGTGGACCGCGCGATCCGGGAGTGTATCAGCGAGGATGTTCTGAGGGAATTCCTTGAAAACCACAGGATGGAGGCGAGAGCGATGAGTATTTTTGAATACGATCAGGAGAAACATATGCGCCAGGAGCGGGAAGCTGCCTGGAAGGAAGGCCGGCGTTCCGGTCTGGAGGAAGGGCGGCGCTCTGGTATAGAAGAGGGCCGGCGTTCTGGTATGGAAGAGGGGAGAACTCAGGGAGAAGAACAGCTCCTGACATTGCAGATCCGGAAAAAGCTGGAAAAGGGAAAGGATGTTGCCGTGATTGCGGCAGAATTGGAAGAGACAGAGGAGCGGATCCGGGAGTTGATCTGTAAAATGAAGAAATAATGGAAAGCATAGAAAAAAGAATCATGGACTGGTGAATGCCGGTCTGTGGTTCTTTTTTTGTGTGATAAAATAGTAGAAAATGAAGACGGAGGGGCGGATTTCTGGTTTTCTGCTGCAACTTAAGCAGCCTGGAATGCAGCTCAGACATGGAAGTATTTTCTTTTTGGAAAGGTTGATTACAATGGAATGAAACCAATAACCAACCAGAGAAGGAGGAAAGACAATGATGAATGCAGCTACAGTTCAGGATCTGACCTATACCGTACAGGAAGCGGGGAAGGACAGAGTGATCTTAAACCATATCAACTGTTCTTTTGAGCAGGGAAAAATTTATACCATCTCCGGGCCGTCCGGTTCCGGGAAAACCACGTTGCTGTATGCCATGGCAGGGCTTTTGGATCAGGTGCGGGGAGAAGTGCATATTGGGGAAACAGAAATGCTGCGGGAGCGGCGGCGCACCCGCGACCGCATCCGGCTGGAAAAGATCGGGATCGTGTTCCAGAATCTGAATCTGTTTGATTTTATGAATGTGGAGGACAACATTCTGGTTCCCTATTATCTGCGGAAGCAGAAAATCAGCATGAAGGTGCGCAGGCAGACAGGGGAATATCTGGATCTGCTGAACCTGGGTCAGATCCAGAAAAAGCAGATTTCCGCCCTGTCCGGCGGGGAGCAGCAGAGGGTGGCCATCATCCGGGCGATTGTTTCGGCTCCGCAGCTGATTCTGTGTGATGAACCCACTGCCAGCTTAGACAGCAAAAACGTGTATATTTTCATGGAAGCGCTGCTGAAACTGCAGCGGGAGAGCCGCAGTACCATCGTGATCGTCACTCATGACCAGCGGGTTTACGATTACGGGGATGAAAAAATCCAGATTGTGGACGGCTGTCTGCACCGATAGCGGACAGTCAAGCCAAAGGAAAAGATAGCTGGCATCCCCGGCGCTTCTATGTTAACATGATGTCGTGTGAATACTTAGTGAATGCGAGCCGGAGGCGAAGCATGAAGTTAGTGAACATGGTATCGTGTGAATATTTGGAAAAAGGAGTCAGTAAGCAGCGCGATGCAGATACACAAATTCCGGGAAAAGAATCTGGCAGAAGATTATATGGACATCCACTACCGGGAGGAGAACGCCCAGATCCGGGGACTGTTTTCCTACCTGGACTCTATGACGGCGGTTGTGGGAAAGAATGATCACGGGGAACGGCTGCTAGCTGTCTCGGAGATCTATTACTGTGAGATCGTAGACCGCAAATGCTTTGCCTATCTGGAAAAAGAGGTGTACCAGATTGATTACGGGCTGCAGCAGTTTTTAGATAGCTTTCACAGCCAGGGGATGGTGCGGGTCAGCAAATCCATGTGCATTAACATTTATTTCC
>CALWGM010000053.1 GCA_944380065.1 uncultured Lachnospiraceae bacterium
GTTACCTGGGGAGATTTTCGATTCTGTTTCTCATAACGGGCAAACAGCATATCAACTTCTTTTTCTGTAAATCCGAAGTATTCTGAAAACCGCTCTTCTGCTGCCAACGTAAATTCACTGAACATATTCAGTTCAGATCCGCTGGAATATTTCGCAATTGGAAGAATGCCTGTCATGTACGCCAGCAATACATAGGGTCTGTCCTTTAACAGATTGCGCAAAAAAGCAAGATATTCTCTTTTATTCTTTTCTGTAATAAAGTTCTGGTGAAAAATAAAATCCCATTCATCCAGAACAAAAATGAAACGGGCGTTTTCATCTGCCGCATACAGTTCAAGAAGAACATCTGCTGCGTCAGCGTTTTCCTCTATCTCCATTTCGGGATACTCATTTTTCAGATCTCTCACCAGGCGCCGCTCAATTTTTCCCACATATTCCTCATAGGAAGAGCACATTCCGCCAAGTTCATTGAAGGAAATATGGATAACTGAAAACTGATTCCTGTACTTACCATAATCTTCCGCATCCGCAATGGAAAGTGATTGAAAATCTTGTAATGCAGATATGATTATTCCCCGTACGTACCAGTGGAAACAACTCTTCCATTATCTTACCATGAAACCATATCCGGAACAACCGGCAATTTCAGACCATCCTGCCTTATTCAAAATTACCAGTATATAACAGTGTACAGGAATCATTACAGATGAAAAGCCAAAAAAACTGACCGGGAATTCCCGGTCAGAAAATCTGTACGTATACGAAATTATGCTTTTGCCTTACTTGGACGGCCGATGCTTCATATCACGGATGGGGATATTCGCAAACAGCGCCGGAACGGTGCCGTTGCTTCCCTCTGATTCCGTCTGCGTAATCTGGATATCCAGCCCCTCGGCGTCAATCTCCATATATTTGGAAATGACCTGTATAATATCGTTCTTGATCATTTCCATCACATCCGGTGAACAATTCGCGCGGTCTGACACCAAGAGCAATTTCAAACGGTCTTTTGCTACGTCACCGGAACTCTTTCTTTTGAAAAAATCCATTAATCCCATGGCAAACCCCTCCTAATTTTTCCTGAACAGGTTCTTTAACTTATTGAACACGCCCTGTTTCTCTTCCAGGTTCAAAAACTCCACCGTTTCTCCTAAAATCCGTCTGCAGATGTTCGCATAAGCCTGTCCGGCCAGACAGTTGCTGCCAACAAGGGGCACACCCTGGTTTGTGGAAATCACAATATTCTCATCGTCCGGCACTACCCCTAAAATCGGAATCGCAAGAATATCGCACACATCATCCACGGACATCATATCGCCGCGTTTTACCATATCCATACGCAGGCGGTTGACGATCAGTTCTGTCTTGTTTAATTCATTCGCCTCCAGCAGGCCGATGATTCTGTCCGCGTCCCGGATCGCAGACACTTCCGGCGTTGTGACAACAATCGCGCGGTCTGCTCCTGCAATCGCGTTCCGGAATCCCTGCTCGATACCTGCCGGGCAATCCAGCAGGATATAGTCGAACTCTTCTCTCAGCTCATCGGTCAGTTTCTGCATCTGCTCCGGCGTAACCGCTGTCTTGTCTCTTGCCTGCGCAGACGGAAGCAGGTATAATTCCGGATACTTTTTATCCTTGATCAGCGCCTGTTTCATCCGGCAGTTCCCCTCAACTACATCCACCAGATTATAGACAATCCGGTTCTCCAGTCCCATGACCACGTCCAGGTTTCTCAGACCAATATCCGTATCAATCAGCACAACTTTTTTATTCAACTGGGCAAGACCCGTACCCACATTGGCTGTGGTAGTTGTCTTGCCGACGCCACCTTTTCCTGATGTTATAACAATTACTTCGCTCATTCCATTCCTCCATCTTTAAATACTGTTTAATAATCCCTTTGTGATCGGTTGAATATAAATATTACCGCCCTTTGCTATTGCAATCTGCGGTTCCGCGGCCGCAGGCGCCTTGGATCTCCTGCGCGGTCTTTTCGCCTTCTGCTGCTTATCAGGGCTCTTCGCCAATATATCCCCGATCTGGATCTGGATCGGATCCATTTCCAGCGCGGCGATAAAACAGCTTCCGTCTCCCCCGGCTCCCGCATATGCATTTCCATTCAACGCGCCTAATACCACGATATTTTTCCTGGAAATGATTTTTGCTCCAGGATTCACATCACCCACTACAACGATACTGGAAGCGCTCTCTAATACCTGACCGGACCGCAGCGTACCACGGTAAAATTCCCCGTCTCTTCCGGTCACCGCTTCCTGGTAAGCGTCAATCTGCTCCTTGACGAACTGTGCATGCGCCTCATCATTATCAACAATGCAGATGATCTTAATGCTTGTCTGCTGAGTGATCGCCTCAACAATCCGATATTCCTCCTCCTGGTTCAGCTCCCTTCCTTCAAAAGAAATGGCAACCTCCGCGTTCCGGAAAAACTTCTCGGATTCCAGAAACTTAGCGATAATCGCATCGAGCAGTTCCTCAAAAGGCAAATCCCTGTCCAAAATCAGATTGATACCATATTTATTACTCTTTATTACTACCGCCTGTGACATGTATATCCTCCAACTTGATCCAACCAAGGTATTTCGACCAATTTTTAATTATACCGGATCCTGATAAATATGCAATGGGTAATTACAAATTTTTCCCCTCAGGGGCCCAGCCCGGCACATAATCCTGAACTGCCCCTATGATTTCCTCTAAGCTGTGCCTGCCAATATTCCGGATACCGGACAAAGATTGCCAGGGCTGGCAGACCAGATCCCCCACGGTACAGATCCCCACCCGCTGCAGCGCCGAGAAAGACCGGGTACTCAGCCCCAGCTCCTCGATCGGCGTGTCCGCAGCGTCTGTCTGCATAAAATCGGCCGCCGATGCCAGCGCCATCGCCCCTGCTTCTGATTGCGCCCATCCACAGGCCTCAACCGTCACCACCCGGTATCGGATCCGGATGGAATGCAGATCATAGTCTTTCTGTTCCTGATGATTCCGTCTGTCTGCCTCCCGCATGGCGCGCCGGAGGCAGATCTCTGAGGATGCCCTGGTGATAAACAGCAGCTCCCAGATACCGGTCGTCTGATCCTTCGCAAAGCCTCCGTACTCCATATAATTTTCTTTCTCTGTCTTTTCCATACCGCAGATCTCTCTGTTTGCTTCCGGATACATCATATTGTCCTCCTGTTGTGCGGTCTGTTCTTTTTTCTGACTCGATCTCCAAAAAACAGTCTCTGTACCCCGATGTATGATTCCATATTTTCCTGTATATAACCTGTTTGTGAATATATGGTAACACAAAAAAAGAATGACTGCGCATGAATTTAGGAAAGAAAAGAAAAAATTTTCATAGAAATACAGTTCCATGAAATCCCTTCATGGAACTGCCATATCTCACACACACTCCAGCGCCGCCACCGCCCGGGCGCCGATCACAAAATGTCCGCCCGCGATCTCTGTGTCCGGGAAAAACGGATCTTCACAGCCTGTATGGAAGACCATCCTCCACTGCCGTCCCTCTGGCGGCTCCGGTAATTCCTGCCCATGGGCCTCCCAGTGAGTATTGACACAGAGCATCACGCAGTCATCCTCACCCTGGTCGTCCTGTCCGGCAAACAAGATCCCGATCTGACGGGCATCATCATACACCCGGTCATTCCAGGCGGAACCATGATGAAAAGAAATCTCCGGCCAGCCGCAGGAGGCCGCTCCGGTATTGCCCCGCAGTACCGGATGCTTTTTCCGGAACGCAATCATGCTGGCCGTAAAATCATGGAGTCCCCGGTACTGCTTCAGCCTGCCCCAGTCCAGCCAGGAAACCTCGTTATCCTGACAGTAGGCATTATTATTTCCATACTGGGTGTTTCCAAACTCATCCCCCGCCAGGAACATCACTGCCCCTCGGCTGCACATGAGAACCGCCATGGCGTTCTTCCGCATCCGTTCACGCAGCGCCTGCACCGCCGGGTCTTGGGTCTCCCCCTCCGCCCCGCAGTTCCAGCTGTTATTATCGTTGGCGCCGTCTGTATTCCCCCAGCCGTTGGCTTCGTTATGTTTTTCATGATAGGCGTAAAGATCGTACAGCGTAAAACCGTCGTGGCAATTCAGGAAATTGACGGAAGCATCCCGGCGGATATCCGGCGGATACAGATCCGGCGAGCCCAGGATCCTCTGAATCGCCGCTGCGGCCAGGCCGCCGTCCCCCTTTAGAAACCGGCGCATATCATCCCGGTATTTTCCGTTCCACTCCGCCCAGCGGTTCCAGGAGGGGAAAGAACCCACCTGATACAGCCCGCCCGCGTCCCAGGCCTCGGCGATCAGCTTCACACGCCCCAGGATCGGGTCGAAGGCCAGACTCTCCAGCAGCGGCGGCCGGGACAGCGGCGCCCCGTCCTCATCCCGCCCCAGGATGGACGCCAGATCAAAACGGAAACCGTCTACCCGGTATTCCACCACCCAGTAGCGCAGACAGTCCAGGATAAACTGACGCACCACCGGATGATTGCAGTTCAGGGTATTCCCCACGCCAGAGAAATTATAGTACATTCCATCCGGCGTCAGCATATAGTAAATATTGTTGTCAATTCCCTTAAAAGAAAAGAACGGCCCACGCCCGTCTCCCTCTGCCGTGTGGTTAAATACCACATCCAGGATCACCTCGATCCCATGGGCGTTCAATTCCCGCACCAGTTCCTTCAGTTCCGTGCCTTCCCGGTTGAATTCCTTTTCCGAAGCATAGCTGGTATTGGGCGCAAAGAAACAGACCGTATTGTATCCCCAGTAATTGAACAGACGTTTTCCGTCTACGATCCTCTCATCCTCCATCTCGTCAAATTCAAAAATGGGCATCAGTTCCACCGCGTTCACGCCCAGTTCTTTCAGATAGGGGATTTTCTCCATCAGGCCGCGGAAGGTTCCCCGATGCTTCACGCCGGAACTCTCATGCTTCGTAAAACCCCGCACATGGAGCTCATAAATAATCATATCCTGAAACGGCACTTTGGAATCCTGAAAACCGCTCCAGTCAAACACATCCCGCACCACCCGGGCGTGATAAGATGTCTCCGGCGCCGGTTTTCTGCCCCAGATACTCTGTCCGGTCACTGCCCGCGCATAGGGATCCAGCAGATATTTTGTCCTGTCAAAGATAAGTCCCCGATCCGGATCCCAGGGGCCATCCATGCGGTAAGCATACTCTAATTCTGTAATATCCAGCCCATAGACGATCATCGAATACGTATCCCCGATCCGACAGTCATCCGGGAATGGCAGAACCGCAAAAGGTTCATCCGCATTCCTGTGAAACAGACATAATTCACAGGCGGAAGCTCCCCTGGATGAAATGGTAAAACTCACTCCTCCCGGCACCACAGACGCACCGTTCACCTGAAATAACCCCGGACGGATGAGAAAACCGTCCTCTGTCTCTGTTGCCGGAAGCAGTTCCAGCGCCTCATCCTGCATTTCTCTTTCCATCTCCGTCTCCTTTTCCCTGGGCCATCTGCCCATGCAGAATCTGCTATTTTACCGGAACAGCTCCTTCCGAAATCCACTGACGGACAAGGCTCACGCTTTCCTTCGCGGCCTGCGCGATTTTTTCTGCCGATATCCCCATTTCCGCCATGGACAGGTCCATTTCCCGTTTCCCCTCGTTTCTGCCTTCTTCTTTTCCCTCATGATAAAGTTCATCCATCGCCCTGCACATATGCTCTACTCCTCTCTCTGTTTCCTTCAGCTCTTTCACCCGTTTTGCCAGAACCTCACTGTACATGTCATCCGCATGTTTACAAAAAAGATCATGCATGAGCCGTCCCAGTCTGGTATCATCCTGTATTGCCGCATTCACATAGATAATGTGTGAATCGTCAGAAAAATCTTCTCCGGTTTCCCGAAGGATTCTGTCCGCATGATATATTTGCAGCCCGCTTCCCAATACATCCTCCCGTGTAATAAATATGACAAAATGTTCTGGCAAACCATCAAAATTCTGTCCCGGTTCCAGGCTATGCATATCCATAAGACTGCTGTGATATCTCGCCCTTTTGAATGAAGCTCCCCCATTATCCTGCTGGACCTCCACATCGTATCTGCATTTCTCAGTATCCTGCGCCACACAATCCATGTATACGGAACGCCCCTGCAGATTCTTAAAATCCTTCTGCACCATACAGTCCAGAAGCTTTAACTCCTCATTCTGCATAATAATCTGCAGCAGATACTCTGTACATGCCGGCTGATTCAGAACATTCCGCATGAAAATATCATCCATGATCGTAAGATTGTCGAGAATCCTCCGGTACTTCTCATAACGAACCCGAAGATCGCTCTCCCCATATTCAATTGCCATCCTGCTTCCTCCAGTAAAAAATAAAAGTGAATCCCACAGGCACCGAAAGTTCTCTGAAAACAGAAAATAAGATTTTTGACGGCTATGCCGTCCCAGACAGATGATTTCGATTTATGCCTGCCCTGATCATAACAGAATGGCTCTTTTATGTCCATAGTATAAAATATTAATTTTTAATAAACCGGATTCCCCCGTTACGATTTACAGCAATGTATCTCTTATGATTCTATTGTGATTTATTTTTCAGTATCTGTCAAGCATCAGCTCCCTCCTGTTTTCTATTTCTTTCTGCTTGACACTTATATATCGCGGTGCTATACTCAAACCAAGAATATCGTAGTTCGATACATCGCACTGCATAGGAGGTGCCGGATGAGCCCGCATATCAAAAAAGTCTATGTCCCGATGACGGAGACCGGATTTTATATTCTGCTGTGCCTGCGCCGGGAAGCACATGGCTACAGTATCATCCAGGAAGTTGACCGCCTGACCGACAGCGAAGTCCGGATCAGTCCCGGGACCATGTACGGCAGCCTGTCCAAAATGGAAAAGGACGGTCTGATCCGTTTTATCCGTGAGGAGGACAAACGGAAGATCTACTGCATTACCGACCTGGGACGCCAGGTACTTGATCTGGAAATGAAACGGATTGACCGCTTATATCACAATATGCTGGAGGTGCGCTGAGATGAAAGATACCAAAACCGCATTCCGATTTTTTTCGATTACACAGTGGAAAAAAGAACAGGATTATCTGAGAACCCAGCATCAGCAGGGCTGGAAATTTGTCAGTGTCAGCCTGATCGGCCTCTACCATTTCCAGAGATGTGAACCGGAGGACATAATTTATCAGCTGGATTATAATCCCGATGGCATAGCGCACAGGGAAGAATATGTCCAGCTATTCCGCGACTGCGGCTGGGAATATCTGCAGGATTACACGGGCTACAGCTATTTCCGTAAACCCATCGCTGAAATGGACGGGGAAGAGGAAATTTTCTGCGACGACGCCTCCCGCCTCGACATGATGAAACGCGTTTTCCAGGGGCGGATGATCCCCCTGTTTATCATTTTCTTCCTGCTGATCCTTCCGAACCTGTATACCCAGAGCCGCGGCAGCGATCCGTCTGACCATGTCCTGACGCTGATTTTTTCTATCCTGCTGATCGTATACATGATTTCCTTTCTCCATTTTTGGCTGCAATACCGGGAGTACCGGAAGGCAGCAGGAAAATAAGAATTCACACGACACAAAAAACATGCCATGGCCAAACACAGATATGCTCCCTTCCCGGCAGCAGGTATGGAATCGTTTCCTGTCTGTCCGGAAGGGAGCATATTCGCCTTTATCGTGATGCCTCTAATTTTTCATTTCTCTTTGTCCCCATGAATCTCGGTTCAGATCCAGTTTACGTGCCCTGCAAAGCGCTTTCCTCTTTGGGTTCGCCTGAATCCTGCCTCCCTCTGAGTTCCCTGCGCAAACGGCTGAGGGAAACCGGCGTCATACCAAGGAAAGACGCGATGTATTTGTTATTGACCTGGTCTATGATCCCCGGATATTCTTCCAGGAACCACTGGTAACGCTGGAGTGCAGTACACTGCGCCAGCACCTGCTTCATTTTCCAGTTCCTTTCCAGAGCATCGGTCAACAACTGATTGTACAATATGGCCATTTCCATATCATGCATCTGCATTCTGGCTATGACCTGCATGGGGACGCAAAAAAAGCGGCCCTCCTCCAGCATTTCAATCGCCATCGGCGACGGCGTGCCCGGTTCCATGCGGCAGGTCGCCATCGCCGCCGTCCCGCGCCGGAAACAAATGCAGTCCGTGATTTCCTTTCCGTCCTTATTCAGAAAATATCCCCGGAAAATTCCAGAATCCAGGAAATAAACATCCTTTTGTATCTCCCCGATTCGTATGAGAAATTCACCCTTTTTCAGATTCCTGACTTTCGCTGACTCCTGGATCTCCTGCAGGATCTTTTCACTTTTTAAATGATAAACTCCGCCGAAAAAATCATACGCGGTCAGAAAACATCCCTCCCCTCTTTCGTATTTCCTTCTTCATTATAAAAAAATGATCCCGCCCTGTCATTTACAAATGTTAATTTTTCTGAGAAACGCAGTCCCTGCCGGTGAATTTTAATATCCGCCGCCCTTTATATTCCCAGAGACCAGATTGCCCGGATCTGCCCCTGCAGCTGCCCAAACGGCCATGTTCTCCGACTCCTTGCCACACAGTTCGGGTCATTGACCAAAAAGCCGCTTTCATCATAACCATACACCACAATAAAATGTCCCGCCGCTGTAAAATCACCTTTTTTCATAGCGCAGATCAGGAAACGCCCGGCATCCAGTTCTGCCTTCATCGCGGTTTCTTCCGCCCCGATTTCTGCCACATAGGCGCCGCATAATTCCGGGAAATCATAGATCAGTTCCCAGGATGTCCCGATCCCCTCTATGTAATATCCATTTTCCATGCTGAATGCGGCGATCCGATCCGGGGTCAGCGTCTCTTCACGGATCAGTGCGTACAGCACCATCGACAGACAGGTCGGCCCGCAGCCCGACACGCCAATACAACTGTTCTCCCCGTAAGCCTGATATCCCCAACGCGGATCCCACTGCAGTAACAGGGGGATTTTCTGCCGCTTTTCCGATTCTGACAATCCTTTTTCTGCTACCAGGGATCTGTCCGGATATCCCGCAACAAAGCCGGCCATTTCCGGATTGTTTGCCAGCGCTTCCAGCATATTCTGCGGATACAATGAAAGATCGGCACTGATTTCTGCAATGACCGGGTCTGTCTCTCCCAGCTCCTGCAGCCGCAGAACCGTCTCCGTCCAGCTGCGCGCAGCCGGCTTCTCTATCTCCTGCCAGACAATTGATTCCACAAAATCATTCTCTTTTTCTACCTCTGTATTTTTCGACGAAATACTTCCTGTTTCCTGCTGCGTCTGCGGTTCAGCCGCTGTCCTTCCAATCACGCCGCAGGATGACAGCGTTCCCATAACCACACTAATAAATTTTAAGTTTCTGCACTTTACTTCAGCTGAATCCCCTTCAGCGCATCCGCAAACGCGTTATTGATGGGCGTCTCCGCCTCCTTCTTCTGCTTTTTCAGATAATTCTGTACATCCCGTTTGGACACGCCCGCCCCCTCTTTCTTCCGGCGTTCCTGGAATTTGCTCAGGCGTTCCTTATGCCCGCAGGCACACACAAAGGATGCGTCCTCCCCTTTCCCGATCAGTTCCATCCGCTTGTGGCACACCGGACAGCGGGCGTTGGTCTTCTTTGCGACAGTCTGACGGTAGCCGCAGTTTCTGTCCTGGCAGACCAGCATCCGGCTGTTCTTTCCGTTGACCGCCAGCAGGCGTTTGCCGCACTGGGGACAGATCTTATTCGTCAGGTTGTCATGGCGGAAGGTTCCCTCTCCCTGTTTGATCTCGTCTACCAGTTCCACCGTGTAATCCCGGATATCGCTCATGAATTTCCGGTGGGACAGCTGACCCTTTGCGATTCGCGACAGCTTCATTTCCCACTCTGCCGTCAGTTCCGGTTTTTTCAGATCCTCCGGCACGAATTCCAGCAGCTGACGGGCTTTGGCCGTAGTATAAATCTCCTCCCCCTTCTTTTCCAGCAGGAAGGAAGAAAACAGTTTGTCAATAATATCCGCCCGGGTGGCAACGGTTCCCAGACCTCCGGTCTCCCCTAAAGTCTTCGCCATCTGTTTGTCATGGCTCTCCATATACTTCACAGGGTTTTCCATGGCGGACAGCAGCGTCCCCTCCGTAAAACGCGCCGGGGGCTTTGTCTTCCCTTCTGTCATTCTCATACCGGAAACTGCCATCTGCTGCTTCTGCTTTACCTCAGGAAGATTCTGTTTCTTTAAATCTTCCTCCTCCTCGTCTTTGGCATAATTTTCATAGACAGCTTTCCAGCCCGGCGTCAGATCCCGGTTCCCCCGGGCGAAAAACTGCTCCCCGGCAATCTCCCCGATCAGGGTGGTCTCCTCATACTCACAGGCCGGATAAAGCACTGCCAGGAAACGGCGCGCCACTAAGTCATAGATCTTTCGCTCCTCATTGCTCATGTGAATCCAGGAGGGAGCTTCCTCCGTGGGAATGATGGCATGGTGGTCGCTGACCCTGCTGTCGTTGACAAACGAGGGCTTTCCCTGGATCTTCTGTTTCAGCAGCGGCAGCACCAGCTCCCGGTATGCGCCGGAATTGATGGCCTGCAGCCGCTCCCGGATGGTTCCCACCACATCCGAAGTCAGATACCGGGAATCGGTACGGGGGTAGGTCAGCACCTTATGATTCTCATACAGCCGCTGCATGATATTCAGGGTTTCCCTGGCGGAAAACCCGAATTTCTGATTGGCCTCCCGCTGAAGCTCTGTCAGGTCATACAGCAGCGGCGGCTGTTTTTTCTTCCGTTTCGCATCCACTTTGGCGATGTGAAACGGCTGGCCGGCAATTTTTTTCTGAATCTCCTGGATCCGCTCTTTACTGAATGTCCGGTAACTGCCGCTTTTCCCATCCCGCCAGGTAAATACGATGCCTCCGGCGGTCAGTGTCAGTCCATAGTAAGGCTTTGGCACAAACTGCCGGATTTCCTGTTCTCTGGCCGCAATCATCGCCAGCGTAGGCGTCTGCACACGGCCGCAGGACAGCTGTGCGTTATATTTGCAGGTCAGCGCCCTGGTGGCGTTCAGTCCCACCAGCCAGTCCGCCTCCGCCCGGCAGACTGCCGCATGGTAAAGCGGCTCGTACTCTTTCGCATCCCTCAGATGCGCGAATCCCTCCCGGATGGCCTTGTCCGTCACAGAAGAAATCCACAACCGGCGGCAGGGCTTCTGATTTCCCGCCTTTTTCAGGATCCAGCGGGCGACTAATTCTCCCTCACGCCCAGCGTCTGTGGCAATCACGATCTGTGATACGTCCTTCCGGTAAATCTGTTTTTTCACTGCCTGATACTGCTTCGCCGTCTGGCGGATCACATCGATCTCCATCTGCTTCGGCAGCATGGGAAGATCCTCCATCTTCCATTCCTGATATTTTTTATCATAATGCTCCGGATCGCACAGGGTTACCAGATGTCCCAGTCCCCAGGTCACCACATAGTTTTCCCCTTCCAGTGCGCCGTCCAGCTTCTTCGGGCAGCGAAGCACCCGGGCGATATCCCGACCCACGGAAGGCTTTTCCGCAATTACTAATGTTTTTCCCATATGAATTCCTGTTCCTTTCTTCTTCCTAATCTATCACGTTTTCAAGATTTTTAAAACCGGATAATTACACGTTTTCAGGATTTTTAAGAATCCGGCAAAAAAAATTCCGTCCGCTGTATCTCCGGGCAGACTCTGAATGCTTTTTCCATATCCGGCATGTCAAAAGGAGGACGCCTGCCCGTGAAAGCAATCGTCCTCCCCGACTTTTTACATGATAAAATTGTCTTTTTAATAAATCAGAATCGCCGTCCCGGCCTCGATCATATCGTACAGCTGCTTCGCCACGCTGGGCGGCAGGTTCAGACAGCCATGGGAACCGTCGCCCTTGTAGATGGAACCGCCGAAACGGTCGCGCCAG